>NZ_JAJMLX010000174.1 GCF_020991325.1 Bordetella petrii | reverse complement strand
AGCGTGGCGCCGGCGCTGCGGGCGGCGGTGCAGCAGCTTGCGGGCGATCCGCCCTGAGCGCGCGTGACGAAGGCGCGATCTCGTACAATTCACAGATTCAACGACTCACACCCCGCGCCCGGAGCCCAGTTTGGCCACCTCTACGCAAACCGATCCGCAGCACGACGACCGTCCCTTGCCCCAGGATTTCGAAACGGCCCTGGCCGAGCTCGAAACCCTGGTTGCCGCCATGGAAGACGGATCACTGCCGCTCGAGCAATCGCTGGCCGCCTATCGGCGCGGCGTCGAACTCACGCGCGTCTGCCAAGAGCGTCTGGCGCAGGCCGAGCAGCAGGTCAAAGTGCTGGAAGACGGTTTGCTGCGCCCCATGGATCCGCGCGCGCTCGACGACGAATAACCGGATGAAGCAACAACACCTTGCGTTCGCGGACTGGCTGCAGGGCCGCGCGCAACACATCGAGGCCGTGCTGGACGAATGCCTGCCTGCGGCCGATGCCTTGCCCGAGCGCCTGCACGAGGCCATGCGCTACGCCGTGCTGGGCGGCGGCAAGCGGGTCCGTGCCGCGCTGGTGTACGCCGCGGGCCAGGCGTGCCCTGTCAATGGCAGTGCCGTGGCCATCCAGGCTTCGCTGGACCGCGCGGCTGCGGCGGTGGAATTGATCCACGCCTATTCGCTGATCCATGACGACCTGCCATGCATGGATGACGACACGTTGCGCCGTGGGCGTCCCACCACGCATGTGCAGTTCGATGAGGCCACCGCCATGCTGGCCGGCGACGCGCTGCAACCGCTGGCATTCGAATTGCTGGCCGACATGCCTATCGCGCCGGCGTTGGTGGTGCAGGCCACCCAGGCGCTGGCCCGCGCGGCGGGCAGCCTGGGCATGGCAGGGGGGCAGGCCATCGACCTGCACAGTGTCGGGCACGCGCTGTCGCGCGACGAACTGCAAACCATGCACAGCATGAAAACCGGTGCCATGCTTGAATGCAGCGTGGCGCTGGGGGGCATCGTGTCCGGAGCCAGTTCCAACAACCGGCAGGCACTGGACGACTACGCGCATGCCGTGGGCCTGGCATTCCAGGTCGTTGACGATATTCTCGATGTCACCGCCGACACGGCCAGCCTGGGGAAAACCGCGGGCAAAGACGCGGCCGGCAACAAGCCCACCTATGTATCGTTGCTGGGCCTGGACGAGGCCCGTGCGCTGGCCGAAGAACTGCGCGCCGCAGCCCATGCCGCCCTGGCGCCGCTGGGCGATTCCGGCGCGATGCTGGCCCGCCTGGCCGACTACATCGTACTCAGAGACCGCTGATACCGAGCATGACGACAGACTTACTGGACCGTATTCAATCGCCGGCGGACCTGCGCCAGCTGGATCGCCGCGAACTCAAGACGCTGGCCGAGGAATTGCGTGGCTTCGTGCTCGAATCGGTGTCCAGGACGGGCGGCCATTTGTCGTCCAACCTGGGCACCATCGAGCTGACGCTGGCCTTGCACCAGGTATTCGACACGCCGCACGACCGCATTGTGTGGGATGTGGGCCATCAGTCGTACCCGCACAAAATACTCACCGGGCGCCGCGCCGGCATGGCGCAATTGCGCCAGGAAGGCGGCATCTCCGGCTTTCCCAAGCGCAGCGAATCCGAGTATGACGCCTTCGGGACGGCTCACTCGTCCACCTCTATCTCGGCGGCGCTGGGCATGGCCGTCGCTTCGCGCAACGCCGGTATCCAGCGCCAGCACATCGCGGTCATCGGCGATGGCGCCATGTCCGCCGGCATGGCCTTCGAAGCCATGAACAATGCGGGCGTCACACCCGATGTCAACCTGCTGGTGGTGCTCAACGACAACGACATGTCGATCTCGCCGCCGGTGGGGGCGCTGAATCGCTACCTGGCGCGCCTGATGTCGGGGCGGTTCTACGCCACCGCCAAGAATGTCGGTCGCGCCATGCTGCAGCATGTTCCTCCGGTGCTCGAACTGGCGCGCCGCTTCGAAGAACACGCGAAGGGCATGGTCACGCCGGCCACGCTGTTCGAAGAGTTCGGCTTCAACTATGTGGGCCCTATCGACGGCCATGACCTGGACGCCCTGGTGCCCACGCTGCAGAACCTGAAGGCCTTGCAGGGCCTGCAGTTCCTGCACGTGGTCACGCGCAAGGGGCAGGGGTACAAGCTGGCTGAGGCCGATCCCGTGCTGTACCACGGTCCCGGCAAGTTCGATCCTGCGATAGGCATCCAGCAAGGCAAGCCTTCGTCGCGCAAGACGTTCACGCAGATCTTCGGCCAGTGGCTGTGCGACATGGCCGAGCGCGACGAGCGCCTGTGCGGCATCACGCCGGCCATGCGCGAAGGCAGCGGCCTGGTTGAGTTCGAACAGCGGTTCCCGCGCCGCTACTTCGATGTGGGCATCGCCGAACAGCATGCGGTGACTTTCGCCGCGGGCCTGGCCTGCGAAGGGCAGAAACCGGTAGTGGCAATTTATTCCACGTTCCTGCAGCGCGGCTACGACCAGCTTATCCACGATGTGGCGTTGCAGAACCTGGACGTGACCTTCGCCCTGGACCGCGCCGGCCTGGTCGGTGCCGACGGCGCCACGCATGCCGGCAATTACGATATTGCCTATCTGCGCTGCGTGCCCAACATGGTGCTGGCTACGCCGTCCGACGAAAACGAGGCGCGCCTGCTGCTGTCCACCTGTTACGAATACGCCGGGCCGGCGTCGGTGCGTTATCCGCGCGGCGCTGGTTGCGGAGCCACCGTGGCGCCTGGGCTGGACACCGTGGCGCTGGGCAAGGGCGTGGTGCGGCGCGAAGGGCGCGGCGTGGCCATCCTGGGGTTTGGCACCCTGGTGCAGGCTGCCCTGGGCGCGGCCGACAAGCTGGATGCCACCGTGGCGGACATGCGCTTCGTCAAGCCGATCGACCGCGAACTTATCCTGGATCTCGCCGCCCGCCACGGCGCCATCGTCACAGTGGAAGAAGCCGCCATCATGGGCGGGGCCGGTAGCGCTGTGGCGGAATTGCTGCACCAGGAAGGCGTCAATATTCCCGTACTGCAATTGGGTCTGCCGGACCGTTTCATCGATCACGGCGACCAGGCCACCCTTCTGGCCGGGGTGGGGCTGGACGCCGGCGGCATCGAACAGTCTGTCCGCACCCGCTTTGAAAACCAGGTCGCGGTGCCGGTGCAAGAAAAATAGGGCCGGGGCAGCGGTTACCAACCTACTAGTAGGAGGGTTTTCCGCACTTCCGGCCCGGCTTTTCGGTAATAATGGCTCCGCTAACATATTTCAGGGCAACAGCGATTCTCATTTATTCCCGCCCTGACAGGTAACCCTATGAATTCTCCGATCGATCCCGCCCTGGTCATGCCCGATGTGCAAAGCTCGGCTGATACCCGGCACATCCCGATTCAGCGCGTAGGCATCCGCGGCGTGCGGCATCCCATGCTGGTGGCAGACGCCGATGGCGCGCCCCAGCCCACAGTGGCCAACTGGACCCTGACCGTGGCCTTGCCGGCGGAAGAGAAGGGCACGCACATGTCCCGCTTCGTGGCGCTGCTGGAAAAGTATCGCAGCGTGCCCATGACGCCGGCCCTGTTCGCCGACATGGCGCGCGACATGCTGCCCCTGCTGCATGCCGACCGCGGCGACATCACCGCGGCGTTCCCGTATTTCATCAATAAGTCGGCGCCGGTGTCGGGGGTGCAAAGCCTGCTGGACTACGAAGTACAGTGGGTGGCCCGCGCCGCTGGCGACCAGGTCGAATTCGAACTGGTCGTGCAGGTGCCGGTTACCAGCCTTTGCCCGTGTTCCAAGGCCATTTCCGAGTATGGCGCGCACAACCAGCGCTCGCACGTCACCGTGTCGGCCGTGCTGAATGGCGACGTGGCCATGGATCGCATCATCCGCCTGGTGGAAGACGAAGGGTCCTGCGAACTGTGGGGCCTGCTCAAGCGCCCCGACGAGAAGTTCGTCACGGAACGCGCCTACGACAACCCCAAGTTCGTCGAAGACCTGGTGCGCGATGTGGCCGCCCGCCTGGCTGCGCACCCCGGCGTGGCCCGCTATCGCGTCGAAGCCGAGAACTTCGAGTCCATTCACAACCATTCCGCCTACGCCGTCGTCGAAGGCTGATCGCGGCCATGGCGCCGGCTCCCGCCGCCCGCGGCTGGCCGCTGATCGCCGGAACGTACGAGTTCTTGCGTTTTGGCGTGAAGCAGGCCTGGGCTTGGGGTCGTGGTTCCTGCTCATGGCGACTATTGCTTGCGCAATAAGCCAGGATCAGCGATAATCGAGAGCTTTCTTGCTCGATTGCCCCATTTTGTCGGGGCGGCGGGCTGCCCCTTGCGGGCGCACCTGAGTGCGCCGCAAGACATCCTCAAGGAGTTTTACCTATGCGTCACTACGAAGTAGTGTTCATTGTCCATCCGGACCAAAGCGAGCAAGTGCCCGCCATGGTCGAGCGCTATCAGTCGCTCGTTACCGGCCAGGGCGGTGCGGTGCACCGTCTGGAAGACTGGGGCCGCCGCCAACTGGCCTACCCGATCCAGAAGCTGGTCAAGGCGCATTACGTCTGCATGAACATCGAGTGCGGCCAGGCCACGCTCGACGAGCTCGAGCATTCGTTCCGCTACAACGATGCCGTGCTGCGCCACCTGGTCATCAAGACCAAAAAGGCCCAGACCTCGCCCTCGCTGATGATGAAGTCGGTCGAGCGCGAAGAGGCCCGCAAGGTCGCCACGGAAGCCGCGGCGCCGGCCCAGGCTCAAGCTCAGGCTCAATAAACCCGGCAAGGCCGTTTTTTTACTACCACGTACCGGCGGATGAACACCCTGGAACTCAGCGCCCGCGTTCTCGAATGCGAGCCTTTGCGCCATACCCCCGCCGGCGTGCCAGCGCTGGAAATGCTGCTGGCCCACGAGTCGGAAGTCGTCGAAGCGGGGCACCCGCGCCGCGTCGAACTCACGATATCCGCCGTGGCCCTGGGCGATCTGGCACAACTGCTGGCCGGCACCCCACTGGGGACCGAACTGCAGGTGCGGGGCTTCCTGGCCGCCGCCCGCAAAGATTCGGTGAAGGTCAAGCTGCATATGCAGCTTGCCCGCAAAGTCGGCGGTAGCGCAGGGCACGACCCGTTGGTGGCATAACCGGCCAACCGGACCCAGACACAGATTACGGGCCAGTGAATTCAATTCCTGCCCGGCTAGACTAAGAGGCACATCATGGCTTTCTTCGGAAAACGCAAAGAAAAACGCAAATTCACGCAGCAGAACCCGCTGTTCAAGCGTCGCAAGTTCTGCCGCTTCACCGCCGCCGGCGTCGACGAGATCGACTACAAAGATCTGGACACCCTGCGCGACTTCGTGCAAGAAAACGGCAAGATCATCCCGGCTCGCCTGACCGGCACCAAGGCACACTACCAGCGCCAGCTGGACACCGCCATCAAGCGTGCGCGCTTCCTGGCCCTGTTGCCTTACACCGACAACCACAACTGATCCCGGGGTTACTGAAATGCAAGTCATCCTGCTTGAAAAAGTCGTCAACCTGGGCAACCTGGGCGAGATCGTCCGTGTTCGCGATGGTTACGCCCGCAACTTCCTGATTCCCCAGAAAATGGCCCGTCGCGCTACCGACGCCGCCCTGAAGGAATTCGAAGCCCGCCGCGCCGAACTGGAAAAAGTCCAGGCCGAAAAGCTGGCCGCCGCCGAAGCGCTGGGTGCCCGCCTGGCCGGTTACCAGCTCAAGGTGTTGCAAAAGGCCGGTGTCGATGGCCGCCTGTTCGGCTCGGTTACCAATGCCGACGTGGCTGAAGGCCTGAAGAAGGCTGGTTTCGAAGCCGTCGAAAAGGGCCAGGTACGCCTGCCCAATGGCCCGCTGAAGGCCGTGGGCGAGTACCCCATCCAGGTCGCGCTGCACGCCGACGTGGTGGTTGACGTGAACGTCCTGGTTGAAGGCGACCTCGCCTAAGCCAACCGGCTCGCGTCCAGCAGAAAAAGCCGGCGAATGCGCCGGCTTTTTCTTTTTTGTTTGGAGCGCTTGCTTCATACTCCAACCCTGCCCACTTTCGAGAACACCCTTGAGCACGCCGCCCCAGCATCAGAGCGCGCCCCCTGGCCTGCGGGCCTGGCTAGACAGTGTTGATGCCGCGCACGAACCCTCCGTGCGCATCGTGTCCATCGATGGCGTGCCCTGCGTGGTCAAGCGGCGGCGGTCGGGCGTATTGCAGCGCCTGGGTTATGTGCTGCACTACCTGCGCGCACTGGGCCTGGCGCTGGGCTGCAAATTGTTCCTGGGCGAGTTTCCGCGCCCGGGCGTGCTGTTGCGCAATGGCCTTGCGTACGAGGCCGAACGCCTGCGCCGCCTGTCGCAGGCCGGCTGCCGCGTGCCCCATGTATGGTGGGAAGAGTCGGGCCTGTTGGTGCTGGAACATGTAGGCGAAGATTTCGCCGGCCTGATCCGGCATGCCCAGCCCGCGGAGCGCGCGCAATGGGTGCGCGCCCTGGCGGCCGACCTGGCGGCTTTCCATGCGCGCGGCCATTGGCATGGCGGGGCGCAGGTACGCAATATCACGCTGCGCGGCGGGGACCTCTGGCGCATCGATTTCGAAGAGAACATCGGCGGCGCCTTGTCTCTGCCCCTGGCCCAGGCTTACGATGTATTCCAGTTGCTGTCCTCGTTGCTGGGGCTGCGCAAGCTACAGGATGATAATCTGTCGGGCTTGGGCCAACTGGTGCTCGATACCTATTTCCAGTCCTCCGCGGCCCCCCAGGTGCGGGCGCGCCTGCAGCGCATGGCCCGCGTGCTGTGCGCATGCGCCGCGGTGCTGCGCCCCGTGTTCGGACGCCTGCCCGGCCGCGATATCCAAGGTTTCTTCCGGGTGGCCCGCACCCTGCGAACTCTTTACTAGTGCATTCAATGAATACTCCCGCCGACTCCCAGCTTGAATATCTGCGCGTGCCGCCGCACTCCATCGAGGCCGAGCAGTCTGTGCTGGGGGGGCTGCTGCTGGACAACACCACCTGGGACCGCATCGCCGACGTCCTGGTCGAAGAAGACTTCTACCGGCACGATCACCGGCTGATCTGGCACCACATCGCCCGCCTGATCGGCCTGGCGCGGCCGGCCGATGTCATTACCGTCAATGAATCGCTGGTCAGCGCCGGCAAGGCCGAAGATACCGGCGGCCTGGCCTATCTGAATGCGCTGGCCCACAACACGCCGTCGGCCGCCAACATCCGGCGCTACGCCGAGATCGTGCGCGAGCGCGCCATGCTGCGCAAGCTGGTTTCCATCGCCGACGAAATCTCCGCGGCCGCGCTGAACCCGCAGGGCAAGGAAGCGCGCCAACTGCTGGACGAGGCCGAATCCAAGGTGTTCAAGATCGCCCAGGAGGGCGAGAAAGGTTCGGCCGGCTTCCAGGAGATCCAGCCGCTGCTGACGCAGGTGGTCGAGCGTATCGACGAGCTGTACCACCGCGACTCCGATTCGGACGTTACCGGGGTGCCCACGGGCTTTAGCGACCTGGACAAAATGACCTCCGGCCTGCAGCCGGGCGACCTGGTCATCGTGGCCGGGCGCCCCTCGATGGGTAAAACCTCGTTCTCGATGAACATCGGCGAACACGTGGCTATCGAGCAAGGGCTGCCGGTGGCCGTGTTTTCGATGGAAATGGGCGCGGTGCAACTGGCCATGCGTATGCTGGGATCGGTGGGCATGCTGGATCAGCATCGCATGCGCACCGGCAAGCTGGTGGCCGACGACTGGCCGCGCGTCACGCATGCCGTGCAGCTGATGCAGGATGCCCAGGTGTATATCGACGAAACGCCCGCGCTCAGCGCCATGGAAGTGCGGGCCCGCGCGCGCCGCCTGGCGCGGCAGTGCGGCCAACTGGGCCTGATCATCATCGACTACCTGCAACTGATGGCGGGCAATGGCGGCGGCGAGAACCGGGCCACGGAAATCTCTGAAATCAGCCGCTCGATGAAAGGCCTGGCCAAGGAACTGAACTGCCCGTTGATCGCGCTGTCGCAGCTGAACCGCAGCCTGGAACAGCGCCCCAACAAACGGCCCGTGATGAGCGACCTGCGTGAATCGGGGGCCATCGAACAGGACGCGGACTTGATCCTGTTCATTTACCGCGACGAAGTCTACAACCCCGATTCGCCCGACAAGGGCACGGCCGAGATCATCGTGGGCAAGCAGCGTAACGGCCCGATCGGCACGGTGCGGCTGACGTTCCAGGGGTCCAGCACGCGCTTCCTGAATTTCACTGCCGCGCCGCAGTACTAGGGCCTGCAGGCGCCGGAATACGCGCCTGGCATGGGCCCATGGCCCGAAGGGCGGGAGCGGTCAGGCCTCGGACTCGGTACGGTCGTTCGAGCCATCCAGGTGCGCATGGGTGTCTTCAATGCCGAACACCGAGGTGTACGCGGGGTAGAAGCTGCAGTACAGCACGCCGCCAGCGGCAATATTGAAGGGGATTTGCAGGGTGCCCGCCAGTTGCACCGGCACCCCGGCACTGACCAGCAGCCCGGCGCACAGGTCGATGAACAGGAATATCAGCACCCAGGCCGTTCCATAGACCAGGAAGGGCCACTTGTTGCGCCAGCAGGCAATACCCGAGAAAAACAGCGCCTGGCCGATACGCAGGCCGTGCCAGCCCACCAATACCGGAGCGTGCCAGAACAGGGCCGCGATAATCATGTACAGCACCGCGAACAATGCCAGCGGTACTCGCATGACGCTGATGAATGGCGTCAGGTCTTGTTCGATGGAGGCTACCCGCATGCCTTCCGTCAGGGCGCTGGAAAAGGGCAGGAACGACACCAGGCCCGCGGTGATGCACAGCACGGCGTACAGTACGCCGATCAGCAGCATTTTCTTGAACACCCCCGGGCGCAGCAGGGTTTTGGGCCACATCGACGGCAACATGACGCGGCCCGCTTCGATGTGCTTGCAGGCGGCCAGCGTCATCAGCGTGATGACAGGCATCAGCGCCACGAACAGCAGCGGCCCCACCGGAGGCGTGAAGGTCGCGAACAGGACGAGCAGGCTGATGGCCAGGGCCCAGGTGAACATGGCCAGCGGTTGCTTCATGAACAGCCGTAGGCCGTCCCGTACCCATTGCCAGCCATAGGATGCGGGTAAAGATGCTGCTTGCATAGGTCTCGGTGGGGGATGGAGGAGGTTTACACTCAATTATGCGGGCCGCGGCGCTCAGGGCAAGGCGGGCAGGCCCGGTCGGTGGCGCGCGAGCAACACTCTTTCGAAATGGCGCGGGTCGTGGGGTTTGAGCGTCTGGGCCGGCCGCGGCAGGTAGAAATCGTACAGGCGCGACAGCCAGAAGCGCAGTGCCGCGGCGCGCAGCATATGCGGCCAAGCCTGGCGTTCTTCGGCGGTAAAGGGGCGTTGCGCGGCGTAGGCCTGCAGCCAGGCGTCGACCAGGGCGGGCACGAAGGCGCCGGTGTCGCGCTCGATGCACCAGTCGTTGACGCTGACCGCCACGTCGAACAGCCAGGTGTCGCAGCCAGCGAAATAAAAATCGATGATGCCGCCCATCAGCGGGTCGTCGAAGGTGCCGGCAAACAGTACGTTGTCACGGAACAGGTCGCAATGGGCAGGGCCGGCTGGCAGCGCCTGCCAGGCGGGCGTGGCCGCCACGCGCTGTTGTTCGGCCAGTTCGCCGCCCAGCAAGCGGGCCTGCTCGGCGTCCAGGAACGGCAGCACCTTGGGCGCCGTATCCACCCACCAGGCCAGGCCCCGCAGATTGGGCTGGCGCAGCGGGAAATCCCGGGCGGCCAGGTGGGCGCGGGCCAGG
>NZ_JAJMLX010000173.1 GCF_020991325.1 Bordetella petrii | reverse complement strand
AGGCGCACGCCCTGGCCGGCCAGCCAGCCGCGCGCCTGCTCGACGCGCTGCCACATCTGGCCGTAGCGCAGCGTGGCGCCGCTTTCTTCGTACAGGAACACGGCGTCGGGCTGGCGGCACGCCTGGTCCCGCAGCGGTTCATGGATGCGCTCGGTCATGAAAAATCAGCATGGCAGTGAGGTTGCAGGCAGTGTCCGTTCTGCCGGCACGGTTGACCATTCTTCATTGCCGAAGCAGGGGTTTTGCCGGGCGGTACGCTGGACGCGGCCGGGCCAGGCCCGGCCCGCTTCATTTACACGGAAGCCCCGCTTCCAAAGAGGCAGATTGCAGCGGCGCTCCGGCCGTGGCTAGATACGGCCTGAAGGAGACCGCACATGGACTTGAGCTGGACACCGGAAGAGCGCCGCTTCCGCGAAACCGTACGAGCGTTCGCGCAGGAAAAATTGCCGCGCGATATCCGCGACAAGGTACTGCGCCACCAACGCCTGCACCGCGACGACTACATACGCTGGCACCGCATCCTGGACGATCAGGGCTGGGGCGCGCCCACCTGGCCCAAAGAGCATGGCGGCACCGGATGGAACCCCCTGGAACGCCTGATTTTCGAGGTGGAATGCTTCAAGGCCGGCGCACCGCGCCTGCTGCCCTTCGGGCTGAGCATGATAGGCCCGGTGTTGATGAAGTACGGCAGCCCCGAGCTGCAGCAACGCTTCCTGCCGCGCATCATCCGCGTGGAAGACTGGTGGTGCCAGGGTTATTCGGAACCGGGGTCGGGTTCCGACCTGGCGTCGCTGAAAACCCGCGCCGAACTCGATGGCGACCACTACGTGGTGAACGGCCAGAAAACCTGGACCACGCTGGCGCAGTACGCCGACTGGATGTTCTGCCTGGCGCGCACCGACCCCGACGCCAAGGCGCAGCGCGGCATTTCCATGTTGCTGATCGACATGCGCACACCGGGTGTCAGCGTGCGGCCCATCCGCACGCTGGACGGCGGCCACGACGTCAACGAAGTCTGGCTGGAAAACGTGCGCGTCCCGGTGGCCAACCGCGTGGGCGAGGCCGGCCAGGGCTGGACCTATGCCAAGTACCTGCTGGGGCACGAACGCACCGGCATCGCCGGGCTGGGCCATTGCCATCGCGAACTGAGCGTGCTGAAAGAAATGGCCGGCCGCGCGCAGCGCCATGGCCGGCCCCTGCTGCAGGACAGCCGCATGCGCGACCGCATCTCGCGCATCGAAGTCGACATCATGGCGCTGGAAATGCTGTTGCTGCGCGTCGCGTCGGCGCGTGGCGACGCGCCCGGGCCGGAGGCGTCGGTGCTGAAGATCCGCGGGTCGGAAATCCAGCAGGACCTGGCCATGCTGCAAATGGAAATCGCCGGCCCCGACGCCTGGCCGTACGACCCCGACTGGATGGAGGCGGATGCCGCGTTCCATGGCCCCGGCCCCGAGATGGCGGCCGCGGCCGGCGCGGGGTATGCCGACATGCGCAAGACCTCGATCTACGGGGGAACCACCGAAGTGCAGAAGGGCATCATCGCCCGCATGATGCTTGGGCTGTAGCCCGCAACGCAACGGAACAGAATCATGGATTTCGCGTATACCGAAGAACAACGCATGCTGGCCGACAGCCTGCGGCGCCTGGTGCAGGACGAATGGGCCTTTGTCCGCCGCCGCGCGCGCGCCGCCGAACCCGCGCTGGACGCGCGCGCCTGGGCGCAACTGGCCGAGCTGGGTGTCATGGGCCTGAACATTCCTGCCGAGCATGGCGGCTTTGGCGAAGCGCCCGCCAGCCTGCTGCCGGTACACTTGGAACTGGGACGCGGCCTGGTGTCCGAGCCGGTGGTTCCCAGCGCGGTGATGAGCGCGGCCGCGCTGCTGGCCTGTGCCAATACCGACATGCAACAACAGTGGCTGCCCGCGCTGGCCACGGGCGAAGCCATTATCGCGGTGGCCTATCAGGAACCCGGGCGGCGTTATGACACCGAGCCCGAGTCGTGCCGGGTACGGCCCAGCGCCGACCGCGTGCTGGAACTGACAGGCGCCAAGCACCTGGTATGGCACGGCGCCGCCGCGCAGGCCTGGATCGTGTCGGCGCGCGACATCGACGACGAGGCCGTGCTGCTGCTGGTGCCGGCCAATGCGCCGGGTGTGAAAGTGCTGGACACGCCCACGCTGGACCGCGCGCGCTGCGCGCGCATCGATTTCGACCGCACGCCGGTTGGCGCGGATGCCATCCTGGCGCAAGGCCAGGCCGCGGTGGACGGCCTGGCCGCGGCGCTGGAGTGGGGCACCGCGGCACTATGCGCGCATGCGGCGGGCGCCATGGAACGCCTGCTGGAAATCACCATCGACTATCTCAAGACGCGGCGCCAGTTCGGCCAGCCGCTGGCGGCCTTCCAGGTATTGCAGCACCGCATGGCCGACATGCTGGTGGCCAAGGAAATGGCCTTGTCCATGGCCTACGTGGCGGCCGCCGCCCTGACGGAAACCGACGCCGCGCAGCGCCGCCGCATGCTGGCCAGTGCCAAGCTGGAAGCGGCGCGCGCCGGGCGCTTCGTGGCCCAGAGCGCCGTGCAACTGCATGGCGGCATGGGCATGACCGATGAACTGGAAGTGGGCGACTATTTCAAGCGCCTGACCATGATCGACCAACTGCTGGGTGACACCGCCGAACAACTGGCCGTACTCGAGGAGCTGGCGTGACGCAGGCCTATGAGCAAATCCGTTTTTCCCTGGAAGATGGCGTCGGCATCATCACGCTGAACCGCCCCGATCGCCTGAACAGCTTCACGTCCGCGATGCATGCCGAATTGGCGCGCGCCCTGGATACCCTGGAAAACTGCGCCGTCCTGCGCGGCGTGGTGATCACGGGCGCCGGGCGCGGTTTCTGCGCAGGCCAGGATCTTACCGAGCGCAAGCCGCTGCCCGAGGGCCAGCGCCGCGACCTGAGCGAGGGCCTGCGCAACAACTACCGGCCGTTGGTGCTGCGCCTGCGGGCGCTGCCGGTGCCGGTGGTATGCCTGGTCAATGGCGTGGCGGCCGGGGCGGGCGCCAGCCTGGTGTTTGCCTGCGACGTGGTGTATGCCGTGGAATCGGCGCGCTTCATCCAGGCCTTCAGCAAGATCGGCCTGTTGCCCGACGCGGGCGGCACGTGGTTCTGGCCGCGACTGGTCGGTTCGGCGCGCGCCATGGGCGCGGCGCTGTTCGGCGACAGCGTGCCGGCCCGCCAGGCCGCGGAATGGGGGCTTATCTGGCGCTGCATTCCCGATGCAGACCTGGACGCCACGCGGGCGCAGGTGGTGACCACCCTGGCGGGCGGACCCACGCGCGCCTATGGCGCCACCAAGCGGGCCTTGCAGGCCGCCAGCGGCAATACGCTGGAACAGCAGTTCGACCTGGAATGCGAACTGCAGAAGCAACTGGGCTACACGGACGATTACCAGGAAGGCATGCGCGCCTTTGCCGAGAAACGGCCCCCGGCCTTCCAGGGCAAATAGCGCGGTGGATTCCGGTCTCTTGAAGCCGGCCTTGTAGAAAAACGAATTCACAAATCCGGCGGGCGCGGGCATGCTGGCGGCTGACCCGCACTGTAACAAGCCAAGGACAAGAAACATGACGTCTTCCAACCCCGCGGACTGGATCGGCCGCGGCGAGTCCGTTGCCGACAACCTGGATACCGGCCACGCGGCCCGCATCGCCGCCACGCTGGGCGAGCCCGCGCCGGCCCAGGGCCAGGCCCTTCCGCCCCTGTGGCACTGGGCATTCTTCATCAACCCGGTGGGCATGGAAGGCGTGGGAGCCGACGGCCATCCGGCGCGTGGCGGTTTTCTGCCGCCGGCCGACGACCGCAACCGCATGTGGGCGGGCGGCCGGGTGGCCTTCCACGCACCGCTGCAAGTGGGCGTGCCGGCCGAGCGCCGTTCCACCGTGGCCGACGTGCGCGAGAAAACCGGCCGTACCGGCGCGCTGCTGTTCGTGACCGTGCGGCACGAATACCACCAGGATGGCGCACTGGCCATTCTGGAGGAACAAGACATCGTCTACCGCCAGCCCGCGCCGCCCAAGCTGGTGGGCACCGAGCCGGCGCCCGAATCGCAGTGGCGCCAGCCGGTTGACCCTTCTCCGGTGCTGTTGTTCCGCTATTCGGCCGTTACCTTCAATGGCCACCGCATTCATTACGACCACCCCTACGTCACGGGCACCGAAGGCTATCCCGGCCTGGTGGTGCATGGCCCCATGATCGCCACGCTGATGGTGGCGGCATTCCGCCAGGCGCATCCCTCGGCGCGGCTGGACCACCTTGCCTACCGCGGCCTGCGGCCGCTGATCGCCCCCACGCCCTTCCATGTGGCCGGCCGCGTGGCTGAAACCGGCCTGGCCGACCTGTGGGCCGAACAGGACGGCACGCTGGCGCACCAGGCGCAACTGAGGTTTACCGCATGAACACCACTGCCGCAGTCCGCCCGCTGGACGGCATTACCGTCATCAGCCTTGAACACGCCATTGCCGCGCCGTTCTGCACGCGCCAGCTGGCCGACATGGGCGCGCGCGTCATCAAGGTCGAACGCCCCGGCGCGGGCGATTTCGCCCGCGGCTACGACGAACGCGTGCGAGGCCAATCGTCGCATTTCGTCTGGACGAACCGCTCGAAAGAAAGCCTGACGCTGGACTTGAAGCACCCCGATGCCGCGGGGGTCATGCAGCGCCTGCTGGAATCGGCCGACGTGCTGGTGCAGAACCTGGCCCCCGGCGCCGCCGAGCGCCTGGGCCTGTCGTTCGACACCCTGCATGCCCAGTATCCGCGCCTGATCGTGTGCGATATTTCGGGCTATGGGCAGGGCGGTCCGTATGAACGCAAGAAAGCCTACGACCTGCTCATCCAGAGCGAAAGCGGTTTTGTCTCGGTTACCGGCTCGGCACAAGAACCCGCCAAGGCGGGCTGCTCGATTTCCGACATCGCCGCGGGCATGTATGCGTATTCCTCCATTCTGAATGCCCTGCTGCTGCGCCAGCGCACCGGCCTGGGCAGCCGCCTGGACGTGTCCATGCTGGAGAGCATGGTCGAATGGATGGGCTACCCCATGTATTACGCCTTCGAAGGCGCGGCGCCGCCCATCCGCGCGGGCGCGGCCCATGCCACTATCTACCCCTACGGGCCGTTTCCGGTGGGCGATGGCGCCACCATCATGCTGGGGCTGCAGAACGAACGCGAATGGCGCGTATTCTGCGACCGCGTGCTGGGCCAGCCGGAACTGGCCGACGACGAGCGTTTCGCATCCAACTCGCGGCGCGCCGCCAACCGCGATGCATTGCGGGCGCTGATCGTGCAGGCCTTCGCCGGCATGACCATCGACCAGGTCACCGACCGCCTTGAAACCGCGCAGATCGCCAATGCGCGCGTCAACGACATGAAAGACGTCTGGGCGCACCCGCAGTTGCAGGCGCGCGAGCGCTGGCGTGAAATCGGCAGCCCGGTGGGCACGCTGCCGGCGCTGCTGCCCCCGGCGTCCAGCAACGCCTTCACGCCACGCATGGATCCGGTGCCCGCGGTGGGCGAGAACACCGATGCGGTGCTAGCATCATTGGGGTACGCGCCCGAAGACGTGGCGCGTTTGCGAGCCTCGGAGGTCGTGTGATGCCCAGCGTAGTCCGTACCGCCCTGTTCGTGCCGGCCAGCCGGCCCGAACGCATTCCGAAAGCCCTGGCCAGCGGCGCCGACACGGTCATCGTCGACCTGGAAGACGCCGTTGAACTGCTGGCCAAAGACAGCGCCCGCGAAGCCCTGTGCGATTTCCTGGGCACCCATCCCGGCGCGCGGCTGTGGGTACGGATCAACGACGCGTCCACGTCCTGGCACGACGACGATCTGAAAGCCTGCCAGAACCATCCCGGCGTGGCGGCCATTGTGCTGCCCAAGGCCGAGACACAGGCCCACGTGCGGCATGCCGCTCAAACCGGCATCGACATCGTGCCCATCCTGGAAACCGCCGACGGTGTGCTGAATGCCGCTGAAATCGCCGCCACGCCGGGTGTGCAGCGGCTGGCTTTCGGCAGCCTGGACTACGGCCTGGATCTCGGCCTGACACCCGATTCCGATGGCGCGCAGGTGGTGCTAGACCACGCCCGCGTGCAGGTCCTGCTGCGCAGCCGGGCGGCGGGGCTGGCCGCGCCGCTGGACGGCGTATTCCCGGGCGTGCACGACACCCAGGGCATGCAGGCCGCGGCCCTGCGCGCCCGCGATATGGGCTTTGGCGGCATGCTGTGCATCCATCCCACGCAGGTGGGCATCATTCACAGCGCGTTCGCTCCGCCCGAGGCCGACCTGGCCTGGGCGCGCCGCGTGGTGGCGGCGCACCGCGACAGCGGCGCCGGCACTTTCATGCTGGAAGGCAAAATGGTCGATGCGCCCGTCATCGCGCGGGCGCGACTATTGCTGCAGCGCGCCGGCGAGCAATCGTAGGCCGACCGGAGCCGGCTCTGCAGGGGGTGGCATCCATGGCGCTACCTTAGCCGCCGTGGCGGATTTTCGCGGGCACTGCCGGGTGTCCGGCTCCCGTCAGGGTGCCGGACACCGTACAACTGAGACTATCGCGGCACGCCACGGTGTCTGGCACCGCCGGAGCCAGACACCCGGCCATACCTCGCAAGGTGTCCTTTTTCCACTGTAAGGTAGCGCCATCGGTGCCCGGCACCGGTATCAGGCGCCGCCGCAGTTAACGCCGTTAACTCAGTCAGCCAGGCGTTCGATGGCCTGGCGCGTCAGCCGCGCTAGCAAGGCCTGCGGCGTGCCCACCAGCAGCACCAGATCGGGCGCCAGGTCGTGCAGGGGCGCCAGCACGAAGGCGCGCTGGTGCATGCGCGGGTGGGGCAGCGTCAGGCGCGGCGTATCCATGACGGTATCGCCATGAAGCAGCAGGTCCAGGTCCAGCGTGCGCGGGGCATTCTTGTACGGGCGCTGGCGGCCGTGGCGGTTTTCCAGGGCCTGCAGCACATCCAGCAGGTCCAGCGGGGCCAGGGTGGTGTCCACGGCCGCCACCGCGTTGATGAAATCTGGGCCCGTGGCATCCACGGGGGCGCTGCGATAAAAGGGCGATGCCTGGCAGGCCAGGATGCCCGGTTCGGCGGCCAGTTGCTCCAGCACGGCGCGCAACGTGGCGCGCGCATCGCCCAGGTTGGCGCCCAGGCCTACGTAGGCGCGTACCGGGGTGTTCATTCGGGGGCGCGTGGCGCCCCGGCGGGCCGGCGCGGACGGCGGCGGCGCTTGCGGGGGGTGCTGGATTCGCCCGGATCGCGCGGCAGGCGGGCCAGTTCTTCGATCATGTCGGCGCGCGCGGCGTCATCGCCATTGGCCAGGTCCATCCACCATTGCGCCAGCACGCTGTCGAATTCGCCCGCGGCCGCCCGCAACTGCAGGAAGTCGCAGGCAGCGCGAAAGCGCGGCTGTTCGATCATGCGGTAAATGGTCTTGCCCATGCGGCGCTCGAAGCGGGGCTGCATGAACCAGATTTCGCGCATGTCCGACGAGAAGCGGCGCTGGATGGCGAGTTTCTCGGTTTGTTCGTCCAGCACCGAATCAGCGGCCTGTACCAGCGCCGGAATGGTGTGCTCGCCCCCGGCGCGCAATTGCTTCCAGCGCGAATCCACTTGCTGCCA
The DNA here is from genome assembly GCF_020991325.1 of Bordetella petrii. Taxonomy (GTDB): domain Bacteria; phylum Pseudomonadota; class Gammaproteobacteria; order Burkholderiales; family Burkholderiaceae_B; genus Bordetella_A; species Bordetella_A petrii_E. The sequence continues at coordinate 2,168 of NZ_JAJMLX010000173.1, read as the reverse complement.
CAGCAGCGCGGCGAACAGGAAGCTGGGGCTGATGCTCTTGCCGGCGCGCACGCGCGTGTCGGTGCGTTCCAGCGCCAGTTCGACGAAGTGTTCGCCGCCGGGCTGCTCCAGCACCACGTCCAGCAAGGGCAGCAGCCCATGGTGCAGGCCGTCGGCGCGCAGTTGGCGCAGGCAGTCCATGGCGTGGCCGCAAGTCAGCAGCTTGAGCATTTCGTCGAACAGGCGCGAGGCCGGCACGTTCTCGATGAGATTGGCCATGGTGCCGATGGGCTGGCGCGTGGCCGGATCGATGCTGCCGTTCAGCTTGGCCGCGAAGCGCACGGCGCGCAGCATGCGCACCGGGTCTTCGCGGTAGCGCTGCGCGGGGTCGCCGATGATGCGCACCTGGCGCTTTTTCAGGTCTTGCACGCCGTTGTGGTAGTCGATGACTTCTTCGGTGTGCGGGTCGTAGTACAGCGCGTTCATGGTGAAATCGCGCCGCGCGGCATCTTCTTCCTGGCTGCCGAACACATTGTCGCGCAGGATGCGGCCGTGTTCGTCGGTTTCCGCGTCCTGGGTGGCGGGCGCGCGGAAGGTAGAGGTTTCGATGATCTCCTGGCCGAACACGACGTGCACCAGCTGGAAGCGGCGGCCGATGATGCGGGCGCGCCGGAACAGCGGGCGGATCTGTTCGGGCGTGGCATTGGTGGCCACGTCGAAATCCTTGGGTTCCAGGCCGACGATCAGGTCGCGCACGGCGCCGCCCACGATGTAGGCGGCGTAGCCGTGCTGGCGTAGCACATCACAGACCTTGATGGCATGGCGCGAAACGTTGCGGCGGTCGATGCCGTGCCGGTCGCGCGCAATGCGCTGGGGCCCCCGGGCCGCCGGCGAGAACAGCCGGCTGACGAATTTTTTTATGGTGTCGGTGATCATTTAGGACTTGGCATCTTCCATGTGCTCGAACAGGTCGAGCACCTGCCAGCCGCGCGACTGCGCGATTTCGCGCAGCGACGGGCTGGGATTGGCCGCCACGGGCCGGCTGACGGCCTCGAGCAGCGGTACATCATTGATCGAATCGCTATAAAAGAACGATTCGGAGAAATCCGCAAGCGCCAGCCCCATGCCGGCCAGCCACTGGTTCACGCGCACCACCTTGCCTTCCTTGAAACTGGGAGTGCCGTGGATGCGGCCGGTGTAGCGGCCGTTGCGGTATTCGGGGTCGGTGGCGATCAGGTGCGGCACGCCGAAGGCGCGCGCGATGGGCGCGGTGACGAAGCTGTTGGTGGCGGTGACCAGCGCGCACAGGTCACCGGCCGCCAGGTGCTGGTCGACCAGTTGCACCGCTTGCGGGGTGATGTCGGGCCGGATGACCTGCGCCATGAATTCTTCATGCCAGGCCGCCAGGTCGAACGGCGTATGCGCGGCCAGCAGCCCCAGCATGAACTCGGCGGCCTGTCCGGCGGTAAGCAAGCCCTGGTTGTAGCGCACCATCAGCTCGTCGTTGCGGCGGCGCGCTTCGGCGGGGTCGCCGGCCCGGCCGGTGCGGGCCAGGAAGTCGGCCCATTGGTAGTCGCTGTCCAGGGGCAGCAGGGTGTGGTCCAGGTCGAACAGCGCGAGTCGTCGGGGGGTCATGGAGTTTGCGTATCGGGGTCCGCCAGCATCGCGCGAAGCAGCGGAATGGTAATGGCCCGGCCTGTGGCCAGGGAATAGCGGTCTAGCGCATCGAGCAGCGCGGCCAGCTTGCGGATATCGCGCTCGCGGTGCGTCAGCATCCACTGGATGACTTCGGGCGCCAACTGCAGCCCGCGATCGGCGGCCTGCGCCGCCAGCGCGGCCCGCTTGTCCGCATCGGACAGCGGCTCGAGCCGGAAGACCAGGTCCCAGCCCAGGCGGGTGCGCAGGTCTTCGCGCAACGGCATGGACAGCGGGGCGCGGTCACCGGCCACTGCCAAGGCGAACGCGTGGCTGGTGGCCGCGCATTCGCGCCACCGATTGTACAAGGCGAACAGCCCGGCCTGCCGGGAGTCGTCCATGAGATGCACGTCGTCCACGGCCACCATGCGGGGCATGGGCGTGGCCGAGTCGGTGTCGGCCAGCTGCCGCAAGGCCCCGGGCCCTTGCCGCGCGTCGATATACAGGGCCCCGGGCCCGGTGGCCAGGCCGCGCAGCAGGTGGCTGCGCCCGCA
>NZ_JAJMLX010000172.1 GCF_020991325.1 Bordetella petrii | reverse complement strand
CCCGCCGCGTTCGCCGGCAGCCTGCTGGCCACCGGCGCCGCCTACGCGGTGGGCCGCCGCGTATCGGGCGTGGCCGGGCTGCTGCTGGCGGGCATTGCCATCAACACCGTGGCCGGCAGCCTGATCGGCCTGCTTACCTATTTGGCCACCGATGCGCAACTGCGCGACCTGACGTTCTGGAGCATGGGCAGCCTGGCCGGCGCCAGCTGGGGCCTGCTGGCCTTCCTGGCGCCCTGGACCTTGCTGTGGTCGTTCTGGCTGATGCGCCAATGGCGCGCCATGAACGCCCTGCTGCTGGGCGAACGCGAAGCGCAGCACCTGGGCTTCGCGCTGGTCACCGTGCGCTACAAGCTGGTGCTGGCCACCGCCCTGATCGTGGGGCCGCTGGTGGCGGCCACCGGCGGCATCGGCTTTGTGGGACTGGTGGTGCCGCACCTGGTGCGCATGACCCTGGGCGCCGACCACCGCTGGCTGCTGCCCGCTTCCATGCTGGCCGGCTCGCTGGCGCTGACCCTGGCCGACTGGCTGGCGCGCATCGTGGTCATCCCCGCCGAATTGCCCATCGGGCTGGTCACCAGCCTGGTGGGCGGGCCCTTCTTTTTATGGCTGCTGGCACGGGGGCGCCGATTCTGATGAGCCTGCGCACCAAGAACCTGTCGTTGTCGCGCGGTGGCGCGCGCATTCTTTCAGAAGTGTCGCTGTCCATCGAACCCGGCCAGGTGCTGGGCCTGCTGGGCGCCAATGGCGCGGGCAAATCCACCCTGCTGGCTGCCCTGGCCGGCGAACTGCCCGCCGACCAGGGCGGCATCGAACTGGGCGGCGTGGCGTTATCGGGGCTACACCTGCGCCACCAGGCGCGCCAGCGCGCCGTGCTGCCGCAGAAACCATCGCTGACCTTCGACCTGGGCGTGCACGAAGTGGTGGCCATGGGAGCCTATCCGTTTCCCGAACTGGATCCGGTGGAAGTCGATGAACTGGTGGCAGCCGCGCTGGCGCTGGCCGGCGTGCCGCACCTGGCGCCGCGCCGCTACCCGGAACTATCGGGAGGCGAACAGCAGCGCGTGCAATTCGCCCGCGTACTGGCGCAATGCCAGGCGCAGCGCGACCCGGGCACGCCGCGCTACCTGCTGCTGGACGAACCGATATCCAGCCTGGACCCCAAGCACCAGATGGAACTGCTACGCACCACCGCCGCCCTGGCCCATGAGCAGGGCGTGGCGGTGCTGGTGATCGTGCATGACATCAACCTGGCGGCCCGCTGGTGCGACCGGGTGGTGCTGCTGGGCGGCGGCACCGTGGTGGCCGACGGCCCGCCCGCATCGGTGCTGACGCCGGACAACCTACGCACCGTGTACGACATCGAAGCCGACGTGTTGCCCCACCCCACTTTGCCTGGGCGGCTGCTGGTGCTGCCGCATTGAGCCGCGCGGCGTCCCCCGCGTGCGTGGTCTACCATTTGCGCCTGTCGTGAAGGAGACCCCCGTGCCGCGCGCACCATACCCTGCCATCCAGTACCACCCCCTGGAGCCCCGGCACCTGCCGCAGGCCCATGCCCTGTCGGCCGCGCTGCGCTGGCCGCACCGCCTGGAAGACTGGCACTTTGCATTGGGATTGGGCGCGGGCGAAGCCGCGTGGCACGGCGATGACATGGCGGGCGTGGCGCTGCGCTGGAACTACCAGGGCGGCAGCACCCTGGGCCAGATCATCGTGGCGCCCGCGTATCAAGGGCATGGCATAGGCAGCGCCCTGGTTGCCCGCGCCCTGGAACGCCACGACACGCCGGGCGCACTGCTACACGCCACTCCGGAAGGAGCAGGGGTCTATGCAAGACTGGGGTTCGGCGTGGTGGGCCTGCTGCAGCAGCATCAGGCAGTGCTGCCGGACAACCTGCCGGCGCCGGCCGCCCTGCCGCCAGGCACGGCCCTTCGGCCCCTGGCCGCCAGCGACCGCGATTGGGCCGTGGACCTTGATGCCGCGGCCACGGGCATGCGACGCGAACGCCTGATCGATATGCTGATGCGGCAGGGGCGCGGCGCGGTGCTGGTACGGGGCGGCCGCGCGGTTGGCTACGCCGTGGTGCGCCGCTGGGGGTTTGGATGGGTGATAGGCCCGGTCATCGCGCCGGACCTGCCGAGCGCGCAGGCGCTGGTGCATCACTGGCTGGCGCAATACAGGGGCGAGTTCGTGCGCGTGGATACCGCGGCTTCATCGGGACTGGGGCCCTGGCTGGCCCGCCATGGGCTGCCGCGAGTGGATTATTCCACCATCATGGCCCACGGCCCGCAGCCGATGAAAGACAGCCGCTATCGGGCTTACGCGCTGGTGTCGCAAGCGATGGGGTGAAGGACCGGGCGGTGTCAGGCACCTTGGCGCCGCTGCACGGTTGCCATTGCCTGCTCTTCTGGAGCGCCAAGGAGCCTGACACCTACGCCTGAGTAGCAAAGTGCAAGGCGCTTACGCGTAGGTGGAGACGAGCCAGACACTTACGCCTGCGTGGGCGCTGCCAGGTGTCTGGCTCCCGTCAGGGTGCCAGACACCGAACCATGCCGATCAGCTCGCCAATGCCTTCATCTCGGCGTACAGGTCCGCCTTGCCTTCGAACCCGATTCCCGGCAGTTCCGGCAACGTGACGATGCTGTCTTTCACCTGCACCCCATCGGGAAAACCGCCATAGGGTTGGAACAGGTCGGGGTAAGACTCGTTACCGCCCAACCCCAGCCCGGCCGCGATGGCCAGCGACATCTGATGGCCGCCATGCGGAATGCAGCGCCCGGGTGACCAGCCGTTTTCCTTCAGCATGTCCAGGGTGCGCAGGTATTCCACCAGGCCGTAGCTGAGCGCGCAATCGAACTGCAGCCAGTCGCGGTCGGGGCGCATGCCGCCGTAGCGGATCAGGTTGCGCGCGTCCTGCATGGAAAACAGGTTCTCGCCCGTGGCCATCGGCTTGTCGTAATGGTTGGCCAGCTCAGCCTGCAAGGCGTAGTCCAGGGGATCGCCCGCCTCTTCGTACCAGAACAGGTCGTACTGCGACAGCGCCTTGGCGTATTCCACCGCCGTCTTCAAATCGAAACGGCCGTTGGCGTCCACGGCCAGGCGCTGGCCCGGGCCCAGCAGCTTCAGCACGGCTTCGATGCGTTGGCAATCTTCGGCCAGCGACGCGCCGCCGATTTTTTTCTTTACCACCGAATAGCCGCGGTCCAGATAGCTTTGCATTTCGCGCCGCAAGCCGTCCAGACCCTGGCCGGGCCAGTAATAGCCGCCCGCGGCGTACACGAACACGTCGCGATTGGGCTGGCCGTTGCCGTAGCGCTCGGCCAGCAGCTGGTACAGCGGCTTGCCGGCGATTTTCGCCACCGCGTCCCACACCGCCATGTCGATGGTGCCCACCGCCACCGACCTTTCGCCATGGCCGCCGGGTTTCTCGTTGGTCATCATGCAGGCCCACACTTTGTGCGCATCGATGTTTTCGCCCGTGTCGTCCAGCAAGCTGGCCGCATCGGCCTCCAGCACGCGCGGCGCGAAGCGGTCGCGGATCAGCCCGCCCTGCCCGTAGCGGCCGTTGGAATTGAAGCCATAGCCGATCACCGGTTTGCCATCGCGCACCACATCGGTAACCACCGCCACCAGGCTGAGCGTCATCTTCGAGAAATCGATGTATGCATTGCGGATGTTGGACTTGATGGGGCGGGTCGATTCGCGGATGTCGACGATCTTCATGGCCAGGGTTCCCGGTAAAGTCGGGGCGGCACACGCCGCCCATGCAGAGGATGCAGCGTATTATCGGGGCCATGCGGCGGGCCGGGCCAATGCCGTTTTTCTCTGTTTTCATGCTTTGTAGGCATCGCCCATGAACCTGTCCTGGCTGGAAGATTTCCTGGCCCTGGCCGCCAGCGGCAACTTTTCGCGGGCGGCGCAGGAACGCCACATGACCCAGCCCGCCTTCAGCCGCCGCATCCGCGCGCTGGAAGACTGGCTGGGCGTGACGCTGTTCGACCGCGGCACCCATCCCGTCACCCTGACTGACGCCGGCGTGTGGTTCCGGACCACGGCACAGGAAATCCTGGGGCGCATCGCCCGCGTTCCCGACGAGGCCCGCGCCGTGGCCGCCGCCGGATCCGCCACGCTGCGCTTCGCCGCCACCCATGCGCTGTCGCTGACCTTCCTGCCACAATGGCTGCGCGGCCTGGAGTCGCGCACCCCCATCGGGCCGATACAGCTGGTATCCGACATGCTGCAGCAGTGCGAAACCTGGATGCAGCAAGGCCGCGTGCAGTTCCTGCTATGCCACACTCACCCCCAGGCGCCCGGCCGCCTGGCGCCGCCCGCATATCAGTCTCTGAAAATCGGCACCGACACCCTGGTACCGGTGTGTGCCCCCGACCGCGCGGGCCGGCCGCGGCACGCGCTGGCGGCAGGCGGGCGCAAAGCGGTGCCCATGCTGGCCTACAGCAGCGAATCGGGGCTGGGCCGCCTGGTCAGCGCCCTGCTGGGCCCGGTGCTGCAGCGCGCGCGCGTCGAACCTGTGTTCACCGCCCACCTGGCCGCCGTCCTGAAAAGCATGGCGCTGGACGGCCGCGGCGTGGCCTGGCTGCCGCACAGCCTGGTGCAGGCCGAGCTGGATAAACACCAACTGGTGCCGGCCGGCGACGACCGTTGGCACCTGGCTGCCGACATCCGCCTGTTCCGGGCCGCCGCCGCGCAAGCCCCCGCCGCCGAAGCCTTCTGGCGCGCGGCCGTGGCGGCCCACGTCGACATTTGATACACACTTTCACCTGCGCGACACCAACCCGTCACAACGGCGTCAGCAACGGCCTGAATACTCGGCGGCGATTCCCCACACCGAACCGAGGAGCATTCGATGTCTGTGCGCGCGCCTTTCTTCGACCCCCGTAGACGCTTTCCGCGGGCCTTTCTGGCACTGATACTGGCAGGCTCGCTTGCGGCCTGCAGCAACAGCGACGACGATTCCGACGACGACACCGCACCGCCGCCGACCGGACAGGAAGAAAGCGCCACCGCGAACCTGGCCCTGCTGTCCACCACCGACCTGCACTTCAACATACGCAGCTACGACTACTTCAAGCTGGCCGAAGACCCCAGCTACGGTTTCGAACGCACCGCCACCCTAATCCGGGCCGCGCGCGAGGAATTTCCCAACACGCTGCTGGTGGACAACGGCGACACCATCCAGGGCACGGCCCTGGCCGACTACGAAGCCCAGGTTTCCCCGCTTCCGTGCAGTTCGCAGTCGTCCATGTACAAGGCCATGGCCCTGTTCGGATACGACGCCGGCACCCTGGGCAACCACGAATTCAACTACGGCCTGCCTTTCCTGAACCAGATCCTGGGCGGCGGCCTGGAAGTGGCCGGCGTGGACCCGGCCTTGAAATGCGAGGGCGCGGGCTTTCCGATGGCCCTGGCCAACGTGCACAGCGTGGCCAGCGGCAAGGAACTGGTGGCGCCCTATGTCATTCTTGACCGCGAGATCAGCGCCACCCAGGAAGACGGCGACCCGGTCACCCTGCCCATCAAGATCGGCGTGGTGGGGTTGACCACCCCCGGCATCATGAACTGGGACAAGCGCTACCTGGAAGGTAAGGTCACCGTCAGCGGCGGCCGCGAAGCCGCGGAAAAATACGTGGCCCAGGCGCGCGCCGACGGCGCCGACCTGGTGTTCGTGCTGCTGCATGGCGGCATGAGCGATGCCAGCTATTCCGCCGACATGGAGAACCCCGGCCTGTACGTGGCCCAGGTGCCCGGCATCGACGGCCTGATCATGGGCCACCAGCATGGCGTGTTTCCGGACCAGGGCAGCCGCCCCGCCTACATCTACGCCGGCGTGGACAACGCCGCGGGCACGGTGCATGGCGTGCCCGCGGTGATGGCGAGCTCGTGGGGCAAGGGCCTGGGCGTGATCGACTACACCCTGCAGTGGGACGGCAAAGACTGGCAGATCGACAAGTCGCAGGCGCAGGTTGAAGTGCGCACCATCCAGACCACCAATGCCCAGGGCGAAACGGAATACGTCGAACCCGACGCGGCCGTGGCCGCGGCCGTGCAAACCCAGCACGACGCCGCCGTCAATTATGTAAAAACCCCCATCGGTACATCCGACTTCCGCATGAGCACCCTGTTCGCCGACGTGGGCGACCCGGGCGCCATCCAGTTGGTGAACCAGGCACAGCAAGCCTACGTGGCCGACTACGTGGCGGCCAACCTGCCGCAGTACGCGGGCCTGCCGGTACTGTCCATCAGCGCGCCCTTCAAGGCCGGTTTCCAGGGCGGGGGCGACTACACCGACGTGGCCGCGGGTTCATTGGCCATCTACCACGCCGCCGACCTGTACCTGTACCCCAACACCGTGTACGCGGTGAAAGTCACGGGCGCGGAACTGAAACTGTGGCTGGAAAACGCCGCGCTGCGCTTCAACCGTATCGACCCCGGCGCCACGCAGGACCAGTGGCTGATCAAGGACACCAAGACGGGCCAGGTGCCGGCCGGTGAATCCGCCTTCGCCGGGTACAACTTCGATATGTTCACCACGCCCGATCTGCGGTACGAGATCGATGTCACCCAGGCCCCGGGCAGCCGCATCAAGAACCTGACCCACCTGGGCGCGCCGGTTGCGGGCAAGGACTTCATCGTGGCCACCAACAACTATCGCGCCGAAAGCAGCGCGCGCTACATCCTGGGCGAAGGCAAGGCGTTCGACATTATCTACGCCTCGCCCGATGCGAACCGCGACGTGGTCATCAACTACGTCAAAGACCACCCGCAGATCACCCGCGCCGCTAACGGCTCGGCCCGCAGCTGGCGCTTCACGCCGGTAACCACGGCCGGCGCGGTGCTGTTCAAGTCGGGCAAGGATTCACTGAACCTGGCCTCGGCCGCGGGGCTGACGGGCATTGCCCTGGCCAGCGCGGACGACGGATCGGGCGAAGGCCGGGCGGTTTATCGCATCGACCTGGCGCAGGCGAACTGAGCGGCGGCGGCCGGGCGGCAAACCCGTCCGGCCGCCAGGAGGCCATGCGCACATCGCCCCCGGACAGCGGGGTTCGCGCCAGGCAAGTATCATGGCCACCTGCCATCGGGCCGGGTTGCCACGCTGGATGGCTGTTCCTGCACCACAGCCGATACCCAGCCAATAACCGCCACACCCCATGCCCGACCTTGACGTGCTTCTCATCGCCGCACCCACCTTCATCGCGGCATACGCCGTGTTTGCCATGGTCGGCTTCGGCACCACGCTGATTTCGGCACCCATCGTGGCACAGGTGGTGCCGCTGCCCACCCTGATTCCCGCGCAGGCGCTGCTGGACCTGGTGGCCTCGATCGGCAATGGCATGAAACTGGGTGCGCATCTCGCGAAAAAGGAAGTTCTGCGCATGCTGCCGGCCATGCTGGCCGGCCTGGTCCTGGGCGCGTACCTGCTGCTGGTGATTCCCATGAAGGCCCTGATGGTGCTGCTGGGCGCTTTCGTGGTGCTGTATGCGCTGCGCGGCATGCGCAGCCCGGCGCGGCGGGCGCCCATCCGCACAGGCTGGGCGTGGTGGTATGGTTTCTCTGGCGGCATTCTTAGCGCCCTGTTCGGCGCGGGCGCGTGGCTGTATGCCATCTACCTGATGCGCCGGCTGGACGACCCGCGGGCAATCCGGGCCAGCCAGACCGCCATGATCGCCATCAGCGCGGTGACCCGCGTCGGGCTTTTCGTGGTGGCGGGCAAGTATTCCGACTGGAATGTCATCGGGCTGTCGCTGACCATGCTGCCCGCCATGGCGCTGGGCGTGTACCTGGGCAACCGTTATGCGCACCGCCTGGACCGCGCCAAATTCATACGCGTGCTGCACCTGGTATTGCTGGCCACCGGCAGCGCGCTGTTGGTGCGTGGCCTGACGGCATGAATGCCGCCGGCCACGAAGGGAATCGATTCGGGGCTCACATGACCATGCAACCGGCCACGTTGGAAAGACAACTGGGCTTCCTGCGGGAAATCGACAGGCTGAAGAGCGTGTTGCGGCAGTCGCCGCTGCTGGACCGAAGCCGGCAGGAAAATTCCGCGGAGCATTCGTGGCACCTGGCAATGTACGCCTTGGTACTTGGCGAGTATGCGCAAGGGCCGGTGGACACCTACCGGGTCATGCAGATGCTTTTGCTGCATGACATCGTGGAGATCGACGCCGGCGATTTTCCCATTCATGGCGCAGGTTCAAGCGCACGCCAGGCCGAACTGGAATCCAGGGCGGCCGAGCGCCTGTTCGGCCTGTTGCCGCAGCCGCAAGGCGAACAGTTCCTGGCGTTGTGGCGCGAGTTCGAACGCGCCGAAACCGCAGACGCGAAGTTCGCCAAGGCGCTGGACCGCTTCCAGCCTTTGCTGATCAATGTGTACACCGGCGGAGGCACCTGGACGGCAGGCGGTGTTTCCATGGAACAGGTTTTCTCGCGGTACGGCCCCGCCATTCAGCAAGGCGCCCCGCGGCTCTGGGCCGTGTGCGAGCAATGGGTGCGCCAGCATTTCACAGGGGAAGGCAAATGAAGGAATCCCAGGCCAAGGCATTCTTCGACCGCTACCAGCGATTTTTCAACCGGGCGCTGGGCGGCGACCTGGACCTGGACGAGCTGGCGGCCCTGTACGCGCCGGAATTCATCGCGGCCTCGCCGGCTGGCGTCGCGGCCGGGAAGAACGACGAACAGCTGAAGCAGGCGATGGCGCAGGGCTATGCGCGCTATCGGGCCCTGGGAACCAAAGCCATGCGCGTGCGCGCGGTGCGCCTGTCCGCCATCGACGGCCTGCACTGCGTGGCCCACGTCGCCTGGACCGCAACCTATGCGCGCCAGGGCCAGGCAGACCTGAACATCGACTTCGACGTCCACTACCTGATGCAGGAAAAAGACGGCCAGCCCAAGGTGTTCGGCTGGGTGTCGGGCGATGAGCAGGCGCTGCTAAGGCAGCATGGCATTGTCTGATGCCGCCGCGCCGGGCCGGCCTGACGGCTCGCCCAGCGGAAACGTCATGTCCCCATACCGCACGAACCGCGAGCCGCGCGCCAGGCGGTAGCCCGCCCATATCAGCAGGAACAGCGGAATGCCGACATAGGTGGCTCCGGCGCCCACCCAGTCGATGCGGTCCTGCAGGAAAGCCTGGTAGTTCTGGCCCAGGGTAATGGCCAGGCACAGCGCGAAGGCGAACACCGGCCCGAAGGGAAAGAACGGCGATACATAGGGCAGGTCGGACAGCCGTCCGCCCTGGGCCACGTAGCCGCGGCGGAACCGGTAATGGCTGATGGCGATGCCCAGCCAGGCGATGAAGCCCGTCATGCCCGATGTGTTCAGCAGCCAGATGTACACCGCGTTGGGGCTGTACACGAACGACAGGAAGCACAGCGCGGCCACGGCAGTGGTGGCCAGCAGCGCCAGCACCGGCACGCCGCTGGACGATACGCGGCCGAACAGGGCCGGCGCCTTGCCTTCGCATGCCAGGGCGTACAGCATGCGTGTGGCGGCGTACATGCCCGAATTGCCGGCCGACAGCACGGATGTCAGCACCACGGCATTCATGATGGAAGCCGCCGCCAGCAGACCGGCCCGGTCGAAGATCAGCGCGAACGGACTGACGCTGATGTCCGTGACGTCGTTGCGCAACAGCTGCGGGTCGGTATACGGAATAAGCAGGCCGATCACGCCAATGGCCAGCACGTAGAACAGCAGGATGCGCCAGAACACCTGGCGCACCGCGCGCGGGATGTTGCGCGCCGGGTCTTTGGATTCGCCGGCGGCAATGCCGATGAGTTCGGTGCCCTGGAACGAAAAACCCACCACCATGGCCACGCCGATCAGGGCGGCGAAGCCGCCGGCAAAGGGGGCATCGCCCACCGTCCAGTTCTGCCAGCCGCCGGTTTCGCCGCCGCGGATAATGCCCAGCAGCATCAGCACGCCCAGGCCGATGAAGACGATGACCGCAACCACCTTGATCAGCGCGAACCAGAATTCG
>NZ_JAJMLX010000171.1 GCF_020991325.1 Bordetella petrii | reverse complement strand
TGCCCGCCTCCTTCAGGATCTCGAAGGCTCCGTCATTGAAGATGTTGCAGTTCTGGTAGATCTCCACCAGCGCCGTGCCCTCGTGCTCCGCCGCCGCCCGCAGCACGGACTGGAGGTGCTGACGGTCGGAGTCGATGGTCCTGGCGACGAACGACGCCTCCGCCCCGATGGCCAGCGAGAGCGGGTTGAACGGCGCGTCCACGGAGCCCATCGGCGTGGACTTGGTGATCTTGCCAACCTCGCTGGTCGGCGAGTACTGGCCCTTGGTGAGGCCGTAGATCCGGTTGTTGAACAGCAGGATCTTGAGGTTGACGTTGCGGCGCAGGGCGTGGATCAGATGGTTGCCGCCGATGGAGAGGGCGTCGCCGTCGCCGGTGACGACCCAGACGCTGAGGTCGCGGCGGGTTGCGTGCAACGTGTGGTCCCGACGTATTTGCGAATAAACATGGTGTTCGCTCCCGATCGATGAGGAAGACCTTGCAGGCGCCGACAGGGCTATCGGCCCATGGCGGGCGCAGGCGCCGGCACGGGCGGCACCTGCGAACCCAGGCGGATGCGCTGGCCCGACTGGTCCAGCAGCATGATGGGGCGCCCGTTGAAGAAAATGGCGCGCCGGGCATGCCATTCCATCGAAGTCTTCTCGATAGTGTCGTAGGCGGCGACGTCGAACAGGTATTCCCAGCCGTACTGCGGCTGGCCTTGTTCATCGGTATAGGTGGTTTTCTTCACCGAATCGGCGTAGCCCTTGTCGCGGTACGAGACATAGCGCGTGGGAGGCACCGAATTACGGTATTGGTCCATGAGCTGGTACAGGTCTTCCTCGCTGGGAGCCGTACCGTAGCGGGCCAGGTCTTCCCTGGAACCCGGGGCCGCGCAGCCTGCCAGCGCGGCCATCATCACTAGAAGAGTTACGATTTTCATCGGCAGTCTCCGGAAACGCCGCGCCCAGGGCGCAAGGTCACGGCCGTGCGGCCGTGTATTCATGTGTCATGAATATGCCGTGTATTAATACTCTCGTTCAACTCGCGTGGCAAGCCTTGCCAAGTTTGAGGGCAATACCCGCGAACAGCAGGCCCAAGGCCAGCATGACAAGATCGAAGCCGGCCAGCACCCAGTTCCCGGCCGGCAGCGTGATGCCCAGGTGGCGCTGCGTGGTCAGGGCATTGATCAGGGGCAGCAGGCCGCAGGCCAGCGCGGCCAGACGGAACTCGTCGACCCAGGCGCGCGGCGAACGGCGAATGGCGGGATAGGCGAGCAGCAGGGCCCAGGTAATGAACAGCGCGTGCGCTTCCCAGGCCCTGCGGCTGGCGAGGTCGGCGGGAATCAGGCGGTTGGCCCAGAAATAGGCCGCCACCGCGACCGGCAGGCCGGCGATCGTGCCGATGTTCAGGCAGCGCACCAGCCCGTAGCCGAATTCGCCGCGCCCGCCGGCCTTGCGCAGCTTGTCCTGACGGGCCTTGCGCTTGGCCGTCCACAGTACCAGCCCGGTGGCGATCATGGCGCATCCCAGCAGCCCCGACAGAAAGTACAGCCAGCGCAACGCAGGCGCGGCGAACCGGCCTTCGTGCAGCGCAAGCAGGGTATTGCGCGTCTGCAGGGCCGCGCTTTCGGCGCCGGGCGGCAGGGGCTGGCCGGTGACGCCGTTGAATCTCAGGTTGCGCACCGCCAGCGCCGGCTGCCCCTCGCGATGCACGCGTATGGTGACGGTGGCCGCCGCGTCGCCGGGGTTGCGCACCAGGATGCCGGAGGCGGGAATGCCCGACATCGCTTCGGCCTGGCGGGCGATATCGCGCAGCGAAGCCAGGGGCGCTGGCTGGCCGGCCGGCCGCGGGAAATTGGCCGGTATCAGCTCGGCCTGCAGGCGCCGGCGCGCGTCATCGGCGCCGCCATAAGCCGCCCGCACGCCGGCCGGCATGTAGGTATCCATGAAGAACACCAGCCCGCTGTAGGTGATCATCAGGAAGAAGGGCAGGGCCATGACACTGGACAGGTTGTGGGCGTCCAGCCAGGATCGCTGTCCCTTGCCGGGGCGGAAGGTGTAGAAGTCGGTGAAGATCTTCTTGTGGGTGATGGCGCCCGAGATCAGCGCCACCAGCATCAGCATGGTACAGATGCCCACGATCCAGATGCCGGCGGCCTCGGGCAGATAATGCAGCAGGTAATGGGTGCGGTACAGGAACTGGCCGCCGCCCGTGTCGCGCACTGCCTGGCTTGCAACGAACTGGCCGCTAGCGGCATCGTACGCGGCGCGATGGGTACGCCCGGGCGTGCCGTCGGGCTTGCGCGGGTCGCGCACGAACAGGCTCAGGTGGGGCTGCGTGCGTTCGACGGGCACGCCGATGTTCCAGAACTCGGCGCGGGCATGGTGTTCCTGCAGATAGGCCTGGGCCTGGCCGATGGCACGGGCCTGGTCCAGCGGCGCGGCCGCCAGCGGCAGTTCGGGCTGCATCCAGCGGTCGATTTCGAACGCGAAATAGCCCGCCGTGCCGGTGACAAACACAAAGAACAGCACCCAGCCCGCCACCAGCCCCGTCCAGGTGTGCAGCCAGGCCATGCACTGCCGCAAGCCTTCTTTCATGGCGCCCTAGAACTTGACATTGGCCGACAGCACCACGGTGCGCGCGTCGCCCAGGTACTGGCTGTTCACCCAGTAGCGCTTGTTGGTCAGGTTGTTCACGTTCAGGCGCAGGGTGACGGGGTACTCGCCGGCATTGACCACGTAGCGTGCTCCCACGTCGACCAGCGTATAGGCAGGTAGTTGGTCGGTATTGCGATTGTCGGCCCACGAGGCCCCGACGTAGCTGATGCCGGCGTTGACGCTTAAACCCGATACGCCGGGAATGCGGTATTCGCCATACATCTTGAACATGCGATTGGCCGTGCCGACCGGCCGCTTGCCTTCCAGGGTGGGATCCTGCTTTTGCTGCTTGACGCGCGGATCGAGCAGCGTCACCCCGCCCACCAGCGTCAGGTTGGGCGTGACCCGGCCGGTGGCCGTGAGCTCGAGCCCGCGGTGTACCTGCCGGCCGTCCTGTACATAGGTGGGGCTGGCCGGGTTGGTCACGTCGTAGTACTGCAGGCCCTTGTCGATCTGGAACAGCGCGCCGGTCAGCAGCATTTCGCCCACCGTGGCCTTCACGCCGACCTCGATCTGCTTGCTGATCAGCGGCGCCATGATCTGCCCGGCATTGCTGACGGGCTGGCCGTTGTAGACATCGGCGGCGGCTCCTCCTTGTTCCAGGGCTTCCATATAGGTGGCGTAGGTGGTCACCGACGGCACGGGCTTGAAGATCAGGGAAACCGTGGGCGTGGTGGCGCTGTCCTTGTACGAGGATTCCCAGTCGGCGGAGGGGCTGCTGCGCGACTTGTTGCGGATGGTGGCGCGGCTGAGCCCCACCAGCATGGACCATTGCTCGTTGAAGATGATGTCGTCGCCGATCATCCAGCTGGCCTGGCGGTTCACCGAACCGTTCCACGACGGCTCCTGCCCGTACGACGGCCAGTCCGGTTCTGGCACGTGGGTGGGCCGGTCCAGCGGCAGGCCCGTCAGCGGCGGCGCCGATACCTGCCCATCGGCGTGGTCGTAGCGGGTATTGCGGGTGGCCAGGTAGCCTGCGGTGACCTTGTGCGCCACCGGCCCGGTATTGAACGCGAAGTCGGCGAAGGCATGCCAGGCGTTGCCGCGGATATCCTGCGGCGCCGTGATGCGGTTTACCTGTGTGTAGGTGCCGTCAGGCTGCACCGTGTTGGTAGAGAAGGCGTATTCGCGGGTGTCGCGCCGGTCGAGGTAGGCGGCCCGCAGGGTGATGGCGTCGGTGGCCTCCCAGCGCAGGTTGGCGCCCAGCCGCTTGCTTTCGACATCGAAGAAAGTCCAGTCCTGCGACCACAGGCGGGTGGGATCCAGGCTGTTGGCGTCGGGGCGTTGGGCGCCGGGCGCGATAGACCAATAGGCCTGCCTGGTCGACCGGTAGTCGCGGTATGCGCCATCCACCTGGACCAGCAGCCTGTCGGTGGGGCGCCAGTCGAAGGCAGCGCTGACGAACTTGCGGCGCAGGGTGTAGTCGTCGACCCGTGTCTTGCCATCCTGGGCCACGGCATTGATGCGGTAGCCGAAGCGGCCGGCAGCGTCGATGGGCCCGCCGAAATCGCCATGCACATAGGCATTGGGGCCGCCGCTGTTGCCGACCGTCACCGAGTTATAGCGTTCTGGCGTGGGGCGCTTGGATACATAGTTGACCAGGCCGCCGACATTGCCCGGCCCATACAGGAACCCCGACAGACCGGTCAGGATCTCGACGCGCTCGACGTCCTCGGTGGTAGTGCCATGGCCGTACATGGCGCCGGGCAGGCCGTTGCGGGCAGGCGTGGCGCTTTGGAAACCGCGCATGAAAATATAGGGCGCGTCGTTCTGCGATTGCGGCCAGCTGAGCTGGGTGGTGGGCATCATCCGGAAGATCTGGTCGGGCGTGGTGGCCTGGATGTTCTCGATCAGGTCGGCGGACACGGCGCTGATGGAGTAGGGGGTGTCTTGCAGGTCGCGTCCTTCCCAGGGCCCGACCGGTGAAATGTCCTGCGTGACGTAGCCCACTTGTTCGCCGCCGTCCAGCCCGCCCGATACCGTCACCGGGGCCAGTGTTGCCACTCCGCCCGGGGCGGGGGGAATACGCCGCAGCGTGTACTCGCCGCTGGCGTCGAGCAGGGCTTCCAGGCCGGTGCCGGCCAGCAGTTGGCGCAACGCCTGTGCCGCGGTATAGCTGCCGCGCAAGCCCGGACTTTGCACCCCCGCGGTCAAGGTGGCGTTGACGGAAATCGCGGCGCCAGACTGCCGGCCGAACCGGCCCAGCGCCTGGTCCAGCGAGCCGGCGGGGATATCGAACGCGTGGCGCGCCGCCGGCCCGCTGGCAGTGGTTTGCGCATGGGCGGTGCCAGCCGGCGAGTAGGCAAGGGCACCGACGGCCATCCAGCACACGGCCAGCGCCAGGGGGCTCAGGCGCGCCCCGGAAAACGGTAAAAGAAATGAACACGCCCGTCTGGCGACCATGATGAAAATTCCTCGTTGCAAGGGGTTTTCAGGCAAAGGCCCGCAAGAGGAACATCCACCCGCCAGGCTTCTGGGAGAGAAGCCGCACGAAACCGGAAAACCTGCCGGATCATTTGTAATTCTTGGTATCCGGCCAGGCGTTATCAACGCGCCGCGATGGTCACCCAGTAGCGGGTGTAATGCCTGACGCG
Source organism: Bordetella petrii (assembly GCF_020991325.1). Taxonomy (GTDB): domain Bacteria; phylum Pseudomonadota; class Gammaproteobacteria; order Burkholderiales; family Burkholderiaceae_B; genus Bordetella_A; species Bordetella_A petrii_E. The sequence continues at coordinate 4,759 of NZ_JAJMLX010000171.1, read as the reverse complement.
CACAGGCAGGCGGCGTTCCAACGATCGCAGGATGCGTTCCGTGGACCGGACATCGGACAACGGCCATGCGCCCGTAATGCGCAGATCCGCAACTTCAGGGGCGGCCCGCAGCCAGCCATGGCGGTAGCGGTTCAGTTCCGCCGCGAGGTCTTCCAGGCGCATGCCTTCGGCCGCGAAAGTGCCATCTATCCAGGCCTGGCTGCTGTCGTGCAGGGGCTGGACAGGCTCGACATGGTCGCGCGAGTAACGTGCCTGCTGGCCGGCCACGACCAGGACAGGCGGGGCCGTGCCCTGGGCCGGATGGATACGCACCGCGCCTTCGCTGACCATGAGGCGGGTAAAGCCGCGGTGCCGTGCCGCATCATCGCGCCGCACGGTAAAACGCGTGCCCACCGGCACCAGGTCGCCTTCTTCGGTACCGGCAACGAACGGGCGACGGGCCGCATCGGTTGCGGTCGTGATCATGATCTCGCCTTCGCGCAGCATGACGCGCCGTTCGCGCGAGTTGAAGCGCAGATCCACTGCCGTAGCCGTGTTCATGTGCATCTGGGTGCCGTCGGGCAGGGCCACCAGGCGGCTTTCGCCGGTTGCCGTGCGCAGATCCGCCAGGGCGGCGGACAACTGGCCCCGCCACTGGACTTGATCTTGCACCAGGTACAAGGCCATGCCGCCGGTACCTGCCCAGGCCAACGCCTTCAGCGCCTGGCGGCGCTTGGTAAAAGCGGCCAATTGCGCCATGGTGGCATGGGTGATGGCGGGCGCGATGCTTGCCGAGCTGCCCTGCAGGCGGTCGCCCATGTTGCTCAGGCGTTCCCAGGCGCGTGCGTGATCGGCATGGCGGTCGCGCCAGCGGGCGAACTGTTCGCGTTCGTCGGACGTGGCGGTGCCCGAGGCAAAGTGCACATACCAGGACACGGCTTGCTCGACCACGGACTCGGGCAGCGGCAGGTGGCCCGCGCCGCTTGAAGCCGAGCGGATATGGACAGACGCCCCGTTCATGCCGCGCTACCCATTCGAGTACAGCGCCTTGTAGCAGCGCGCCACGGCATGCGTCATGGCCTTTTGCACCACATTGACCGTGATGCCCATCTGGCGGGCGATCTGCGGGTAGTTCAGGCCGTCGATCTGGGAAAACAAGAAGATTTCACGCGTGCGCGCCGGCAGGCCGTCCAGCAGCAACGCGATTTCTTCCAGAGTTTCCAGTATCAGGGCGCGCTGTTCCTGCGACGGGGCCGTGGGCTCGGGCTGTGCGGCCAGGGCAGCCAGCCAGGCTTGTTCGAGCGCCTGCCGGCGCCAGTGGCTGGCGACCAGGCCATTGGCGATGGTGGCCAGGTAGGCGCGGGGTTCGCGTATGACGCCGGGTTCGCGGCCGCGCAGCACCCGCACAAACGTATCCTGCGCCAGGTCGGCGGCGTCGGACGAATTGCCCAGTTTGCGGCGCAGCCACCCCTGCAGCCAGCCATGATGGTCACAATAAAGGGCCTCGACATTGGTAGAGGAAACCTGGTTTGCTAGCACGCTGCCGATCCCTGGGACGCCGTGCGCGGCGGCATCATCCAAATAAGAATAAGTATCAATTATCAATGGTAACCAGGCTTTTATCAATAAGAAGCGGCTTACGCCCGGGGAACCGGCGTGCCGGACAATAAAAATAGGATGCATCCGACGCACGGCCCGGTACCCACGGGCACACCGACAGGCAGGCCATGGATCAACCTACCAACCGGCATGAGTTGCCGCGGCTGTTCAACATGCGGCCGGGCGAATTGCCTGCGGTGCTGGCCGCCGTGTTGCTGGCAACCAGCGCCGGCGTTGGGCCAAGCGCGGCGTCGATGCCGCCGCCATGATTGGGCCGCCGTAATACAGGAAAGGCGATCAAGGCCACGCGATAAAAGTAATACCGAATATGTCTCATTTCATGAGGCTGGCAAATGTCACAGAAGCTAGGTATCCTGCAGAGATACATAGCCGAATGTTGCGTAATCAACGCAATAGGTATCGTCGTGTTGAACAAGCTGGTGCAGTACCCCGGCGCTCTTTGGGCGCCCAGAATTGGCAGGCAGTTGCAATCGGATTTTGGGGAAGCATGTGAAACAGCGGTTGAAAGCGGGTCTTGCGGTGGTGGGCGTCCTGGTCGCAGCCGGCGCCCTGGGTGCTTATGTGGCGGGACAGCAGGCGCCATCCAAGCCCGAGATCAAGGTGGGCGATGGCAGCAGTGGTCCGGCCGGCATGGCCTGGATACCCGGCGATCAGTTCCTGATGGGTAACGAGCACAAGTTATCCCAGCCCAACGAAAGGCCGGCCCACAAGGTGCGCGTCAGCGGGTTCTGGATGGACATCCACGACGTCACCAATGCCGAATTCCGCCGCTTTGTCGAGGCCACGGGCTATGTCACCACGGCCGAGCGCAAACCCCGCTGGGAAGACCTGCAGCCGCAGTTGCCCCCGGGCACGCCACGGCCGGACGACAGCTTGCTGGTGCCGGGTGCCATGGTATTCGTGGGCACGGCATCGGAAGTGTCGCTGCGCGATTATTCGCAATGGTGGCGTTTCATGCCGGGCGCCAACTGGCGCCACCCCCAGGGCCCAGGCAGCACCATCGACGGCAAGGACGAGCATCCCGTCGTGCAAGTGTCTTACGACGATGCCCAGGCCTACGCGGCCTGGGCCGGCAAACGCCTGCCCACCGAAGCCGAATGGGAATTCGCCGCGCGCGGCGGGCTGGAACAGGCCACCTATCTGTGGGGTGAAGAACTGAACCCGCAGGGCAAGGCCATGGCGAATATCTGGGATACGCAGCAGCAACAGCCATTTCCCGTGGTGAAAGACGAGAAAATCCAGGTAGGCACCACGGCCGTGGGCAGCTTCCCGGCCAATGGCTATGGCCTGTACGACATGGCCGGCAACGTCTGGCAATGGACGGCCGATTGGTACCGGGCCGACGCCTTCAAGATCCAGGCCCAATACCGCCAGACTCCCTCCGACCCCAAGGGCCCGGCCGACAGCTTCGACCCCGAAGACCGCAATGCCCCGCCGGGAGCCCCCAAGCGCGTGACGCGCGGCGGTTCTTTCCTGTGCAGCGACACGTACTGCATCAGCTATCGGGCCAGTGCCCGGCGCGGCACCGACCCCTTGAACGGCATGTCGCACCTGGGTTTCCGCACGGTCATGACGCCCGAACAATGGAAGACCGCGCAGCAGAAGCGGCAGGGCAGCCTGGCACGGCGCTAGGGCAGGACAGCGGCAACGGGCACGGCGTGCGCCCGCACCGACAACAATGTTGTACAGGGAGCAATCATGGAGAACCGTGAGGCCGTGTTGGCGCTGGAGGCCGCCATTTCCCGTGCGGTGCTGGGCCAGGCCGGCGTAATACGGCAGATTCTGGTGGCCTTGCTGGCCGATGGACACGTGCTGCTGGAAAGCCTGCCCGGCCTGGCCAAGACGCGTACCGTCAAGGCGCTGGCCGCGCACCTGGCCGCGGACATGAGCCGCATCCAGTTCACCCCGGACCTGCTGCCATCGGACATCACCGGGGCGAATGTGTTGCAGCAGGATGCGCAGGGCCAGCACCGCATCGAGTTCCAGCCCGGCCCCTTGTTCGGCAACCTGATCCTGGCCGACGAGATCAACCGGGCACCGGCGAAAGTCCAGTCCGCCTTGCTGGAAGCCATGGAGGAGCGGCAGATTACCGTGGGCGATCAGACACGGCCGATGCCGTCGCTGTTCATGGTGCTGGCAACCCAGAATCCCATAGAACAAGAGGGAACCTATCCCTTGCCTGAAGCGCAGATGGACCGCTTCCTGATGAAAATCCGCCTGGACTATCCGGCAGCGGACGACGAGGTCGCCATGCTGGCCCTGCTGCGCTCGCCGCCTCAGGCCGCGACGGCGGACACGACGCGCATCTCGCAAGAACAATTGTTCGCTTGCCGGGCCGAGGCCGCGGCCTTGTTTGTGGCGCCGGCCGTCGATCGTTATATGGTGGACCTGGTCAATGCGTCGCGCCATCCCCAGGATGCGGATGCCGGCCTGGCACGCTGGATCCAGATAGGAGCCAGCCCCCGCGGCGCGATCGCGCTGGATCGTGCTTCGCGGGCGCACGCCTGGCTTGCCGGCGCCGAGTTCAGTTCGCCGGATGACGTGCGCGCGGTGGCGCATGCGGTCTTGCGGCATCGGCTGCATTTATCGTACGACGCCGTGGCCGACGGTATCACCCCGGAGGCGGTCATCGACCGCTTGCTGGATGTGGTGGCCGTGCCGGCATAGGAACATCCATGCCGCACATTCCACATCCCGTCCACCCGCCGCTATCGGAACTGATGGCGCTGGAGGCGGTCGTGGGCGGCTTGTCGTTTGTGGCGCGCCAGCCTCTGGGAAGCGCGTTGGCGGGGCCGCACGGATCGCGCCTGCGCGGGCGCGGGCTGGATTTCGCGGAACTGCGGCGCTATGTGGCGGGCGATGACTTGCGCACGCTGGATGCGCGCGCTTCGCTGCGCCATGGCAAGCCTTACGTGCGCGCCTATACCGAAGAGCGCGACCGTCCGGCGCTGGTCGTGGTGGACCAGCGCATGAGCATGTATTTTGGCTCGGTTCGCGCTTTCAAGTGCGCGTCCGCGGCGCGCGTGGCGGCCCTGGCGGCATGGATGGCCTATCGGGGCGGAGACCGCGTGGGCGGCCTGGTGTTCGACGACGATGGCGCGCGCCTGTTCAAGCCCTTGCGCAGCCGCGCCCGGGTGCAAGCGCTGCTGGCCGAGGTGGC
>NZ_JAJMLX010000170.1 GCF_020991325.1 Bordetella petrii | reverse complement strand
ACCTGGCGGCGGCCGGCCTGGTCGACGCGGCGAGCTACGTGGCCACGGCGCCCAGCCTGGATGCAGTGCCGTGGGCCGGCGTCGGCCTGGTCATCGAATGCATCCCGGAACGCCTGGACCTGAAGCAGGCCCTGTTCGCCGAACTGGAACGCCGCGCCCCGCCGCACGCCATCCTGGCCAGCAACAGTTCCAGCTTTCCCATTAGCGCCATTGGCAAGGGCCTGGCCACGCGCGCGCGGATGCTGGGGCTGCACTTCTTCATGCCCGCGCACCTGGTACCGCTGGTCGAGGTGGTGCTGTGCGAAGCCAGCGGCATGCAACATGCCGATGCGCTGATCGCCTTCATGCGCCGCTGCGGCATGGTGCCCGTCAAGGTGCGCAAAGACCTGCCCGGCTTCCTGGCCAACCGGCTGCAGCACGCCCTGTCGCGCGAAGCCTTCGACCTGATCGACCAGGGCATTGCCTCGCCCGAAGACGTGGACGCCGCGGTGCGGTTCGGGTTCGGGTTCCGGTTCCTGGCGGCCGGCCCCGTGCTGCAGCGCGACCACGCCGGCATCGACGTGCACGCGGCGGCGGGCGCCACCATGTATCCGTCATTCTGCAACAGCGACCGCCCCGCCCGCTGCCTGTCCGACCGCGCGCAGGACGGCCGCCACGGCATGAAAACCGGCCAGGGTTTCTATCCCTGGACGCCGGACACCATCGCCGCCGAACGTGCCCGCTACGACCGCCTGCTGCGCGCCGGCCTGGACCTGATCGCCGACGAACTGCCGCCGATCGAGCCGTGACGGCGGGGCCGGCGGCGGTTTCACCGGCCGGCTATTGGTTTACATCGATGACAACCCGCCCACGGTTGCCCCCGGCCATCATGCCGGCAGCCAGTTGTGGAACCTTGCTCAGCGGCGCCGTGCTGGCGATCTGGCCGAAGGCCTCGTGCGGGTAGTCACGTGCCAGGCGTTGCCACGCTTGCTGACGGCGCGGCACGGGGCACATGACCGAATCCACCCCCAGCAACCGTACACCCCGCAGAATGAACGGCATGACGGTGGTGGGCAGATCGGGGCCGCCCGCCAAGCCGCAGGCCGCCACCGCGCCGCCGTAGTCTATGGATGCCAGCACGCGCGACAACACCACCGAGCCCACCGTATCGATGGCGGCCGCCCATTGCTGGTTCTCCAGGGGGCGCGGCGCCTGTGCCCACGCCTCACCGTGCAAGACCTCGGCGGCTCCCAGTTCTTTCAGATAGTCGTGCATGGCCTCACGGCCCGGCGGCACCAGCGCGGATACGCGAAACCCCAGCCTCGACAGCAGGGCCACGGCCACGCTGCCCACGCCACCGGCGGCGCCGGTTACCAGCACCGGACCCGCCGCGGGCGTAATACCGGCCTCTTCCAGCGTCATGACACACAGCATGGCGGTAAAGCCTGCGGTGCCAATAGCCATGGCCTGGAAACTGTCCAGGCCCGCCGCCAGCGGCACCAGCCAGTCGGCCTTCACGCGCTGCATTTGTGTGTAGCCGCCCCAATAACGTTCGCCCACGCTCCACCCCGTCAGGACGACAGGATCCCCGGGCCGGTAAGCGGGGCTATCCGATTCGACGACGGTACCGGCCAGGTCGATTCCCGGCACCATGGGAAACTCGCGCACGATCTTCCCCGTGCCCGTTACCGCCATGGCGTCCTTGAAATTCAGGCTGGAATAATCCACCTTCACCAACACGTCGCCAGGCGGCAACTGATCTACCGTCATGTCGCGCAGATGGCATTGCGTCTTGCCGGCCTCCTGGGTAAGCAACATGGCCTGGAAAGCAGTCGTCTGAGTCATGCAGAAATCCTTGCGAAAGCGTTGAAAATAGAAAATCAATCGACACGGCTGCCCGACAGCCGTACCAGTTCGCCCCAATGGCTGTATTCCGACCGCAGCAGCGCGGCGAAAGCCTCCGACGTATCCGTGCGCGGCACGGCCCCTATCGATTGCAGCGACCGGGTCATCGCGGGCTCTGTCATGGCGGCGCGCATTTCGTCATTCATGCGGCGCACCACGTCAACCGGCGTACCTTTCGGATACAGCATGCCCAGCCACGGCTGGGCGCGGAAGTCCGGGTAGCCCGCCTCGGCCACGGTAGGCACGTCCGGCAGTTGCGGCAAACGCTGGTCGGCCGCCACTGCTATCGCCTTCAGGCGGCCGGACAGAATATGAGGCAAGGTCACCGCCACCGTGTCCAGGCCCACCGTCACGTTGCCAGCGATCATGTCAGTCATGGCCTTCACGCTACCCTGGTAGGGGATGTGAGTCAGCTTCACGTCCATCTCGCGCTGAAGCATCACCATGCCCAGGTGCGACAGCGTGCCATTGCCGGACGATGAATAGTTCAGCGCGCCCGGATGGCTGCGCGCATACGCGCGCAGCTCGGCCATGTCGTTGAACGGCGCGGCGGCGTTGGCAACCAGGATCATGGGCAAATCCGCCACCAGCCCCACCGGGGAAAAGTCGCTCAGGGTCTGGTATCCCGTGGATTTGTACAAGTGTGGATTCGTCACCAATGACGCCGTTGCCGACAGCATCATCGTGTACCCATCGGCTGGCGCCTTGGCCAGCGCCGCCAGCGCGATGCTGCCGCCCTGCCCCGGCCGGTTTTCTACCACCACGGGCTGCTGCAGGTTCTTGGACAAGCGCTCTGCCAGCATGCGGGCCACGGCGTCGGTGGCTTGCCCTGGCGGAAACCCGACCAGCAGCGTCACCGGCTTGGCCGGCCAGGCCGCGCCTTGCGCCGACATGCTCAAGGCGCATCCCAATGCCACCGCCCCTCTTTTGATCCAGTCATACATTGCTTGTCTCCTTTGTGGTGGAAAACCGCTCTTTGGCGGCCCCGCATGGGTGACGCGATGCGGCCTGGCGGGTCAGATCACGCCCGAATGGCGCAGGCGCTCGCGTTGCGATTCCGATATGCCGATCGCCGCCAGGACCTCGTCGTTATGCTGCCCCAGCGCGGGTCCCGCATGCCGCACCCCGCCAGGTGTGTGGGAAAAGCGCGGGACGACGGCCTGCATGCGCACGGTGCCCAGTTCGCCGTCGGGCACGGACACGATCGCCTGGCGCGCGGCGAAATGGGGATCGGCAAAAATATCGGCAATGTCGTAGATGGGGCTGAAACCCACCGCGTTGGCCTCCAGCAATTCCCCCAGCTCGGACAGCGTGTACCCCCCGATGGCTTCAGCCAAGATCGCATCCAGTGCCTCACGGTGCTGCACGCGGCCGGGGTTGGTGGCGAAACGGCCGTCCTGCAGCACGTGATCCAAGCCCAATGCCTGGCATAGCCGTTCGAAAATACGCTGCGTAGAGGCGGCGATCGACGCCCAATGGCCGTCACGCGTCAAGTACACATTGCCCGGCGCCGCGTACTGGCTGCGGTTGCCCTGCCGGCCCCGCACGATGCCCAACTGGTCGTACTCGATGGGCAGGAAATCCATGACACGGAACATGGATTCCATCAGCGAACAATCGATTTCCTGCCCTTGCGCCCCGGGTACGACTTTGTCGCGGTACAGCGCCGACACTATGCCCAGCGCGCCGAACAACCCTGCCACCGCATCGGCAATGGGAAATCCCATATGCAGCGGCCGTCCATCCGGTTCGCCGCAGATGTGTGTCAGGCCGCTCATGGCTTCAAACACCCGGGCGAAGCCCGGCTTGCTGCGGTAGGGGCCGGTCTGTCCAAACCCCGTCAACCGCAGGATGGTCAACCGGGGGTTGTGCTGGTGCAGCCAGCCGCGCGTAATGCCCCAGCGGTCCAGGGTGCCAGGCCGGAAGTTCTCGACCAGCACATCAAAATCGGGCAGCAGGCGCGCCAGGATATCGCGTGCGTCCTCGGTGCGCAGGTCCAGCGAAATACCCTTCTTGTTGCGATTGGCCACCTTCCACCACAACGGCACTCCCTCTTTATGAGGTGCAAGATCGCGCAACGGATCGCCGCGCCCGGGCATCTCCACTTTCAGTACCTCGGCACCCAGGTCTGCCAGCAGCGTGGCGGCCCACGGCCCGGCTACGACGGTGGAAACGTCCAGGATGCGTACGCCCGCCAGGGGCCCATTTTGCGCCGGATTCATGCCCTGCTCCTCTGTCTTGGCGGCCGAACGCAACGAGTTGGCGTGGCCGATGCAAACCATTCTGTGATGAAATCCGGCGATACGGAATGGGAAATATAGATAAACCAGTTATCTCATTTCGAGATGGGAGACAGCAATGGAATTGAAAACGCTGCGGATCTTCACACGCATTGCCGAATCCGGCAGCCTGACCCGCGCCGCGACGGCGCTGGGCATTGCCCAGTCGGCGCTGAGCCGCCATTTATCGGAACTGGAACAAGAATTCGGGGGCCGATTGTTCTTTCGTACCGGCCGTGGCGTGCTGCTGACCGAACTGGGGGAAAGCCTGATGCCGCGGGCGCAAGCCTTGCTGCTGGAGGCCGACCAGTTCATGGAAGAAGCCAGGGCGGCGAAGCGCAAGCCGGGCGGCGTGGTGAATCTGGGCCTGATCCCATCCCTGTCCCAGCCGCTGATCGGCATGCTGTTGACGCATACGCGCGCGCATTACCCCGACATCCGGCTGCGAGTCTTCGAGGGCTATAGCGGCGAGATCGAAGCCTGGCTGGCCAATGGCAAGATCGACGCGGGAATCTACAACCGCTACCGGGCCGCCAGCCATACCGCGCGCGACGTTCTGCTGGAAACCAACATGATGCTGGTTACCGCGGCCGATTCTGCGCTGGCGCAGCAGCGAACCATCCGGTTCACCGATCTTGCGCGGATACCGCTGGCGTTGCCCGTGCGTCCCAACTCGTTGCGAGGCGTGCTCGATGGCATCGCGCAGCGCCACGGGGTCAGCCTGGAAGTGGTGCTGGAAGCCGATTCCGGAGTTGCCATCAAAGACGCCATTCGCCATGGCGGCCTGCACAGCATACTGCCCGCCCATGCGGCATCGGCGGAGATATCCCAAGGCATGCTCAAGCCGATCCGCCTGGTAGGCCCTGTGATCCGCCAGACCGTATTGCTGGATATCAGCCGCCAGCGCCCCACCTCCGCCGCCACGCGGCAACTGCTCAAGGTATTGCCCGACTTCACGCGCCAGATCGCCAAAGAGTCGGCGAGCCGCGCCTGATCAACTCAGCGCCTGGCTCCAGGCCAGCGCTTTCTGCTGCATGCTCATGGCCGCATGCGCGGGACTGGTGGACGGCAAGGCAATGTATTCCAGGGGATGCGCGGCACGCAGCGTGGGCAGCACATGGCGCCTGAACAAGGCCGCGGCTTTTGCGCCGTTGAAACACACGCGGACGATGCCGGGGTGGGCTCGAAAGAAAGCGCCGAAATCATTTGGCACTATGCTCGCCAAGGCAATGTCGGCATCCAGGCTGCCCGTGCGGTCGCAGGCCTGCAGCACGTCCCATAGCGCGATGCCCGCCGCGTTCAACGCCGCGATGCGAGCGGCGTAATCGGCATGGAGATCGAAGCCGCAAGCCGCGGCGGCAATAGGCCAGAAGGCATTGCGCGGATGCGCGTAATACTGCTGGACGCGCAGCGACGCCACGCCGGGCATGGAGCCCAGAACCAGAATGCGCGGCGCCGGCCCCGCCTGCGGCGCGAAACCGTGCACACGCGGGACGGCGGCCAGGGTCAGGGGTTGGCCCGCCATACGCTGGCCAGCCAGGGCTGCTGGTCGCGGGGCAAGCCCGCTGGCCGATAGTAGTGTTCCAGCTCGCTGAAACCCGCTTCCACCAGGCGCGCGCGCCACGCCTCCAGGTCATGGTAGGCGCCGAAACGGCCACGGTTCCATTCTTCCTGGTTGCCGCCACGGGGATTGGAACTGAACAGCACCCCGCCCGGCCGCAATGCCGCATGCAGTTGCCGCAGCACGCGCGGCAGCTCCTGCGTGGGTACGTGGAACAGCACGGCGTTGGCAAAAATGCCGTCGAAACGGCCCGCGGGTAGATCCAGCGCCAGGAAATCCTGCCGCCACACTTCGCAGCCGGAGGCCTGCCGCGCCATCGCCGCGAAACGCTCGGAGCCGTCCAGCCCCACCGCGCGATGGCCCAGCGCCGTGAAGGCCCGCAAGTCGCGGCCCGGGCCGCAGCCCAGATCCAGGATGTCGTAGGGCGGATCGCCTTGCACGTGGCGCAGCAGCGCGGCGATATTCTGGCTGACGTCGTGGTCGCGCGTGCCGGCCTCGAAGCTGTCGGCGTTCTCGTTGTAATAGGCCAGCGTCTGTTCGCTGATACGGCGCAGGTCGTCGGGGTTGAGGGGCATGGCTTCGGAGGCTTGTGGGAATGGTGTCTGGTGCCCGGCACCGTCGGCACACAACGGTGTCTGGCACCTTCGGAGCCAGACACCCGACTATACAGAGATGCAGCCAGATCCGGGACGCAGCGGAGCCGGCTTTGCCGGTCCGCTAGCGTCGCCCCCCTTGAGGGGGGAAGCGCGCAGCGCTTCGGGGGGTGGGTTCAATCAAGCCGCCAGGCGGTTCTGGATGGACGACTTCACGTCGGGCAGTTCGCCGGGCAGGCGATCGGCCAGTTGCTGGAACAGCGTATCGTGCAGCGCCAGTTCATCGCGCCACGATGCCACGTCCACCGAGATAACCTGCTCGAACTTGTCGGGGCTGAATTCCAGGCCTGTCCAGTCGATGTCCTGGTACGTGGGCGATACGCCGAATACCTGCTCGACACCGGCGGACGTGCCGTCGATGCGGCCCAGCATCCATTTCAAGACACGCATGTTGTCGCCGAACCCGGGCCACACGAACTTGCCATCCGGGCCCTTGCGGAACCAGTTGACGCAGTAGATGCGCGGCAGCACGGCGCCGGCGGCCTCCAGGCGCTTGCCCAGCTTCAGCCAGTGGCCGAAGTAGTCGCTCATGTTGTAGCCGCAGAACGGCAGCATGGCGAAGGGGTCGCGCCGCACCACGCCTTGCTGGCCCGCCGCGGCGGCGGTGGTTTCGGAACCCATGGTGGCGGCCATGTACACGCCTTCCACCCAGTTGCGGGCCTCGGTCACCAGGGGCACGGTGGTGGAACGGCGTCCGCCGAAGATGAAGGCATCGATGACCACGCCCTGGGGGTTCTCCCATTCGGGGTCGATGGAGGGGCACTGCGAAGCCGGCGCGGTGAAGCGGGCGTTGGGATGCGCCGCCTTGCGGCCGCTTTCCTTGGCGATCTGCGGGGTCCAGTCCTGGCCCTGCCAGTCGACCAGGTGGTCGGGCGCGGTGTCGGTCATGCCTTCCCACCACACATCGCCGTCATCCGTGAGGGCAACGTTGGTGAAGATGACATTGGCCTTCAGGGTGGCCATGGCATTGAAGTTGGTTTTCTCGCTGGTGCCCGGCGCCACGCCGAAATAGCCCGCCTCGGGGTTGATGGCGCGCAGGCGGCCATCGGCGCCCGGCTTGATCCAGGCGATGTCGTCGCCGATGGTGGATACCTTCCAGCCGTCCATGCCTTCCGGCGGAATCAGCATGGCGAAGTTGGTCTTGCCGCACGCCGACGGGAAGGCCGCGGCCACGTGGTACTTGCGGCCCTTGGGCGACGTAACGCCCAGGATCAGCATGTGTTCGGCCAGCCAGCCTTGGTCGCGGCCCATGGTGGACGCGATGCGCAGCGCAAAGCACTTTTTGCCCAGCAGCGCATTGCCGCCGTAGCCCGAGCCGAAGCTCCAGATTTCGCGGGTTTCGGGATAGTGCACGATGTACTTGGTGGGGTTGCAGGGCCAGACCACATCGGCCTCGCCTTGCGCCAGCGGCTTGCCCACGCTGTGCACGCAGGGCACGAATTCGCCATCGCTGCCCAGCACGTCGAACACGGCGCGGCCCATGCGGGTCATGATGCGCATGTTCACCACCACATAGGGGCTGTCGGACAGTTCCACGCCGATGTGGGCAATATCCGAACCCAGCGGGCCCATCGAGAACGGCACCACATACATGATGCGGCCGCGCATGGCGCCGTCGAACAGGCCTTCCAGGGTACCGCGCATTTCGGCGGGGTCGGCCCAGTTGTTGGTGGGGCCGGCATCTTCGGCGCGTTCGGAACAGATGAAAGTGCGGTCTTCGACCCGAGCCACGTCGGAGGGATCGGACCAGGCCAGGTACGAGTTGGGGCGCTTGGCCGGGTTCAGCCGGCGCAGCATGCCGGACTGGACCATCTGCTCGCACAGGCGGTCGTATTCTTCCTGGGATCCGTCGCACCAGACCACCTGATCAGGCTTGGTCAGCGCCGCAACACGCGCCACCCACTCGATCAGGCCCTGGTGCTTGACGTATGCGGGAACATTGAGCGTAGCGATCCCGCCGTCTAACGGTTTATTCATCGGGCCCATCTCCTAGAGGTAAAAGACCATGCGGGCCCGCAAGGGACCCGCATTGTTATGTTAATCAGTGGCGTCATATTACTTGCATGCATCGCCGGCTCGCCACTTTGGTGCGCAAGGAGTGAAACATCTTATAACGGTTATGTCCCTATAAAAACGCGGCCCGCGGGCTGGGGGACATGGCCTGCGATGCAACGCGGTACAGCGACGCGCGGCATTTCCCCCCTGCCACAGGGAAAATTCAGGGTAAACCCGGACCAGGCATTATCATGCCGCCTTGACGCCAGGAAACCCTATGTCGCACATTGCCGCCCGCTCCGCCTGGATGCGGGAAATCCGCCACACGCTGGCGCTCAGCCTGCCGCTGGTCCTGACCAGCCTGGCGCAAATCGCCATGACCTCGGTGGACGTGATCTTCATCGGCCGGCTGGGCCCGCAGGCGCTGGCTGCCAGCGCCCTGGGGGCCAATCTGTACGCCGCCATCGCGTTCTTTGCGCTGGGGCTGGTCACCGCCACCGCGCCCATGGTGGCGCGCGAACTGGGCGCGCGCCGCCATTCGGTGCGCGACGTGCGCCGCACGGTTGCGCAAGGCTTGTGGACGGCCGCCATCATTTCCGTGCCGGGCTGCCTGGCCTTGTGGCACGGCGAAGCCATTCTGATGGCGATCCGGCAACCCCCTGAACTCGCCGCGCAGGCCGGCATTTACCTGCGCGCGCTGCTATGGGCCCTGCCTCCCTTCCTGGGCTTTCTGGTATTGCGCTCGTTCGTGGCGGCCCTGCAGCGGCCACGCTCGGCGCTATGGGTGGCGCTGGCCGGCATTCTGTTCAACGCGCTGGCCGACTGGGTGCTGGTGTTCGGCAACCTGGGCTTTCCCGCCATGGGCCTGGTGGGCGCGGGCGTGGCCAGCGCGGTCGCCAGCCTGGCCCTGTTCGTGGGCATGATCGCGGTGGTGGCCCATGACCGCACCTTCCGCCGCTACCGCCTGCTGCATGGGGTATGGCAGGCCGACTGGCACCGGCTGAAAGCCCTGTGGACACTGGGCCTGCCGATCGGCGCGGCCACGGCGTTCGAAGTCACCATCTTCAACGCCGCGGCCTTCCTGATGGGCTGGCTGGGCGAGGCCGAACTGGCGGCCCATGCGGTGGCCATCCAGATCGCCAGCATCAGCTTCATGGTGCCCTACGGCATCGCCCAGGCGGCCACGGTACGAGTGGGGCACGCCTATGGCGCGCGCGACGCCCTGGCCATTCAACGAGCCGGGTGGACAGCGTATGGGCTGGGCGTGGGGTCGATGGTGATCGCGGCCACCTTGATGGTGGCCGTGCCGCATTGGCTGCTGGCCGCATTCTTCGATGTACAGGCGCCGTCCAACGCGCAGATGCTGGCATTGGCGTCGTCGTACCTGGCGGTGGCTGCCGTGTTCCAGGTGGTGGACGGGGCGCAGGTAATGGGGGCCGGCATGTTGCGCGGCTTGCACGACACGCGTGTGCCGATGGTGTACGCGGCCATCGGCTACTGGGGCCTGGGCCTGCCCGCCGGCGCGGCGCTGGCGTTCTGGGCGGGCTGGCGCGGCGTGGGCATCTGGAGCGGCCTGGCCATAGGCCTGGGCGTGGTGGCCGTGCTGATGACGCGCCGCTGGATGCG
>NZ_JAJMLX010000017.1 GCF_020991325.1 Bordetella petrii | reverse complement strand
CCCCTTGCCGCAAGCCAGGTTCTGCCTGCTGCCGGCGCGCCACGGTGAAAGCGAGTTCGTGGCAAGGGCGCGCCAGGCCGTGGCGCAGGCGCTCGGCTAGTGTGCCGCCCAGTGGCGCTGCGGGCGGGCGCTGGTCCGTTCAGCCCGGCAGCGAAGGCGCGTATTCCGCGCCGGACGCCCGCTCGGAATGGAACTCCACCACCCGGCGCACCACTTTGCGCGGGTCGTCTTCCACGATGAACAGTTCCAGGTCATGCGCGGCTATCATGCCGTTGGGCAGCATCTGGTCGGCCAGCCATTCGACCAGGCCATGCCAGTACTCGCTGCCCACCAGGATGATGGGCGCGGGCGGCACTTTGCCGGTCTGGATCAGCGTCAGCGCCTCGAACAGCTCGTCCATGGTGCCAAAGCCGCCCGGCAGGGCCACATAGGCGAAGCTGTGCATGAAGAACGTGGCCTTGCGCGAGTAGAAATACTCAAACGACAGGCTGATGGTCTGGTACTCGTTGTTGTGCGCCTCGTGGGGCAGGCTGATGTTCAGGCCGACACTGGTGCCGCCGGCTTCGAAGGCGCCCTTGTTGGCCGCTTCCATGATGCCGGGGCCGCCGCCGGCGATGACGGCGAAGCCGGCTTCGGCCAGGGCCGCCGAAATTGCCTCGCAAGTTTCATAATGGGGAGATTCGCGGCTGATGCGCGCGCTGCCGAATACGCTGACGGCGGGGCCGATGTCGGCCAGCTTGTCTGCCGCCGCCCGTATCTCTGACATAATCACCGGTATTTGTTTGCCGGCGGGCGTTTCTAATTCTGCCTTTGTAACCATGAATAAAACCTTATTGCTGGTAGACGGTTCGAGCTACTTGTACCGCGCTTTTCACGCTATGCCCGATTTGCGCAATGCGCAAGGCGAACCCACGGGCGCGCTGTACGGTGTCGTCAATATGCTGCGCAAGCTGGTCTCGGATCATAAGGCAGATTACGCAGCCTGCATTTTCGACGCGCGCGGCAAGACCTTCCGCGATGATCTCTATCCCGACTATAAATCGCATCGGCCGCCCATGCCTGAAGACCTGGCGGCGCAAATCGAACCCATCCACCAGGCCGTGAAGGCCCTGGGCTGGCCCGTGCTCGCCATCGAAGGGGTCGAGGCCGACGACATCATTGGCACGCTGGCGAAGCAGGCCACGCAGCACGACATCCGCACCATTGTCTCTACCGGCGACAAAGACCTCGCCCAGTTGGTGGATTCCCACGTCACGCTGGTCAATACCATGAGCGGCGAGGTGCTGGACGAACCCGGGGTGCTCAACAAGTTCGGTGTGCCGCCCGAACGCATTGTCGACTACCTCATGCTGATCGGCGATACGGTCGACAATGTGCCAGGGGTTACCAAGGTGGGGCCCAAGACCGCGGCGAAATGGCTGGCCGAGTTCGGCTCCATCGATACGCTGGTGGAACAAGCCGATGGCATCAAGGGCGTGGCGGGCAACAACCTGCGCGAGGCCATTGCGCAGTTTCCGCTGACTCGCCAGCTGCTTACCGTAAAGTGCGATTGCGATCTCACCGGCCACATCCAGCACATCCAGGATCTGGCGCCGCGCCAGCCGGATACCGATATCCTGCAATCCCTGTACGAAAAGTACGGGTTCCGCACCTGGCTGCGCGAACTCACCGGCGACGCGCAGCGCGTGCCCCAAGGCGATGCCCGGGTCATCGTCGAGGCGCCGGCCGCGCCGGCGGAATTGCGCTACCAGATCATCTCCACCTGGCCGGCCTTCGACGAATGGATGGCCCAGGCGGCCGAGGCTTCCCTGGTGGCGCTGGATACCGAAACCACATCGCTGGACGAAATGCAGGCCAGCCTGGTGGGCATTTCCATGGCCACCGCGCCGGGCGTGGCCTGCTATATCCCGGTGGCGCACCGCGGTCCCGACAGCGCCGAGCAACTGCCCAAGGCCGAAGTCCTGCAGCGCCTGCGCGGCTGGCTGGAAGACCCGCAACGCGCCAAGCTGCTGCACCACGCCAAGTACGACACGCACGTGTTCGCCAACGAAGGCATTGTGCTGGCCGGCATCCAGGAAGACTCCATGCTGCAGGCCTACGTGCTGGAGTCGCACCGCGGCGTGGGCATGAACGACCTGGCGCAGCGTTATCTGGGCCGCGGCGGCGTCACCTATGAAGAACTGTGCGGCAAGGGCGCCAAGCAGATCGGCTTCGATGAAGTGGCGGTCGACAAGGCGGGCCACTATGCGTGCGAAGACGCCGACTTCACCCTGCAACTGCACCAGGCCATGCGCCCCCGGGTGGCCGCCGATGCCGGCCTGGAACGCATCTACCAGCTGGAAATGCAGGTTTCGCGCGTGCTTACCGTCATCGAGCGCAACGGGGTCAAGGTCGATGCCGCCGAACTGGGCCGCCAAAGCCATCGGCTGGGCCAGGAAATGCTGACGCTCGAGCAGCGCGCCTACGACCTGGCCGGGCAGCCCTTCAACCTGAATTCCCCCAAGCAACTGGGCGAAATCCTGTTCGGGCGCATGGAACTGCCGGTGCTGCGCAAAACCGCCGGCGGCGCGCCCTCTACCGACGAAGAGGTGTTGACCAAGCTGGCGCAGGATTACCCGCTGCCGCAAGTGCTGCTGGAATACCGCGGCCTGTCCAAGCTGAAGTCCACCTATACCGACAAGCTGCCGCGCATGATCAACGCCCGCACGGGCCGCGTCCATACGCATTATTCACAGGCGGCCGTCATCACCGGCCGGCTGGCGTCTTCCGATCCCAATCTGCAGAACATCCCGGTGCGCACCGAGGCGGGGCGGCGCGTGCGCGAGGCTTTCATCGCCGAACGCGGCGTGCTGGTATCGGCCGATTATTCCCAGATCGAACTGCGCATCATGGCGCATGTGTCCGACGACGCCAATCTGCAGCGGGCCTTTGCCGCCGGAGAAGACATCCACCGCGCCACGGCGGCGGAAATCTTCGGGGTGCCCCTGGCCGAGGTCGGCGCCGAACAGCGCCGCGCCGCCAAGGCCATCAATTTTGGCCTGATCTACGGCATGGGTGTATTCGGCCTGGCGTCCAACCTGGGCATTACGCGCGATGCCGCCCAGGCGTATATCGACCGCTACTTCGCGCGCTACCCCGGCGTGGCGCAGTACATGGAACACACCCGCCAACTGGCCCGCCAGCAGGGCTATGTCGAAACCGTATTCGGCCGGCGCCTGCAAATGCCGGACATCCGTGCCGCGTCGGGGCCGCGCCGGCAGGGCGCCGAACGGGCCGCCATCAATGCGCCCATGCAGGGCACGGCGGCCGACCTCATCAAGATGGCCATGGTGGCCGTGCAAGACTGGCTGCAGCAGGAAAGCCTGGCCACCCGCATGATCATGCAGGTGCACGACGAACTGGTGCTGGAAGTGCCTGACGACGAATTGCCGCGGGTACGCGAGCGCCTGCCGGCCCTGATGTGCGGCGTGGCCACGCTGCGGGTGCCTCTGCTGGCCGAAGTGGGCGTGGGCCCCAATTGGGAACAGGCGCATTGACATCCGGGGTGGGGCGGCAGTGTAACGATATAATGTTGCCTTTCGCCCTTACCCGCCTTCCCCATGCTGCTTCTCTGGATTCTGCTTGCCACCGTTGCCGGCGGCCTGATCGCCGTGGCCGTCGCCAGTTGGCTGGCCTACCGCGTGTTCAGCAAGTACCTGCATCACATGGTCAGCCTGTCGGTGGGGGTGCTGCTGTCGGTGGCCCTGCTGCACCTGCTGCCAGAGGCCTTCGAGCATGCGCCGGCGGACACGCGGGCCTTGTTCGCTTTGCTGCTGGCCGGGCTGGTGGGATTCTTCGTGCTGGAGAAAATCGCGCTGCTGCGCCACAGCCACCACCACGAAGGTGACGGCCATCATCATCACAAGGGGCACGACCGGCACGAGGCCGGCCGCGGCGGCGTGCTGATCCTGGTCGGCAGTTCGCTGCACAATCTGTGCGACGGCGTGCTGGTGGCGGCGGCTTTCCTGGCCGACCCGCTGCTGGGCGTGCTGACGGCGGCGTCCATCATCGTGCATGAAGTCCCGCACAAGCTGGGCGACTTCGTCGTGCTGCTCAATGCCGGACTGGCGCGGCGCCGGGCCTTCACCCTGATCCTGTTCAGCAGCCTGTGCACGGCGATCGGCGGCGTGGTCGGCTATTTCGTGCTGCAGCAGGCCCAGCAATGGGTGCCTTACGTGCTGGTCATTGCCGCCAGCAGCTTCCTGTATATCTCGGTGGCCGACCTGATTCCGCAAATGCACGAACGCGGTTCGCTGGCTGATGCGGTGCCGCAGTTGCTGCTGGTGGGCGCAGGCGTTATCGTCATCTATGGCGTTACGTCATTCATGCATCACGGCCACGCGCACGATCACGCTTCCGGGCATGCCCACGAGCATGTGCACGAGCACCCGCATGGGCACGATGCCCCGCGCGGCAGCGCGGTGCCAGGCGAGCCCGCGCAGGCCATTCACTCTCACTAGGGTCCGCACGTCCAACGGGCGGGTCCGTTTGTACAGGAGTCCGTCATGAGTTTTGCCCCCGCTGCCGGCCAGCCCGCAGACACCACCATCCGCACCGATGCCCAGGGCCTGGCGCACGGCGATTTCCAATTGCCCGTGGTCGACGGCCAGATCGCCGCCTACTATGCGGCGCCCGAGGGCAAGTCGGGCCTGCCCGTCGTGTTGGTCGTGCAGGAAATCTTTGGCGTGCACGAGCACATCAAGGACATCTGCCGCCGCCTGGCCAAGGCCGGTTATCTGGCCATCGCGCCCGAACTCTACCAGCGCCAGGGCGATCCGTCCCAATACAACGACGTGCCCAGGCTGGTGGCCGACATTGTGTCCAAGGTGCCCGATGAACAGGTGTACGCCGATCTGGATGCCAGCCTGGCCTGGGCCGGGCAGCACGGCGGCGATACCAGGCGCGTCGGCATTACCGGGTTCTGCTGGGGCGGACGCCTGACCTGGATGTATGCCGCGCACAACCCCGCGGTCAGGGCCGGCGTGGCCTGGTACGGCAAGCTCAGCGCGGGGCATGGCCCCCTGATCAAGCATGTGGTGCTGGACGTGGCCGGCCAGACACATGCGCCTGTCCTGGGCCTGTACGGCGGCCAGGACACCAGCATCCCGCTGGAAGACGTGGAGCAACTGCGCGCCAGGCTGGCGCAGGGCAACGAGGCGGCGCGCGCCTCCGAGGTGGTGGTGTACCCGGACGCGGGCCATGGGTTCCTGGCCGATTACCGCCCCATGTACCGCGAGCCCGATGCCCGCGATGGCTGGCAACGCATGCTGGCCTGGTTCAAGCGCTACCTGGCCTGATCCGCCCGCGACAGCGGCCGCGCCATGCCGCGGCGGCCGCCATCGCCGTGGCGCAACAGGCCCCATGCGGTACCCAGCAGCAGCACGGCGGTGGCCACCAGCACGGCCAGGAACGCGTGGTCGAACGCGGCGCGGGCCAGGGTGGCCAGCAGGCTGGCCGTGGCGGGCGCGGCGGGCGGGGGCACAGCCAGCGCCTCGTCCAGGCTGTCGTGCACGATCCCGGGCAGCTCCAGGTCCGCGGGCAGCGCCAGCGAAGCGCCGTAGGCCGCGGTGGCCAGGCTGCCCATCAGCGCCACGCCCAGCACGGCGCCCACTTCATACGACATTTCCTCCACCGAGCCGGCCATGCCTATCTGGCTGGCGGGTGCGCCGGACAGAATGGAACTGGATGCCGCGGTCATGGCGGCGCCCAGCCCGAAGCCCATGACAGCCAGGCTGGACAACTGCCATACCGGCGCGGCCTGGTACAGCAGGGCCAGCGCCGATGTGCCCACGCCGGCGGTGAACATGGCCATCCACAGGCCGCGATGTTCGCCCACGCGCGGCAGCAGCAGGCCCGCCACCGGCCCCGCCACGAAGGCGGCCAGCGGCGCCGGCAGGATGAACAGGCCGGCCTGCAGCGGCGACATGCCGCGCACCAGTTGCAGCCATTGGCTGAAGATCAGCTCCACTCCCGAGAACGCCGCCGAAGCCACCAGCGCGACCACGATGGCGCCGCTGAACCTGCGGCTGCGGAACAGCGCAAAATCGATCAGCGGGTCGGCCATGCGCAGCTGCCGGCGCACGAAAACCACCAGCAGGCCGGCGCCCGCCAGCGCCGCGGCCAGTGCCACCGGATACGAAGGGGCATGCTGGCTGACTTCCTTGACCGCATACACCACGCCCACCAGGCCCACCAGAATCTGCAGCGAGCCCAGCAGGTCCCAGCGGCGCGACGCATGGCCCGGAAAGTCGTGCACGGCCCACAACCCCAGGGGCAGCACCACCAGCACGATCGGCACGTTGATCAAGAATACCGACCCCCACCAGAAATGCTCCAGCAGGGCGCCGCCCACCACGGGGCCGAACGCGGCGCCGCCCGAGGCGACGGCTGCCCATATGCCAATGGCCAGGGTGCGCTCCCGGGTGTCCGTGAACGTATGGCGGATGATGGCAAGCGTGGCGGGCATCATCATGGCGGCGCCCACCGCCAGCAGCACGCGGGCGGCTATCAGCCATGACGGGCTGGCGGCATAGGCGGCCGCCAGCGAGGCCGCGCCGAATACGGCCAGGCCGCTGGTGAACAGGCGCTTGGGGCCGTAGCGGTCCGATAACGTACCCATGCCGGGCAGCAGCCCGGCCACGGCCAGGGGGTATGCGTTCACGATCCAGAGCTTTTCGGCCGCGGACGCGCCCATGGCCTGCGTAAGGTGGGGCAGCGCCGTGTAGAGTACCGACATGTCGATGACGATCAGGAATAGATCGATCGACACAATGGCCAATACCAGCCAGCGATGAGACCGGAAAGACATGAGATTTCCTGCCGGCACTAAGACGACGCGGGCAAGGGGCCGGCGTCCAGCCTGGCGCCGGATACGGTTGGCCATTATAATTCCAATCCATACGTATGTATTGAAAAAGAGGTAACAATGGGCCGCCGCCGCACCGTAGACCGCGAACAACTGCTCGACGCCGCCGAGGCCATCATCGAAGCCTCGGGCGCGGCGGGGCTCACCATCGATGCCGTGGCCAAGGCGGCGGGCATTACCAAGGGTGGGGTGCAGTACTGCTTCGGCAACAAAGACGCGCTGATCGAGGCCCTGTTCGTACGCTGGGGGGCGGCCTACGATCGCATATTCGCCGAAGTCCTGGCCGGCAGCACCGACCCGGTGGACGCGGTGCGCGCGCATGTGGCAGCTTCCCGGCGCACCGACGAGGTCAGCGCCAAGTCGGCCAGCCTGCTTGCAGCGCTGGCGCAAACGCCGGAACACCTGGCCGGCACCCGCGAATGGTATCGCCAGCGCATCGCCGGGCTGGATCTGTCCACGCCGGCCGGCCGCCGGGCGCGCCTGGCTTTCCTGGCCACCGAGGGCGCCTTCATGTTGCGCTTCTTCGGCTTCATGGACGTGGACGAGGCCGAATGGGAATCCGTGTTCGACGACCTGCAGACGCTGCTCTAGCGGCCTACTGTACCGTGGCGCCCGAGTCTTTTACCGCCTGGCTCCAGCGCGACAGTTCGCTGTCGATGAGCTCCCCGAATGCTTGCGGGGTGCTGCCCACCGGGGTGTAGCCAAAGCCGGTCAGTTGCGCTTTCAGCTTCGGGTCGCGCAAAGAATCGGCAATGGCCTGGCTCAGCTTGTCGATCACGCCGCCCGGCGTGCCGGCGGGCGCCAGAATGCCATACCAGCCATTCACCACGAATCCGGGCACCCCTGATTCCGCAATCGTGGGCACATCCGGCAGCAGCGGCGAACGTTCTTCGCTGGTAACCGCCAGCGCTTTCAGCTTTCCGGCTTTCACCTGCGGCAGCGAGGTCGAGATGCTGTCGAACATCAGCGAGACCTCACCCGCCAGCAGCGCCACTACGGCCGGGCCGCTGCCCTTGTAGGGCACGTGCAGCATATTGATGCCGGTGGCCTTCTTGAACATTTCCGCCGAAAGGTGGCTGGTGTTGCCGGGGCCGGCGGACGCGAAGGTGAGCTTGCCGGGGTTCTTGCGGGCGTAGGCTATCAGTTCCGGAATCGTGTCGGCCGGAGTGGATTTCGGCGCGGCCACCAACATGGGCAGGGTGGCCGCCAGCGATACCGGCGCGAAATCCTTGCGGGTATCGTAGGGCAGCGACTTGTACAGACTGGGGTTGATGGCGTGGGCCGCCAGCACCATCAGTACGGTATGGCCGTCCGGCTTGGAGCGCGCCAGTTGCGCGGTGGCAATCGAGCCGCCCGCGCCGGGCTTGTACTCCAGCACCACCGGTTGCCCCAGGCGTTCCTGCAGCGCGGCCGAAAGCGGGCGGCCCAGCATGTCGGCGCTGCCTCCGGGCGGATAGGGGATCAGCAGTGTGATGGGGCGGTCGGGATAGCTGGATTCGGCCGACGAAAAGCCGCCGGCCAGCAGCGCGGCGCAACCCGACAGCAAGGCGATCCAGCGCGACAAGGCAATCTGCATGAGGCTACTCCTGAACAAGTTGCAACGGAACCCGGGGTGCTGGCGCCGGGGCGAGGCGGGGCATGCGCCGCTTATTGCGGCGCCAGTCCGGCGGCCTTTACGGTGGCCTGCCAGCGTGTGCGTTCCTGGTCGATGAATGCGGCGAACTCGGCGGGCGAATTGCCCCCGGCCTTGCCGCCCATTGCGCGGAAACGCTCCTGCACGTCCGGGGTGGCCAGCACTTCGCGCGCGGCGCCGGCCAGTTGATCCACCACCGGGGCGGGCGTACCGGCCGGGGCCATCAGCCCGAACCAGGCGGTGACCACCATGTCATCAATGCCGGCCTCGCGCATGGTGGGCACATCCGGCAGTTCCGGCACGCGGTCCGCGCTGGTCACGGCCAAGGCGCGCAGCTTGCCGGCCTTGATGTGCGGCATGGAACTGGGCAGGTTGTCGATCATGAAGCTGAACTGGCCCGCCAGCAGGGCCGCCACGGCCGGACCCGCGCCCTTGTATGGCACGTGCGTCGCCTGTATGCCGGCGCGCTGCTTGAACAGTTCTCCCGACAAGTGCGGCGACTGTCCGGTGCCGGACGAGCCGAACGAGTATTTCTCGGGGTCTTTGCGCAGCATGTCGATCAGATCGCCGGCGCTGCGGGCCGGCGACTTCGCGTTCACCACCAGCACGTTGGGCACCGAGATCACCAGCGTGATGGGCGCGAAGTCCGAGGCCTTGTATGGCAGGTCGGCGTACATGCTGTAGTTGATGGCATTGGGCCCGATATTGCCCATGATCAGCGTGTACCCGTCAGGCTCGGCCCGCACCAGTTGCTGTGTGCCGATAATGCCGGCGGCCCCGGCACGGTTCTCGACCACTACCGACTGCCCCAGGCGCGCGGCCAGTTTGTCGGCAATGATGCGGGTGGCGATGTCGGTGGTGCCGCCGGGCGCGGCAGGCACGATGATGGTGACGGGGCGTTCGGGCCAGTTGCCGGCCTGGGCCGGGGCGACGGCGCACAACAGCACGGCAGCCGCCAGGGCGGCGCTGCGGATCGATGGCATCGTTGTCTCCTGATGTTATGCACGCTAGTGTGCTGGCCGGCCGGCGCGATCACCTATTTTTTATTGCCTAAGCCAGTCTTCCGGCAGTGTGAAGTGCGGCCGGGCGGCTTCAGGTGTCCGATTCGCGTAGGCGGCTGGGCAGCAGTTCGCCGTGGCGCGCCAGTTGCGGATACGCGGATGCGCCGACCAGGTGCGAGTTGATGCTCTTCAGGTCGCGCAGAATATCCAGGTACAGCGCGCCGACCTCCGCGGCGTCGACTTCCCCGGCCTTGATCTTGTGCAGGTGGGCCTCGGCCTCGCTGGTTTCCAGCGAGCGGAAATGCGATTTTTCGCCTGCCAGCATGCGCGCCTGCCGCAAGTCATCGTTGATGAACAGGGCGGCGGCCTCGCGCTGGTTGGAAATCAGGCGCGCCAGGGTTTCGTCCAGGCAGCGGCCCTGTCCGGGCGACAGCACCCAGCCCTGCTTGCGCAGGCGCGCCACATGGCTCAGCAGGCCATGGTGGGCAATGTCGGCGGCATGCCCGATATTGCTGGCAAAAGCCAGGATATCGTCCTGCCGCTGCAGATCGGCGCGCGTCATGTTTTCGCGATCCAGCAAGGCCAGGTACGTGGTGATGGCCGTCTCGATCTTGTCCACCGCGCCGTCCAGCTGGCGCGCCTGCACCATGCGATGGCGATTGTCGCGCTTGAAGCCCGAGCGCGCGTACAGCAGCAGCGTCTGCAGCATGTCGGCCATGCGCAGGGCTTCGCGGGCCGCGTTGCCCAGCGCCACCGCCGGAATGTCGTGCGCGGACTCGTCCAGGTATTGAGGGCGCCCCGGATCGTGGGGGTCAGGCCGCTTGGGCAGCCAGCGCGTCAACAGGGCGGCATACGGCGTCAGCAGCGGCAGGAACACCAGCGCCACGGCGGCATTGAAAACCGTGTGGAAGTTGGCGACGATGCGCGCGCTGTCGCCGCCCCACTGGCCCAGCCAGCCCGGCAGCCAGGGCAGCAGCAGCAGGCCGGCCAGCACGCCGATCACCCGGGTCAGCAGATTGCCCAGGGGCAGCCGGCGTGCCGCCGGGTCGTCGCCGCTGACGCCCTCGATCATGGGGTTCACCGCGGTGCCCAGGTTGGCGCCCAGCACCATGGCAAACGCCAGCTCCGGCGTCACCATCTGGTGCGTGGCCAGCGACATCACCAATACCACGATGGCCACGCTGGAATGCGCGGCCCAGGTCAGCGCGGCCGCCAGCAGCACGGCTGCCACCGGCTGGGTGTCCAGCGCGTCCAGCACCAGGCCGAACAGCGGGGCGTCCTGCAGCGGCGCGAAGATATCGACCAACTGGTGCAGCGACAGCAGCAGCAGGCCCAGCCCGATGAACACCCGGCCCAGGTCGCGGGTGCGGCCCGGCGGGTAGCGGCGGAACATCCACACACCTGCCAGGATCAGAATCGGCGCCAGGGCGGTCAGGTCGAACGACAGCACCTGCACAATCAGCGTGGTGCCGACGTTGGCGCCCAGCATCGCGGCCAGGGCGGGAGCCAGGGCCACCACGCCTCCTGCGGCAAAGCCGGTAACCATCAGGCCGGTGGCCGTGCTGCTTTGCAGGGCGGCCGTGATGCCCAGCCCCGTGGCGAAGGCCCGCAGGCGTGTGGCCAACGCGCGCCCCAGCGCCGCACCCAGTGCGGCGCCGAAGGCACGCTGCACGCCGGTTTGCACCATGTGCACGCCCCACAGCAGCAGCGCTACATATCCGGCGAAATCGAGTAATGGAAGCAATCCCGACATGGCTGGCCTGGCAAAAAATACATGGCTGGCCGGTGCGGGCCAGCCCCGCTGGCGGTTCGCACCGGAAAGTGACTATGACCTGTCACGAAGCAATGATCGCACGGTCTGCCGGCGGGGGGAAATGGGCCGGTTTGGATGCGCTGGCACGCCCGCGTATGATGCTGCGACGAACCCTGTTTTTCCGGAGTTGGCCGTGGCCGTATCCGCCTTCGACCTTTTCAAAATCGGTATCGGGCCGTCCAGTTCGCATACCGTGGGCCCCATGCGCGCGGCCCTGCTGTTTGCCCAGGGCCTGGAACGCGATGAAGTGCTCCCGCGGGTGGCATCGGTGCGGGTCGAGCTATACGGGTCGCTGGGCGCCACCGGCAAGGGGCACGGCACCGACAAGGGGGTGATGCTGGGCCTGATGGGCCAGGCGCCGGACACGGTCGACCCGTCGGCCATCGCCGGGCTGCTGCAAGGCGTGCGCACCCATAAAACGCTGCCGTTGCTGGGCTCTTTCGGCGTGCCGTTCATCGAGAAAGAGCACATCCTGTTCTACCGCCGCGAGGCCATGGCCGAGCATCCCAATGGCATGAAATTCCATGCCTTCGACGCGCACGGCGACAGCCTGCGCGAGGCCCGCTATTTGTCGGTGGGCGGGGGCTTCGTGGTCAGCGCCGGGGCCGCCAACAACCAGGTCATCGCCGCCCACGACCAACTGCCGTTCCCGTTCCGCACGGGGCGCGAACTGCTGGACATGTGCCGCGCCGAAAGCTGTACGGTGGCGCAGCTGATGCTGCGCAACGAGCTTACCTGGCGCAGCCAGGCCGAAGTCGAAGACTCCCTGGACCGCATCTGGCAAGTCATGCAGGATTGCGTCAGCCGTGGCTGCGGCATCAATTACCCCGAGGCCGACGGCGACCTGCCCGGCCCGCTCAAGGTGCGCCGCCGCGCGCCCGAGCTGCATCGCAGCCTGACGCTGCGGGCCGAGCGCACCTTGTCCGATCCCCTGTCGGTCATGGACTGGGTCAACCTCTATGCCATGGCCGTCAATGAAGAAAACGCCGCCGGCGGCCGCGTGGTAACCGCGCCCACCAATGGCGCGGCGGGCATCATTCCGGCGGTGCTGCACTACTACGATCGTTTCGTGCCGGGCGCCAATCGCCAGGGGGTGCGCGACTTCCTGCTCACCGCTGCGGCCATCGGCCTGCTGTACAAGTACAACGCCTCGCTGTCCGGCGCCGAAGTCGGCTGCCAGGGCGAAGTGGGCGTGGCCTGTTCGATGGCGGCCGGCGCGCTGGCGGCGGTACTGGGCGGGTCGATCGAGCAGGTGGAAAACGCCGCCGAGATCGGCATGGAGCACAACCTGGGCCTCACCTGCGATCCGGTCGGGGGGCTGGTGCAAATCCCCTGTATCGAGCGCAATGCCATGGCATCCATCAAGGCCGTGAACGCGGCCCGCATGGCCCTGCGCGGCGATGGCCACCACTACGTGTCGCTCGATTCGGTCATCAAGACCATGCGCGAAACCGGCGCCGACATGAAAACCAAGTACAAGGAAACGGCGCGCGGCGGCCTGGCGGTGAATATCGTCGAATGCTGAGCCGACTTCACCAGGCCAGGAAGGCCGCCACCACCAGGACGATCAGGGACCATTTGGTCAGCTTGTACACCGTACGGTTCCAGGCCTTGAACTGCTTGCGCTTCTGGTCAATGACCCAATGCGCGTGCGTCAGCTTGTTGATGGCGCCGGTCTGGTCGCCGCCGTCGTTGGGTGAGCTGGCGGCCGACATCACCACACGCCCGAACCAGCGGTTGAAGGCTTCGGCCCAGCGCCATTTCAATGGCCGTTCAACATCGCAGAACAGGATGATGCGGTTGGCTTCGGTCTTGTTGTAGGCTTCGTGCACGTAGGTTTCGTCGAACACCACGCTCTCGCCGTCGCGCCAGCTGTAGGTTTCGCCGTCCACCACAATGTAGCAGCCGTCGTCGTTGGGCGTGGCCAGGCCCAGGTGGTAGCGCAACGAACCCGCGAAGGGATCGCGATGGCGGTTCAGCTTCCCGCCGGGCGGCAGCTCGGCGAACATGGCCGCCTTCACCTTGGGCAGCCCCTTCAAGATGGCCACGGTCTGGGGGCAAAGCTCTTCGGCCGAGGGATGGCGCGCGTCATACCACTTCAGGTAGAAGCGCTTCCAGCCATACTTGAAGAACGAATTGAAACCGATGTCGTCGTGATGTTCCGCGGCCTTGATGCGACGCAGTTCAGCCATTTTCAGGGCTTCGTCGCGGATGGTTTCCCAGTGCTCGTCCAGCACTTTCAACTCGGGTATCTCCCGGGCGGGCAGGTACGCCGTGGTGGGTGCGCGCGAGCACAGCACCATGAAGGCATTGACCGGTGCCAGCAAGGCGGAATGGTCCAGGAATTGGCGCGACAGCCGCAGCCGCACCCGGCCTCGAAAATGTGCGAACAATATGGAGGCCAGCCATATGCCCGGAATCAGCCATTTCATGGTACCGACAGGCTCGCCCACAGAGCCGAACAATGAAAATGACATTGTTACATAACTGATTCATAAACGCTGGCCGGAAGGGGGCAAAAAAACGGCGACAGATCAGCCGACTGGGTACAATCCTGCCCATGTCCGAAGCTGTTACTCCCACGCCTGCATTTGTTCATCTGCGCGTCCATTCCGAGTTCTCGGTCGTGGATGGCATCGTGCGCATTCCCGACCTGATCAAGCGTGTCGCCCAGATGGGCCAACCCGCGGTGGCGCTGACCGACCTGTCGAATATCTTCGGCCTGATCAAGTTCTACAAAGGCGCCCGCGGCAAGGGCGTCAAGCCCATTGCGGGCTGCGATGTCTGGCTCACTAACGACGAAGATCCGGAAAAGCCGTTCCGCCTGCTGTTGCTGGTGCGCAACCATCAGGGCTATCTCAGCCTGTGCGAAGTGCTGACCCAGTCGTTCCTGGCCAACCAGGGACGCGGGCGCGCCGAGGTCCGGCGCGAATGGCTGCAGGGCCGTCCGGGCCTCATCGCCCTGTCGGGCGGCCGCGCCGGCGACATCGGCCATGCCCTGGATGCCGGTAACGCCGTTACGGCGCTTTCGCTGGCGCGCCAATGGGCCCAATTGTTTCCCGGGGCGTTCTATATCGAATTGCAGCGCTCGGGCGCCGATGGCGACGAGGCCTATACCCAGGCCGCCATGCGGCTGGCCGCCGAGGCCGGCCTGCCTGTCGTGGCCACCCACCCGGTGCAATTCCTGGATGCCTCCGAGTTCCAGGCGCACGAGGCCCGCGTGTGCATCGCGCAGGGCGAAATCCTGGCCGACCCTCGCCGGGTGCGCCGCTACACCAAAGAGCAGTATCTGCTCAGCACCGAGGAAATGGCCCGGCGCTTCGCCGATGTGCCTTCCGCGCTGGCCAATACCGTGGAAATCGCCAAGCGCTGCAACCTGACGCTGGTGCTGGGCAAGCCGCGGCTGCCCAATTTTCCCACCCCCGACGGCGTGTCGCTGGACGACTACCTGATACAGCTGTCCGAAGAGGGCCTCGAGAAACGCCTGGAGTTCCTGTTCCCGGATGCTGCCGCACGCGATTCCAAGCGCGCCCAGTACTACGAACGCCTGCGCTGGGAATGCAAGACCATCATCCAGATGGGTTTTCCGGGCTACTTCCTGATCGTGCAGGACTTCATCAACTGGGGCAAGAACAATGGCGTGCCGGTGGGCCCGGGCCGGGGCTCGGGCGCGGGTTCGCTGGTAGCCTACGCGCTGGGCATTACCGATCTCGACCCCATCCGCTACGACCTGCTGTTCGAACGGTTCCTGAATCCCGAGCGGGTATCCATGCCCGACTTCGATATCGATTTCTGCCAGGACAACCGCGAACGGGTGATCGACTACGTCAAGATGAAGTACGGCCGCGAGGCCGTCAGCCAGATCGCCACGTTCGGTACGCTGGGCGCCAAGGCCGTGGTGCGCGATGCGGGCCGTGTGCTGGACATGCCCTACTTGTTCTGCGATGGCTTATCCAAGCTCATCCCGTTCAACCCTGCCGACCCCTGGTCGCTCGATCGCACGCTCAAAGACGAGCCCGCCTTCAAGGAACGCTACGAGCAGGAAGAAGAGGTCCGGGCCCTGGTCGACCTTGCCCGTCCGCTCGAAGGCCTGACCCGCAACATCGGCATGCACGCCGGCGGCGTGCTGATCGCGCCCGGCAAGCTCACCGATTTTTGTCCCTTGTATTGCCAGCCCGGCCAGGAAAACAGCGCCGTTTCCCAATACGACAAAGACGACGTCGAAGCGGCGGGCCTGGTCAAGTTCGACTTCCTGGGCCTGCGCAACCTGACCATTCTTGATTGGGCCGTGCGCTACGTGCGCCAGTTCAACGAGTCCCAGCGCGACTTCGACATCATGGCGCTGGAACTCGACGACCCGGCGGCCTACAAGGTGCTGTGCGACGCCAATACCACCGCCGTGTTCCAGCTGGAATCGCGCGGCATGAAGGAATTGTTGAAAAAGCTGCGGCCCAACACCTTCGAAGACATCATCGCCATGCTGGCCCTGTATCGTCCGGGCCCGCTCGAATCCGGCATGGTCGACGACTTCGTCAACCGCAAGCATGGCCGCGCCTCGGTCGATTACTTCCATCCCGACCTGGAAAGCACCCTGAAAAGCACTTATGGGGTCATCGTCTACCAGGAACAGGTGATGCTGATCTCGCAGATCATCGGCGGCTATTCGCTGGGCGGCGCCGACCTCCTGCGCCGTGCCATGGGCAAGAAAAAGCCCGAAGAAATGGCCAAGCACCGCGAGCTTTTCGAGCAGGGCGCCAAGGAAAAGGGCCACGATCCCAATCTGGCGGTCAAGCTGTTCGACTTGATGGAAAAGTTCGCGGGCTACGGCTTCAACAAGTCGCACTCGGCCGCCTATGCCCTTATTGCGTACCAGACCGCCTGGCTGAAGGCCTACCATCCCACGGAGTTCCTGGCCGCCACCATGTCGTCCGATATGGACGATACCGACAAGGTCCAGGTGTTTTGCCGCGACGCGCAGGACAACGGCGTGCTGGTGCTGCCGCCCGATGTCAACGCTTCCGGTTATCGCTTCGAGCCCGTGCCCGACGAGCATTCCCGCCAGGGCAAGCCGCCGCGCACCATGCGCTACGGCCTGGGGGCGGTCAAGGGCACGGGGCAGGGCGCGGTGGAGGAAATCCTGCGCGCGCGCCAGTCCGACGGCCCGTTCGCCAATTTGTTCGACTTCTGCCGGCGCATCAATAAGCATGCGGTCAACCGGCGTACCATCGAAGCCCTGATCAAGGCGGGCGCTTTCGACACCATCGAATCCAACCGCGCGGCCATGCTGGCGTCGGTGGCCACCGCCATGGAAGCGGCCGAGCAGGCCGCCCGCAGCGCCAACCAGGTATCCCTGTTTGGCGACGACAGCGGCGATGTGGTGGCGGGCGAACTCAGCAAGGTCGCGCCCTGGAACCTGCACACCAAGCTCACCGAAGAAAAATCGGCGCTGGGCTACTACTTCAGCGGCCACTTGTTCGACCACTGGCGCGACGAAGTGCGCCGCATCGTGCCCATGACGCTGGCCCGGGTCGAACCGCAGCGCGACCTGCAATGGATGTGCGGCGTCCTGGCCGGCGTGCGCACCATGATGACGCGGCGCGGCAAAATGGTGTTCGCGGTGCTGGATGACGGTACGGCGCAGGTCGAGATCTCGGTATTCAACGAACTGTACGAAAAGCATCGCTCCCGCCTGCGCGAAGACCAACTGATCATCGTGCAGGGCAAGGTCAGCAACGACGACTACTCCGGCGGCATGCGCATCGTTGCCGAAAATCTGTTCGATCTGCAACTGGCGCGCGAGGCGCGCGCCAAGTCGCTGCGGGTCAAGCTCAACGGGCAGGCCGATGCCGCCCGCCTGCGCCAGATGCTGAATCCGTTCCGCGCCGAACCCGAGAACGGCGTGCCGGGCGTGCCTGTCGACATTGTCTACGGACGCGACAATTTCCTGTGCACGGTGCGCCTGGGCGAAGAATGGCGAGTGCGCATGGCGGATACTCTGCTCGAGAATCTGGCCGCCTGGGCCAAGCCCGATGGCGTAGAGGTAACCTACTGATGCAGCCACTGCGTATTCTCCATTCCGAGGCCGCGGTCGCGTTCGGCGGCCAGGAACATCGCGTGTTCAAGGAAATGCATGCCATGCGCGCGCGCGGCCACCATCTGGAAGCCGTCTGCCAACCCCACGCGCAACTGGTGCCGCGGCTGCGCGACGCGGGCTTCACGGTGCACACCATGCCCATGGGCGGGCTGGCCAACTACCTGAAAGGCGTGGCCGCCATGCGGCGCATTCTGCGCGACGGCCGCTACGACGTGGTCAACACGCACAGCCGCATCGATACCCTTATTGCGGGCACGGCGGGGCGGCTGTTCGGCGTGCCGCTCATCGTGCGTACCCGCCACCTGGCCAACAGGGCCGGCTCAATGCTGTCCTATACGTGGCTGCCCCATCGGGTCACTACCGTCAGCGAAACCGTGCGCCGCAATCTCGTCAGCCGCGGCGTGCCCGAGGCTCATACCGCCACGCTGTATACGCCCGTGGTGCTGCCGCCGCCGATCGAGCATTCCCCCCTGCGCGGCGAACTCGGCTTGGCCGAAGACGATATCGTGGTGGGCTGTGTGGCGGTCATGCGCGCGCCCAAGGGCCACAAAGACCTGGTCGACGCCATCTATCCGCTGATGGAAGCCCGGCCCCGGCTGCACATGGTGTTTGTCGGATCGGGCTCTCCCACCTTCGAGAACATCCAGGCTTACATCCAGCAGCTGGGCCTGGAAAAACGCATTCACCTGATGGGCACCCGCCGCGACGTGCCCAGCCTGCTGCCCGGGTTCGACCTGTTCGCGTTGGCCACGCACCAGGAAGCGTCGGGCACCGTCTATGTCGAGGCGCAGGCCGCCGGGCTGCCGGTCATCGGCACCGACGTGGGCGGGGTGTCCGAGATCATGCGCGATGGCGTTACCGGCATCCTTGTGCCTGCCAAGAACCCGCCCGCGCTTCGCGCCGCGCTCGAACGCCTGATCGACAATCCGGAGTTGCGCCGGAAAATGGGCGCTGCCGGGCGCAGCATGGTGTGGGACGAAGGCATATTCTCACCCGCCCGCCTGGCCGAAAACACCGAGGCCGTCTACCGCAAATGGCTGGCGGAGCGGCAAGCATGAGCAACGCGCCCAACATTCCGGTGCTGATGTATCACCATGTCAGCCCATCGGGCGGCATGATCGCCGTCACACCCGATGTTTTCGAGCAGCAGATCGCCGGCCTGGCGCGCGCGGGCTACACGGCGCTGGGCACGGAACAATTGGCGGGCTATCTGGCGGGCGAGCGCGTGCCGGAAAAGTCGGTGCTCATCACCTTCGACGACGGCTACCTGAATAACTGGACCTACGCGCATCCCGTGCTGCAGCGCCATGGCATGAAGGCCGTGCTGTTTCTCATCACCGGCTGGGTGGGGCAGGGCGGGGTTCGCCCCTGTGCCGGCCAGGGAGGGGCCGTGCCTGCCTCGCCCGATCACCACGAATCCAAGCGCCTGGTGGCCGCGGGCCGCACCGACGACGTCATGCTGCGCTGGAGCGAGGTGCAGGCCATGCTGGCGGCTGGTACGTTCGAAGTCCATTCCCACACTCATACGCATACCAGGTGGGATAAAGAATGCGGGTCCGACGTCGCCGCCAAGCGCGAACACATCGCCCGCGAACTTGCCGATTCCCGCGCCACGCTTACGCGGCAGCTGGGCGGGGCCAGCAATCACCTGTGCTGGCCGCAAGGCTATTTCGACGCTGATTACCTGCAGGCCGCGCGCGAGGCGGGTTTTCGCCACCTGTACACCACCGATGCGCTGGGCCAGAACGTGCCGGGCCATGATCCCGAACATATTTACCGTTTCGCCGTGCGCAACCTGGGCGGCTCGTGGCTGAACCGCCGCATATGGATGTCGCGCCACCCCGTGTGGGGGCCGCGCTACCACGCCTGGAAAGCCTGGAAAAAGCGTCTGAGGAATCGCGCATGAAACTGTCGGTCATCATCATCGCCAAGAACGAGGCGGCTCACATCCTCGGCTGCCTCGAATCAGTGGCCTTTGCCGATGAATTCATCGTGGTCGATTCCGGCAGCACGGACAACACCGTCGAACTGGCGCGCGATTTCGGCGCGCAGGTGCACGTCACCGCCGACTGGCCCGGATTCGGCCCGCAAAAGAACCGGGCCCTGGATCTGGCCACGGGCGACTGGATCCTGTCCATCGATGCCGACGAACGCGTGCCGCCCGAACTGGCGGACGAAATCCGCGCGGCGCTGGCCGCGCCTCGGGCCGACGCCTATGAAATCGCCCGGCTGTCGGACTTCTGCGGCCGCCTCATCCGTCACAGCGGCTGGTGGCCCGATTACGTATTGCGCCTGTTCAAGCGCGGTACCGCCCGCTTCACCGACGCCGCCGTGCATGAGCGCGTGGTGCCGCAAGGCCAGGTGCTGCGCCTGAACGGCCACTTCCTGCACTATCCCTATCCCAACCTGGATGCGCTCATCAACAAGGTGAACCGCTATTCCTCGGACGCGGCCGCAATGATGCACGCGCGCGGCAAGCGCGCCACGGTATTCAGCGCGCTGGGCCACGGGTTCTGGACTTTCGTCCGCATTTATCTCATCCGCCGCGGCTTTCTCGACGGGCGCCATGGCCTGGTCCTGGCGGTTACCGCCGCCGCCGGCAGCTTTTTCCGCTACGCCAAACTCAGCTTTCTGTCCGATACCCGCAAGTGAAGGTCCTGTATACCAATTTCCACCCGCGCAATGGCGGGGGGCATACCACGTACGTCATGAACCTGGCGCAGGCACTGGCCGGCAGGCACCAGGTCACGGTGGCCGCGCCGGACACCAGCCGCCTGTTTCGCTACGCGTCGGCCGCAACTGGCGTGCAGACGGTGGCCATGCGGTTTTCCACGCGCCTGTCGGCATGGCTTACCGAGCCGGCATCGCTGCGACAGTTGGTGGGGCGCGAGCACTACGACATCATCCATGTAAATGGAACCGCCGACCACAAACAGGTCATGCTGGCCCTGGCGGGCCTGCCGCGGCGGCCGCGCGTGGTATTCACCAAACACAACATTCATCCGCTCGATTCGCTGGGCCACCGCCTGCGTGCGCGGCTGGCAACCGACCATGTCATCGCCGTCAGCGACCACGTGCATGAACAGGTGCTGCGGTCGCCGTACCGGCGCGTGCCCATTACGACAATACGCCATGGCATCGACACCGATTATTTCACGCCGCCCCAGTCGTCGCTGCCGCTGGATGCGCTGCGCGACCGTTATTTCGGCCCCGATTGGCGCGGCCGCCTGCTGCTGGGCAGTGCGGGCGGCACCGATTTCGACAAGGGCTGGCTCGACCTGGTCGAAGCCGCCGGCCGCCTGCCGCCCGAACAGCGCCGGCGCGTGATGATCCTGGTGGCCGGCGACCCGCCGTCCGAAGCCAAGCTGGCGCGGGTGCGTGCGGCGGGCATGCAAGCCCAGGTGGTTTTCCCCGGCTTGCTGGACGACGTGCGCGATGCGCTGGCCTGCTGCCATGCCGGCTTCGTGCTGTCTTACTACGAGGCTTTGTCCTATGCCTGCCGCGAAATGATGTCGATGGGGCTGCCGGCCCTGGTCAGCGATGCGGGCGGCCTGCCCGAGAACGTCACCGACGGCGTCGACGGTTGGATCATCCCCGTGCGCGATGCCGCGGCCATCGGCGCGCTGCTGCGCGCCATGTTGCAGGATCCGTCCCGTCTGGCCGGCATGGGCGAGGCGGCGCGCAGCAAGGCCGTGGAACAGTTCGGCCTGGCAGATTTCGCCGAATCAACCCTGGCGGTGTATCACCAGGCGCTGGCGCGCTAAGGGCCGCGTTTATCCGTCGTTCAGCGGGGCGCACAATTCCCGAAGTATCTCGGCCAGCCGTTCTTCGGCCTGCAACGGCATATCGCGCACGCGCCTGATCAGGCTGATGGGCGGCAATTCCCAGTCGAACCGCCATGGCACCAGGGCCACTCGCTGGCTCCTGCACAGTTCCGCCGCGATGTCCCGGGGCACGATGGAAAGCAGGGCGTCATTGCCCGCCAGCAGGCCCTCGATCACTTCGAGCGTGTAGGTTTCCACGATGGGCGTCGGCGGCTGGGCCTGGGCGCGCACGAACAGCTCGGTCACCATATTGCCGATGGGGGTGGCGGGCGACGGCAGAATCCAGTTCATCGAGGCCAGTTCCCGCCAATCGGGCTGGCGGCGCGCCAGGCGCCTTGCCAGCCGGGGGTTGGCAATCAGGGCGGGATGTTGTGCATACAACAGTTCATGCCAGACATCATGCGCGCCGGCAATGGCTGAAGCACGTCCGATGACACAGTCCAGTTCATGGCTGCGCAGGCCTTGCAGCAGGTGGTCCGTGGTGGCGCGCTGCAAGGTCACGGTAATGCGATGGCGTTCCCCCAGCCATTCAATGGCGCGCGTCAGCAAAGGGCCGGACACGAAGGGCACTGCGCCCAGGTTCAGGTGCGTGGCATGGCCGCTGCGCAGCGCGTCGATCTCTCCGGCCCAGTGCTCCAGATCCTGCAGCATGTGCTGGGCGCGCACCAGCGCCAATTGTCCCATCGGGGTGGGTTCCAGCCCATGGCGCGAACGCACGAACAATGCCCCGCCGAAGATGTCCTCGATCTCGGCCAGCGTCTTGGTGGCCGCCGGCTGGCTGACCCCTGCCTCCTGCGCGACGCGGGTCAGCGAACGATGGCGTGCCACCGCTAGCAGCAGGGTCAGGTGACGGCTTTTCAGGCGCGTGGTCAGGCGAGTCAATGTCGACATGGGAAGGGATGGGTTTCCAGGGCAGTATCCATAACTATTTGGTTATGGACTCATGAGAAAAACAACGCTTTACGTTATTTAAGGAACTTATACTTTCTTTTTCCCCTGCCGTCATGAAAATCGCCGTGTCCACGCCCACCTTCACCACCCGACCGGAAATCCGCGGCACCTTCGGTGTCGTGTCATCCACGCACTGGCTGGCCTCGCAAGTTGCCATGGGCGTGCTCGAACGCGGCGGCAATGCATTTGATGCGGCCGTTGCCGGCGGGTTCATGCTGCAGATCGTCGAACCGCATTTGAACGGGCCCGGCGGAGAGGTGCCCATCCTGTTCTGGAGCGAAGCCGAGCGCCGCATGGTCGAATTGTGCGGCCAGGGGCCGGCACCGGCGTTGGCCACACCGGCGTACTTCCGCCAGCGCGGCTATGAACTGGTGCCCGGCATAGGCTTGCTGCCCGCCACGGTGCCCGGCGCTTTCGGGGCCTGGCTCGCGCTGCTGCGCGACCACGGAACCTGGGAACTGCACGACGTGCTCGGCCCCGCCATCGCGTATGCCGAGAATGGGTTCCCGATGGTGCCGCGCATCGCCCAGGCGATCGCCGCGGTCGAGTCCCTGTTCCGCACTGAATGGACATCTTCGGCTGCCGTCTGGCTGCCTGGGGGGCAGGTGCCGCATCCCGACTCCATCTTGCGCACGCCTGCCATCGCCCAGACGTATCGCCGCATCCTGGCGGAATCGGCGGATGCCGCGGGCGGCCGGCGCGGCCGCATCGAGGCGGCACATGAGGCCTGGTACCGCGGCTTCGTTGCCAGCGCCATCGATGACTTCTACCGCAATCAACGCCTGCGCGACTGCAGCGGCGAGTGCAACGCCGGCCTGCTGCGGCGCGAAGACATGGCCGATTGGCGCGCCAGTTATGGCGAGCCGGCCACGGTCGACTACGGCCGCTACACCGTTGCCAAATGCGGGCCGTGGTCGCAGGGCCCGGTGTTCCTGCAGCAACTGGCCATGCTGCGCTACCTGGGTATCGAGGGGTTGCGGGCCGATTCGCCCGAATTCGTGCACCGCATCGCGGAAGCCGCCAAACTGGCATTTGCCGACCGCCTGGCATGGTATGGCGACCCCGCCTTTACCGATGTGCCCCTGGCCGACCTGCTAAGCGACGGCTATGCGCGGCAGCGAGCGGCCTCCATCGGAACGGCCGCCAACGCGCAACTGCAACCCGGCCAGCCCGGCGGGCGCGCGCCACGCCTGCCCGACCTGCGGGCCGCCGAAAGGGCCCTGGCCGCCGCCGACGTGCGCTATGGCGTGGGCGAGCCCACCTTCGCCCAATTGCCGCCCGTGCAAGAATGGGCCGCCCGTGAGATCTTCGTGGGCGACACCTGCCATATCGACGTAATCGACCGCCACGGCAATATGGTGGCCGCCACGCCTTCGGGTGGCTGGCTGTCTTCCAGCCCGGCGATTCCCGAACTTGGTTTTTCCATCACCACGCGCCTGCAGATGACCTGGCTGGACGATGGCCTTCCGGGCACCCTGCAGGCGGGCAAGCGTCCATGCACCACGCTGTCGCCCGGCCTGGCCCTGCGCGACGGCGAACCCTATATGGTGTTCGGCACGCCCGGCGGCGACCAGCAAGATCAATGGACCCTGGCTTTTTTCCTGCGGCACGCCGCGCTCGGCATGAATCTCCAGGAAGCCATCGACGCACCCGCCTGGCATGTCGATCATTTCCCGGGCTCATTCTGGCCGCGTACCACCGTGCTGAACCGGCTGACCGTGGAATCGCGCCTTCCCGCCGCCACGCAAGACGCCTTGCGCGCCGCCGGCCACGATCTGCGGGTAGGTCCGGCCTGGTCGGAAGGGCGGGTCAGCGTCTGTACGCGGGAACCCGCGGCGGGCGGCCTGCTGTTGCGCGCGGGCGCCAATCCGCGCGGCATGCAGGGTTATGCCGTTGGCCGCTGAAGTTTTCTTTTTTACACAACAGTCTGCACAAGACACGACATAGGGGAATGCCAAGATGTTTTCCATACGCAAATACCTGGTGCCGCTGGTACTGAGCGCCGCGGCGCTGCTGCCTACCGCCAGCCATGCCGAATGGCCCGACAAGCCGGTCACCATCATCGTGCCGTGGGCGGCGGGCGGCTCAACCGACATCCTGGCGCGCCTGCTCTCCGAGCACATGAGCCTGTCCCTCGGGCAGCCAGTCGTGGTCGAGAACCGCTCGGGGGCTTCGGGCAATATTGGCTCGGCGCAAGTGGCGCGCGCCGAGCCCGACGGCTACACGCTGCTGGTGGGTTCGATGAGCACCCACACCATGAACCAGGCCATGTATTCCAACATGCCGTTCGATGGCGTGAAAGACTTCACGCCCATTGCCGAGTTGGCGCTGGTCACCAACACCATGGTCATCAACCCCTCGCTGCCCGTCAACAGCGTGGCCGAGTTCATCGAATATGCCAAGGCGCGGCCGGAACAGATCGCCTACGCCTCGGCAGGAGCGGGTTCGACCAACCATCTCAGCGCTGCGATGTTCGAGAAGGCCACCGGTATCCGCATGCTGCACGTTCCCTATCGAGGCGGCGCTCCCGCCGTCATGGACACCGTGGCCGATCGTACTCAACTGTTGTTCAGCGCCGGCACCCAGACGCTGCCGCACGTCAAAGTGGGAAAGCTGAAGCTGCTGGCCGTCACCGAAAGCCGGCGCTCGCCGCTGCTGCCCGATGTGCCTACCGTGGCGGAAACGCTGCCCGGCTATGAACTGGCCGTGTGGTACGGCGCCTTCGGCCCCGCGGGCATGGACCCCGCGCTGGTCCAGCGCCTGAACAAGGAAATCAACGCCGTCCTGGCCAAGCCCGAGGTCATCAAGAAAATGGGCGACATGGGCGTGGAAGTGATGCAGACCACGCCCGAGCAGTTCGCTGAAACACTGCAGCGCGACGCCGGCAAGTATGGCAAGCTGGTCCGCGACCTGGGGATCACGCTGCAATGATCTCCGCCAGCTTCGTGCAAGCCCTGTCCGACCACATCGATCCTCTGGCGCTGGGCTGCGCCGGCAGCAATCCGCAGGCCTTGTTCGCCGCCATCGATGCCTTCGCCCGGCAGCCGCTGGCGCACCGGCTGTGCACGGTCAATCGCTACGATCCCGGCCCCATGACGGTGGTGCGGCAGTACAGTTCCAATCCCCAGGCCTACCCGGCGGGCGGCATGAAGCACAAGGCGGGCACGCCGTGGGGCAGGCAAGTCCTGCTCGAACAGCGGCTGTTCGTTGGCGAAGGCCCCGAGGCCATCCGCCAGGCATTCGACGACCATGCCGCCATCGAGGCCCTGGGCCTGCGGTCGGTGATCAATGTGCCGGTGGTGGCGCGCGGCGCTTGCCTGGGCACGGTGAACTTCCTCATGACAGCCGAGAAGGTCGAGCCCGGGCACGTCGCAGTGGCCCGCCTGTGCGGCCTGCTGGCCGTGCCGGGCTTCCTGCCGGCCGCGGGCCAGGCGCCAGGCTAGCAGGGGTTGGTCAGCGCTTCCAGCCGGCCCAGCCACACTATGGCATGGGCCGGCGTGGTTCCGCACATTTCCCGGCTGGGTTGCAGGCCCCCGCATACGGCAGGCCTGCTGGGCAGGCCGAACAGCTCACAGGCCATGGCGGCGTTCAGATGCGCACAGGGCACGCCGGCCGGCTTGCCGCCGGGCATTTTCGGGAGGGGCGACGAGATCGAGGGCGCGATGCAGCAGGCGCCGCAACCCGGCCTGCAGGCGGCGGCCGGTTCTTCCTGGTTCATACCCAGCCCCGCAGCCAGTACACCAGCAGGCCGGCGTATTCCTTGATGATGGAGCGGCTGGCATCCAGTGTGCGCTGGTGGGGTATCCAGGGCGATACTGAACCATCGGGCGGAAGCACAATCTGCGGTGGCGTGGATGCGGGAATGGCCGATACGCCCTGCTTGGAAAACGCCGCCATGGCCCGGGGCATGTGCAGGGCCGAAGTCACCAGCAAGATCTTCCTGAAGCCGTGCTCTTCCAGTTCTTCTTCGGTCAGGATGGCATTCTCGTAGGTGGTACGGCTGGAATTCTCGAGCAGCAGCGCGCGCTCGGGCACGCCTTGCTGCTTCATCAGGAACGCCATGCCGCGCGCTTCGCTGATGTCGCCTTCCAGCGCACCGCCGGACAGCACCACCTTGGGCGCGCGTCCCGCCTGGTAAAGCTTCACGGCGGTATCGACGCGCACGATCGCGGTTTCCTTGTCGTAGGGCAGGAACCAGTTGGCGCGGCCGTTGGCGGTGTTGCCTCCCAGCACCACGATGGCATCGGCCGCGGGCAATTGCGCTGCCGGCAAATGAGGGTAGCGCGCCTCCAGCGATCCTCCCAGCCAGAGCGAAGTGATGGGCAAAGACCACGCCAGCAGCCACGCCAGTCCGAAAACGGCCAGGCAGGCGCCGGTGCGGCGCAGGCGCAACAGGCCCAGCACCAAGCCCAGCACGACCAGCGTCATGCACAGATTCTGGGGAAGGATCAGATTGGCCAGATACGTTGTCATAAATGTCAAGTAAACAATCGGGTCACGATGCCGATGCCAGCAGTGCGCAGGCTTCGTGTTCGACCGCGGCAACCTCCGGCCAGTTCCGGTCCGCGCCCAGGCAAACGGCGCGGGGCGACCAGGGGCCGGTGCGTCCGGGATTGGTGACGCCGAATAGCGTCAGTTGCCGCGCTTGCGCGGCGGCCGCCACGTGCGACACCCCCGAATCATTGCACACCACCAGCCCGGCACGAGCCGTCAGCGCCGCAAAGGCGCCCAGGGCCACGGGCGGCAGCAGGCGCGCGGTGGGGGCGTTGCGCCTGGCTTCGTCGGTTTCCGCCGGAGGAGGGCACATTACCACGGTGTGCCCGCGGCCTTGCAGGGCGCGGGTCAGGGCATCGAACCCGGGCCAGACCTTGACTTGTCCCTTGTGCAGCCCGGTGGCCGTGGGGGCGATCAGCACGAACGGCTGGCCAGCCAGCCCGGCCTGGGCCAGCACCTCGTCGGCCGCCTGGCGGTGCGCCGGGGTAATGGGCAGGCCCAGGTCGGCGCCGGGCTGCTCCGGGCCGTCCGGCAGCTTCCAGCGTTGCAGGGCGCTGCGGGTCAGGTAGTACCACGATTGCACGGCATGCAGGTCGGCCTGGGGTTTTGCGATGGGCCAGCGCAGCAACAGGCTTCGTCCATCGTCGCGGTACCCCGCGCTGGGCACGCCCGCCAGGCGGAACACGGCGGCGCTGGACAGCGAATCGGGCAGC
Source organism: Bordetella petrii (assembly GCF_020991325.1). Lineage (GTDB taxonomy): Bacteria > Pseudomonadota > Gammaproteobacteria > Burkholderiales > Burkholderiaceae_B > Bordetella_A > Bordetella_A petrii_E. Next base: position 4,649 of record NZ_JAJMLX010000017.1, on the reverse strand, counting down.
GCCAGGCCGCGTGCCTGGTTCCCCACGGTAGCCTGGGCATGCCGGTGCTCGCGCACCGCGCGGGCATCTTCCCAGACGCGGCCCCGCATGGGAATGAAGCCGTGCCTGGCCACGCCCTCGAGCAGGTCCCGCGCCCAGGGCCGGGCGCAGATCACCAGCGGCACGCCGGTGGCGCCCAGCAGCGACAGGCTGGGCAGGCTCATGCAGACATCGCCCACCCAATTGGGCAATCTGACATACAGGCAGGAAATCTTGGGCATCGGCAATAGCAGGTTAATAGTCAGTCGAACGGTACAATCCCGAGCACAATTGTATTAAAGCGAGTCGTCCCTTGAATTCTGCCGCACGCCACGCGCCCGCCGGGTCCCAGCCGGTCCGGGCCGAGCTCTGGAAGCGCGTCTACAGCCGCGTAGGGTCCTATTGGAAGGGTCTGGTGCTGGCCATCCTGCTGATGGCCGGCGCGGCCGCCACCCAGCCGACCCTGGCCATCATCATGAAGCCGCTGCTCGACGAGGGCTTCACGGGGGCCAAGCCATACTTCGTATGGGCGCTGCCCCTGGCTGTGGTGGGCCTCATCCTCTTGCGCGGCCTGTGCAATTTTTTCAGCGACTACCTGCTGGCCTGGGTGGCCAACAATGTCCTGCTGGGCATCCGCCGCGATATGTTCGACCGCCTGCTCGGCCTGCCCGATGCCGATTTCAAGCGGGGCGATACCGGCCGGCTGCTCAATCGCTTCACTATTGATGCCGGCAACGTCACAGGCTATGCCACCGATGTCATCACGGTGCTGGTGCGCGAAACCCTGGTCGTGATCGCCCTGATCTGCGTGCTGCTGTACATGTCCTGGATGCTGACGCTCATCATCCTGGTCATGTTGCCGGTATCTGTGCTGATCGCCCGCAGCTTCATCCGCCGCTTGCGGCGCATCAACCGTGACACCGTCAACATGAATGCCGAGCTGACCCGGGTGGCCAGCGAGGGCATCAACGGCCAGCGGGTCATCAAGCTGTTCGACGGCTACGAGGCCGAACGCGGCCGCTTTGCTTTTGTGAACGCGCGCCTGCGCCGCTTCGCCATGCGCACGGCCACCGCCGACGCCGCCATGACGCCGCTTACCCAGGTGTGCATCTCGATCTCCGTCGGCGCCGTGATCGCGGTGGCTCTCAGCCAGGCCAACAATGGCCAGCTTACCGTCGGCAGCTTCGCCTCGTTCATGGCGGCGCTGGCGCAAATCTTCGACCCCATCAAGCGCCTCACCAATCTGGCCGGCAAAATGCAGAAAATGCTGGTGGCCGCCGAAAGCGTATTCACCTTGGTCGACCAAGAACCCGAAATCGACACGGGCACCCGCAAGCTGCCCGAACCGGTGCGTGGAAAAATCGAGTTCCGCGATGTCACGCATCGTTTCCCGGATGCCTCGCGCGATACTGTCAGCAATATTTCGCTGCACGTCCAGCCGGGGAAAACCGTGGCGCTGGTGGGCCGTTCGGGTAGCGGCAAGACCACCCTGGTGAACATGCTGCCGCGCTTCGTGCTGCCGGATTCCGGCACCATCCTGGTCGATGACGTGCCCATCAACGAACTCGCCCTGCGCAGCCTGCGCTCGCACCTGTCGCTGGTTAGCCAGGACGTGGTGCTGTTCGATGACACCATCGCCGCCAACGTGGGCTATGGCGCACTGGGGCAGGCCAGCGATGAGCAAGTGCGCGACGCACTGGCCGCGGCCAATCTGCTCGAGTTCGTCGACGCTTTGCCCAATGGCATCCATACGCCGGTGGGCGAAAATGCCGCCCGCCTGTCCGGCGGCCAGCGGCAGCGCCTGGCCATTGCGCGGGCCCTGATCAAGAACGCGCCCATCCTCATCCTGGACGAAGCCACTTCCGCGCTCGACAACGAATCCGAGCGGCAGGTGCAGGCCTCGCTCGAACGGTTGATGCGCGGCCGTACCACCCTGGTCATCGCCCACCGCCTGTCCACCGTCCAGAACGCCGACCACATCGTCGTTCTGGACGCCGGGCAAATCGTCGAACAAGGCCCGCACACCAAGCTGCTGGCCGACAACGGCCTGTACGCCTCGCTGTACAACATGCAGTTCCGCGAGAACTGATCCGGGCCGGCGCGCCTGGTGCCGCTTAGCGCTGCCTGGGCCCGCCGCGACGAGGTTCCAGCCATATTGCCGGGTGTCTGGCTCCCGAAGGGTGCCAGACACCGAAGCGGCCGCGGCTGAGGTATCGGGCAATTTACTGCCATGGTCCGAAGCCAGGGCATTCAGCCGAAGCCAGCCTCTCCCGGCTACGCCCCGCCTCAAGTCAGGATGATGTCGTACTGTTCCTGCGAGTAGGCGGTTTCCACTTCCAGCGACACCTGCTTGCCCACGAAATCGCCCAGCATGGCCAGGTGCTGGCTTTCCTCTTCCAGAAACAGGTCCACCACATCCTGCGACGCCAGGATGCGGAACTCGCGCGGATTGAACTGCCTGGCTTCACGCAGGATTTCGCGCAGAATTTCATAGCACACCGTGCGGGCCGTGCGCACCGTGCCGCGCGCCTCGCACATGGGGCAGGGCTCGCACAATTGGTGGGCCAGCGAATCACGGGTGCGCTTGCGCGTCATCTCCACCAGTCCCAGTTGCGTGAAGCCATTCACGGTCATGCGCGTGCGGTCGCGCGCCAGCGCCTTCTTCAGCTCGGCCAGCACGGTCTCGCGATGCTCCAGGTCTTCCATGTCGATGAAGTCCAGGATCACGATGCCCCCCAGGTTGCGCAACCGCAGCTGCCGCGCAATGGCCTGCGCGGCTTCCAGGTTGGTCTTGAAAATAGTGTCGTCGAAATTGCGTCCGCCCACGAAGCCGCCGGTGTTCACGTCCACTGTCGTCAGCGCTTCGGTCTGGTCGATGATCAGGTAGCCGCCCGACTTCAGGTCCACGCGGCGCGAAAGGGCGCGCGCAATTTCCTCGTCTACATTGGCGGTGTCGAACAAGGGGCGTTCGCCGCTGTAATGCTGGATGCGGTCCGCCACCGACGGCGTGTACACGCGGGCCCATTCGGTCAGGGCCGACGTCGTGGTGCGGGAATCTACCTGGATCACGCCGGTGTGGGGCCCCACCATGTCGCGCAGCACCCGCTGGGCCAGCGTCAGGTCGTGGTGCAGCAGAGTGGGGGCGGGCTGGCTGCGTGCCGCGGCCTGCACGCGGCCCCACAGCTTGCGTAGATATTCCAGGTCGGCGCTCAGCTCTTCGTCGCTGGCGCCTTCGGCCTGAGTGCGTACGATCAAGCCGCCTTTTTCTTCTTCGGGAATCAATGCCTGCAGCCGTTCGCGCAGTTGGGTGCGCTCGGCCTCTGAATCGATCTTCTGTGATATCCCGATATGAGGGTCGTGGGGCAGGTACACCAGCATGCGCCCGGCGATGCTGATCTGGGTGGACAGGCGCGCGCCCTTGGTGCCCAGAGGGTCCTTGATCACCTGCACCATCAGGGTCTGGCCCTCGAACAGCAGCTTTTCAATGGCGGTGGGCGTCAGGCCCTGGCTGCGCTCGCTGCGGTTCTCGCGCAGATCGGCAATGTGGATGAAGGCGGCGCGCTCCAGGCCGACATCGATGAAGGCGCTTTGCATGCCCGGCAGTACCCGCACTACACGCCCCAGGTAAATATTGCCGACGTGGCCGCGTTGAATGCTGCGTTCTACATGCAGTTCTTGAACCGCGCCCTGTTCCACCAGCGCGACTCGCGTTTCGAAAGGGGTGATGTTGATCAGTATGTCTTCGCTCATGGGCTGGAGTAGGGCATCTAGGTTCAGTTGGCATAGTAAACGGTGACAGAGAACCGGCAAGCATTTGCCGGCTGCCCGGCATGCGACTTGCGAGACCCCAGACTTGTGGGGCTCCGCACGAGTCCGGAATTTCGTGTATAGTCTCGCTCTTTCGCGGTTCGGGCAGCAGTTTTTGCCGGGGCGGCGAGGCCAAAAATCAGAAACGAACCTGATTTGACAGCCCCGAAAAAAGGCTTCATAATCTCGTTTCTCTGCTGCAGACACAGCGATGTGACGGCGGTGGTGGCAAGTGGCGGTACCCTGTTCTTTAACAACGAAACAACCGATAAGTGTGGGCGCTTGGGTGATGCGGCGCTGGCGGCGGGCTTTATGTCTGTCGCCGGGCTGAAGAAATCAAAGCGCTCACCTAGAAGTGAAGTACCTTGAATGTCAAAGATATTCATTGAACCTCATTTCTTTTGAGTGAAGTGCCGCGGGCCTTTAGGGGTTTTGCGGTGCGCGATATAACAGAGATTGAACTGAAGAGTTTGATCCTGGCTCAGATTGAACGCTAGCGGGATGCTTTACACATGCAAGTCGAACGGCAGCGCGGACTTCGGTCTGGCGGCGAGTGGCGAACGGGTGAGTAATGTATCGGAACGTGCCCAGTAGCGGGGGATAACTACGCGAAAGCGTGGCTAATACCGCATACGCCCTACGGGGGAAAGCGGGGGACCTTCGGGCCTCGCACTATTGGAGCGGCCGATATCGGATTAGCTAGTTGGTGGGGTAAAGGCCTACCAAGGCTGCGATCCGTAGCTGGTTTGAGAGGACGACCAGCCACACTGGGACTGAGACACGGCCCAGACTCCTACGGGAGGCAGCAGTGGGGAATTTTGGAC
>NZ_JAJMLX010000169.1 GCF_020991325.1 Bordetella petrii | reverse complement strand
CATGAAGATCCTGGAAGACGCCAAGGTGCCGTATTCGATCCTGGCGGGCAATCACGATGTGATCCTGGATCGCGACTACGTGGACCCCAGCAGCCAGGCCAGCGCCACCAGCGGCACCAGAATGCGTACCACCGCGGCCTGCAGGCCAGCCGCGGCTGGCTGGCCCGCCAGCCAGGCCCAGGTCAGCCACAGCATCAAGGCCAACAGGGCGGCGGCCACTCCGACGCACAGGGGGCGCGAAGGGGGCTGGGCCACGGTGAGGCGCAGCCATTCCCAGCAGGCGCAGGCCGCGCCCACCGCCAGCAGCGCCACGAACCACCAGGGATTACCTGACGCCAGCGTCGCGGCAAGCACGGCCAGCAGGATGACGGCGGTAATGACTCGTTGACCGAGCATGGGGGGTCTCCGGGGCCTTCAGCGCGCGCCGGCATCGCGCAACTGCGCGCTGGTGCGGCCGAATCGGCGTTCGCGGTTGCTGTACCAATCGAATGCGGTGTCGAGTTCGGCCGCGCCGAAATCCGGCCAGTACTGGTCGGTGAAATACAGTTCGGTGTAGGCCAATTGCCAGATCAGGAAATTGGAAATGCGCTGTTCACCGCCGGTGCGGATGTACAGGTCGGGCTCGGGGGCCCAGGCCATCGACAGGTGCTGGGCCAGGTGCGCTTCGTCGATGCACTGCGGATCGCGGCCCAGATTGGGGTTCTGGCTGAGCATGGCGCGCGTGGCCTGCAGGATGTCCCAGCGGCCGCCGTAATTGGCCGCCACGGTCAGGTGCAGGCGATCGTTGTGCGCGGTACGCGCCTGCGCGTCGGCGATCAGGGCCTGCAGGCGCGGCTCGAAGCGCGACATGTCGCCCACCACGTGCAGCCGCACGCCCTGCTCGTTGAGCTTGTCGACTTCGCGTTCCAGGGTTTGCACGAACAGCCGCATCAGCAGCGAGACTTCTTCGGCGGGACGCCGCCAGTTCTCGGAACTGAACGCGAACAGCGTCAGGTAGCGCACCCCGCGCCGGCCGCAGGCTTCGACCACGCGCCTCACGGCCTGTACGCCCTTGACGTGCCCCGCGGTGCGCGGCAGGTGCCGGCTGGTAGCCCAGCGGCCGTTGCCGTCCATGATGATGGCAACGTGCCGGGGCACGGCGTCGGTGTCGGGAACAGCCTGGGTGGAACTGATTGCCATGTGCAGGTTAGTGTCGTGCCGGTAAGCGGCCCGGATGAGGGCTGCAAGCCAAATGAATCGCGCCGCCTCGCCGATACCGCGCTAGCCAGGCGAGCAACGTACGGCGCGGCGGCGCGCGGAATCGGTACCTGTCACAAATTATACGGTCATGATTTCCGCTTCTTTCTGGGTGACCAGCTTGTCGATGTCGGCGACATGGCGATCGGTGAGCTTCTGGACGTCGTCTTGCGCGCGGCGCTCGTCGTCTTCCGAGATCTCTTTGTCTTTGACCAGCTTCTTCAGGGCCTCGTTCGCTTCGCGGCGCAGGTTGCGCACGGCGATCTTGGCGTCTTCCCCTTCGCCCTTGACCACTTTGGTGAGGTCGCGGCGGCGCTCTTCGGTGAGGGCCGGCATGGGCACGCGGATGGAGTCGCCCATGGCCATGGGGTTCAGGCCCAGGTCGGATTCGCGGATGGCCTTCTCGATGACCGAGGCCATGGGCTTTTCGTAGGGCTGCACGCTGATGGTGCGCGCGTCGACCAGGTTCACGTTGGCCACCTGGCTCACGGGCACCGGCGAACCGTAGTATTCGACCTGGACGTGGTCCAGGATACCGGTGTGGGCACGCCCGGTACGGATCTTGGACAGGTTGACCTTCAGCGTGTCCAGCGACTTGGCCATGCGGCCTTCGGCCGATTTACGGATTTCTGCGACGCTCATGAGGAATTCCTTTGCTTAAACGTGTACCAGTGTGCCTTCGTCTTCGCCGCTGGCAGCGCGCTTGAGCGCGCCGGGCTTGTTGATCGAAAACACCTTGATGGGCAATTTCTGGTCGCGGCACAGCGCGAACGCGGTGGCGTCCATGACCTCGAGCCGGCGCACGATGGCTTCGTCGAAGCTGATGCGCGCATAGCGCGTGGCGGTGGGATCTTTGTTGGGGTCGGCGCTGTAGATGCCGTCGACCTTGGTGGCCTTCAGGACGATTTCGGCGCCGATCTCGGCTCCGCGCAGCGCGGCGGCGGTGTCGGTGGTGAAGAACGGATTGCCCGTGCCGGCCGCGAAAATGACCACCTTGCCTTCTTCGAGGTAGCGCAGTGCCTTGGGGCGGATGTAGGGCTCGACCACCTGGTCGATGTTCAACGCGGACTGGACCCGGGTATCGACGTCTTTGTGCTTCAGGGCGTCTTGCAGCGCCAGCGCATTCATGATGGTGGCCATCATGCCCATGTAGTCAGCAGTGGCGCGGTCCATGCCCTGCGCGCCCGGCGCCACGCCGCGGAAGATGTTGCCGCCGCCGATGACGATGGCCAGTTGCACGTCCAGCGCCACGACTTCCGCGATTTCTTCGGTCATGCGCAGGATGGTGCTGCGATTGATGCCGAAAGCATCTTCGCCCATCAGCGCTTCGCCGGAAAGTTTGAGAAGTACCCGTTTGTATGATCTGCTGCTCATAGCGATGTCCGGAGGAACGATCCGACGAAAGTGTAAGACAAGAAATAGGGCCGGACTAGACTTTTATCTAGCCGGCCCCAGGTGCGGCTACCGATCAGGCGCGGCCGGCGGCTGCAGCGGCGACTTCGGCGGCGAAGTCGCTGGTCTTTTTCTCGATGCCCTCGCCCACCACGAACAGCACGAATTGGCTGATCGAGGCGCCCTTTTCCTTGAGCATCTGCTCGACGGTCTGCTTGTCGTTCTTGACGAAGGGCTGCGACAGCAGCGTGACTTCCTTCAGGAACTTCTGCACCGAACCTTCGACCATCTTGGCCACGATTTCGGCCGGCTTGCCGGATTCGGCGGCCTTCTGCTCGGCGACCGAGCGCTCGGCGGCGATATCATCGGCCGGCACGCCGTCGGCGTTCAGCGCCTTGGGCTTGGTGGCGGCGATGTGCATGGCCAGGTCTTTGCCGATTTCTTCGATGCCGGAGTATTCCACCAGCACGCCGATCTTGCCGCCGTGCACGTAGCTGGCCAGCGCGTTCGGGGTTTCGATGCGCTGGAAGCGGCGCACCGAGATGTTTTCACCGATCTTGCCGATCAGGGCGGTACGGGTGGTTTCAACCGTGCCCTCGCCCATGGGCAGCGCCGACAGGGCGGCGACATCGGCGGGCTTCTGGACGGTGACGAGTTCGGCCAGCTTATTGACGAAAGCGATGAAATCGTCGTTCTTGGCCACGAAGTCGGTTTCGCAGTTCACTTCGATGACGGCGCCCTGCTTGGCGTCGGCCGAGATGAACAGGCCGATCAGGCCTTCGGCGGTGACGCGCGCGGCGGCCTTGCTGGCCTTGTTGCCCAGCTTGACGCGCAGGATTTCTTCGGCGCGGGCCAGATCGCCTTCGGCTTCGGTCAGGGCCTTCTTGCACTCCATCATGGGCGCGTCGGTTTTTTCGCGCAGTTCCTTGACAAGGGCGGCGGTAATTTCAGCCATGATTGCTCCAGTTTCGCTAAGACATGCCCCGTCGGCAACGGGACACATGGTTTGATTCGACAAGACACCCGCGGGCGGCGGGCATGAGACGGGAGCCCGTCTCGAGGTTCCAGCCCGGGCCGGCGCACGCGGCGCGGCCCGGGGCCGGATCAGGCTCAGGCCTGGTTGTCCTGCACTTCGACGAACTCTTCCGAACCCTCGCCGGCTTCTTCGACCAGGCCGTTCAGGTTTTGCTCGCGGCCTTCCAGCACGGCGTCGGCGATGCCCTTGGCATACAGCGCGATGGCCTTGGCCGAGTCATCGTTGCCCGGGATGACGTAGTCGATACCGTCGGGCGAGTGGTTGGTATCCACCACGGCCACGACAGGGATGCCCAGGGTGCGGGCTTCGGCCACGGCGATCTTGTGGTAGCCGACGTCGATCACGAACAGCGCGTCGGGCAGGCCGTTCATGTCTTTGATGCCGCCGATGGACTTGTTCAGCTTGTCGAGCTCGCGCTGGAACAGCAGGCCTTCTTTCTTGATCATGCGCTCGGCGCCGCCTTCGGCGACGACGGTTTCCATGTCTTTCAGGCGCTTGACCGAGGTCTTGACCGTCTTGAAGTTGGTGAGCATGCCGCCCAGCCAGCGGGCGTCGACGTAGGGCATGCCGCAACGGGCGGCTTCAGTGGCGACCAGTTCGCGCGCGGCGCGCTTGGTGCCGACGAACAGGATGTTGCCACCGCGGGCGGCCAGCTGCTTGACGAACTTGGTGGCGTCTTGGTACTTGGCCACCGTTTGTTCGAGGTTGATGATGTGGATCTTGTTGCGATGGCCGAAGATATACGGGGCCATCTTGGGATTCCAGTAACGGGTCTGGTGACCGAAGTGGACACCAGCTTCCAGCATTTCGCGCATGAGGGACATGAGATTCTCCGAGGGTTGGTCCTTGCGCTACACCTGTACCGGCCCATGCATGGCATGGCTGGCACCCTGGGTGGCATAGCGCGCGATTTCCTGATATCAGGATGAACAAGCCTGAAACCCGGCCGGCCGATCGCCCCTATGGCGTATAGCGGCGAACAAACCCAGACGACCGTAGCGGCAGACAGGGCCTACAATGGCAATATTCCATTCAGGCCATGCATGCCGCGGGCTGAAAAAGCCGGAAAAAGCATCGGTTGGGAACTTCCTTGGAATTCGTCTGGAACTCCGCTGGAATCCTGTCCGGGCTTCCCTGGCTTTGCCCCCGGTTTTTAGGCAAGCCTATAATTCTACTATTTTTCCACACAGTTACTCAAGCCAATACATGGGCATCGTTACCAATCCCGCCGATCTGGACAAAATGCGCGCCGCCTGCCAGGACGCCGCCAAGGTCCTGGATTTCATTACTCCCTACGTCAAACCTGGCGTCACAACCGGCGAGCTCGACCGGCTGTGCCTGGAATACCTGACCGATGAACTCAAGGTGAAATCGGCCACGGTGGGCTATGCGCCGCCCGGCTATCCCCCCTTCCCCGGCGCCATCTGTACCTCGGTGAACCACCAGGTCTGCCACGGCATCCCGGGCGACAAGGTACTGAAAAACGGGGACGCACTGAATATCGACGTCACCATCATCAAGGATGGATGGTTTGGCGATACCAGCCGCATGTACCACGCGGGCGAGCCCTCGATCCAGTCGCGCCGCTTGGCGGAAATCACCTTCGAATGCATGTGGAAAGGCATCCAGCAAGTGCGCAACGGCGCCACGCTGGGCGACGTGGGCAACGCCATCCAGAAGCACGCCGAATCGAACGGCTATTCGGTGGTGCGGGAATTCTGCGGCCACGGCATCGGCCAGAACTTCCACGAAGACCCCCAGGTTCTGCACTATGGCCGGCCGGGCAGCGGCGTGCGCCTGAGCACCGGCATGATTTTCACCATCGAGCCCATGATCAACGCCGGCCGCCGCGAAATCCGCCAACTGGCCGACGGCTGGACGGTGGTCACGCGCGACCACAGCCTGTCGGCCCAGTGGGAACACACGGTTTGCGTCACCGACACCGGTTACGAGGTGCTGACCCTGTCGCCCGGCGTGCGGCAACCGCCGTCCTTCGTCACCGAGCCGCTGCTCATGCCCGCCGCCTGACGGGATCGCAGCCATGTGCGCCGCCGTGTCCACGCTGCCCGACCTGCGACAGCGCCTGCAAGCCGCGCGCGGCACGGCCATCGCCCAGTTCCGCCAGCATAGGCGGCCCGACACCCTGCTGACCGACCTGCGGCGCATCGTCGACCAGGCCTTGCGCGACCTGCTGAGGCTGCACCCCTTGCCGGCCGGCGCCACGCTGGCCGCCGTAGGCGGCTACGGACGGGGCGAACTGTATCCGCATTCCGACGTCGATCTGCTGATCCTGCTGCCGCGCGCCCCGCTACCCGACGAGGCCGGCGCCATCGAAGGCCTGGTGGCGGCACTGTGGGACCTGGGCCTGGAACCGGGCCACAGCGTGCGCACGCTGGCCGAATGCGAGCAGGAAGCCCAGGCCGACATCACTGTCGAGACGGCCCTGCTGGAATCGCGCTGGCTGGCGGGCAGCCGCGCCCTGATGAAGCAATTCGAGGCCGCCATCCAGGCACAGCTGGACACGGCCGCGTTCTTCCAGGCCAAGCGCGTCGAGATGCAGCAGCGCCATGCGCGCTACCAGGACACACCCTACGCCCTGGAGCCCAACTGCAAGGAATCGCCGGGCGGCCTGCGCGACCTGCAGGTCATTCTGTGGATGGCGCGCGCCGCCGGCTTTGGCGGCACCTGGCGCGAAGTGGCCCAGGCCGGCCTGCTGACGCCTTCCGAAGCGCGCGACCTGCGCCGCGCCGAACAGGCGTTCAAGCGCCTGCGCATCGAGCTGCACTTGCTGACGGGCCGCCGCGAAGACCGCGTACTGTTCGACCTGCAGCCCGGGCTGGCCGAGGTATATGGCATCCAGGCCACCGCCACGCGGCGCAGCAGTGAACTGCTGATGCAGCGGTACTACTGGGCCGCCCGGCTGGTTACGCAACTGAACGCGATCCTGGTGCCCAGCATCGAGGAACGCCTGTATCCGCGCCTGGACACGGGCGCCCGGGACATCGACGAAGACTTCCGCAGCGTGCGCGACCGCCTGGACATCGTCCGCGACGACGCCTTCCAGCGCAACCCTACCCTGCTGCTGCGCGCCTTCCTGGTCATGCAGCAACATGCCGATCTGACCGGCATGTCGCCGCGCATGCTGCGGGCCATCTGGCATTCGCGTCACCGCATCGATGCGCAATTCCGGCGCAACCCGGTGAATCGCAAATTGTTCCTGCAGATTCTGCAGCAGCCGCGCGGCATTGTGCACGAACTGCGGCGCATGACCATGCTGAATATCCTGCCGCGCTACCTGCCGGTGTTCCGCCGCATTGTGGGGCAGATGCAGCACGACCTGTTCCATGTGTATACGGTCGACCAGCACACCCTGGCGGTGGTGCGCAACATCCGGCGCTTCACCATGCCGGAACACGCGCAGGAATACCCGCTGGCCAGCCAACTGGTCGCCAATCTGGAACGCCACTGGCTGCTATATGTGGCCGCGCTGTTCCACGACATCGCCAAGGGGCGCGGCGGCGACCACTCCGAACTGGGTTCGCGCGATGTGCGGCGCTTTGCCCACGACCACGGCCTGGACCCGGAAGATGCCGAACTGGTCGAATTCCTGGTGCGCCAGCACTTGCTGATGTCGGCTGTGGCGCAAAAGCGCGACCTGTCCGATCCGGACGTCATCCAGGAATTCGCCGCCACGGTGCGCGACGAACGCCACCTGACGGCCCTGTACCTGCTGACCGTGGCGGATATCCGCGGCACCAGCCCCAAAGTATGGAACGCCTGGAAAGGCAAGCTGCTGGAAGACCTGTACCGCCTGACGCTGGCTGCCCTGGGCGGGTCGCCCGCCGATACCCACACCGTGCTGACGGAACGCAAAGAAGAAGCCGCGCGCCTGACCCGCCTGGCGGGGCTGCGCGATGACGCGCGCGAGGCTTTCTGGAACCAGCTGGACGTGGCCTACTTCCTGCGGCACGACGCGTCCGATATCGCCTGGCACACCCGCCATCTGTACTACCAGGTGGCTCCGGACGGCCCGGTGGTGCGGGCGCGCCCCACCGAGCAGGGCGAAGGCCTGCAGATCATGGTGTACACGCGCGACGTGCCGGAACTGGTGGTGGCCATCTGCGCCTATTTCGATGCCAAGTCGCTTGGCATCCAGGACGCCCGCATCCATACCACCCGGCACGGCTGGGCCCTGGACAGCTTCATTGTGCTGCTGCCTGAAGGCAGCAGCGATTTCCGCGCCCAGGCCACGCTGGTCGAACACGAGCTGGCCCAGTTGCTGCGCGACCCGCATGACACCGAGGCCACGCGCGGCGCCTACAGCGCGCCGGTGCGACGCCGCCAGTCGCGCATTTCCAAGGTGTTTCCCGTCATGCCGCAGGCCGAACTGCAGCCCGACGAGCGCAGCCAGTCGTGGCGCCTGTCGGTTACCGCCACCGACCGCCCCGGACTGCTGCTGGCCTTGACCCGCGTCTTCGCGCGCCACGGCGTCAGCGTCGGCATGGCCAAGATCATGACACTCGGCGATCGCGTGGAAGACGTCTTCATCCTGACCGGATCCACCCTGGAACGGCCGCGCAACCAGATGCAATTCGAACGGGCCGTCCTGGACGCGCTGGCCGGCGAAGAAACCCGGCAGCAGGCGGCCTGAACCTCCTTGGCGAGTTTTTGCGGGCACGACTAGGTGTCCGGCTCCCATCAGGGTGCCGGACACCGTCCTACTGAGACTGTCGTGACATGCAACGGTGTCTGGCACCCTGGCGGGAGCCAGACACCGGGTCGAGTCTGCGAACGCTCGCCGCGGCGGCTTGGGTAGCGCGTGCCGCCGCCTGGCATCAGGCCGCCTTCAACCGTCCCTCATCCGCCGCCTGCAGCTTCGCCTGCGCATCGCGCAATGCCGTGCGCAGCCCCTCTTCCACCACCGGGTGGTAGAACGGCATGTCCAGCATCTGGGCGACCGTCAGCTGCTGCTGCACGGCCCAGGCCAGCAGGTGGCCGATGTGCTCGGCCGCCGGGCCCACCATTTCCGCCCCCACGAAGCGTCCGCTGCTGATGTCGGCATACACATGCAGCATGCCCTTGTTTTTCAGCATGACGCGCGAACGGCCCTGGTCGCCGAAGTCGACTTCGCCCGTGACGAAACTGCCCGGCGGCAACTTGCCATAGGACGCGCCCACCAGGGCGATCTGCGGGTCGGAAAACACCACGCCCAGCGGCGCGCGCCGCAGGCCCGGCCGCACGGCAGGAAAACGCGCGGCGTTCAGGCCGGCGATGCGGCCTTCGTCGGCGGCCTCGTGCAGCAAGGGCACATCCGCATTGGCATCACCCGCGATGAAAATAGGCGCGGAACCGGACTGCAGGGTCTCGCGGTCGAACTCGGGCACGCCGCGCGCGTCACATGCCAGGCTGGTGCGGTGCAGGTCCAGGCCGTCCACATTGGGGCGGCGGCCGGTGGCCACCAGCGCATAGTCGAAACGCTCCGTGCGCTCGGTATTGTCCAGCGCCACATAGCGCACCTCGACCTCGTCGCCCACGCGGCCGGTGGACAGCACCCGCGCATCCGGATCCAGGTAGAACTCGTCCTGGAACGCACGGCGCGCCCGCTGCCGCACCTGCGGGTCGCTAAGCCCGCCCAGGCTGCCGCTGACGCCGAACACGCGCACCCGCACGCCCAGGCGCGCCAGCGCCTGGCCCAGTTCCAGGCCGATGACCCCCGGCCCGAACACCGCGACGCTGCGCGGCAGGTCTTCCCAGGCGAACACATCATCATTGACGACCAGCCGGTCGCCCAGCGCCTGGAAGGAAGCCGGCACCGCGGGCCGCGAGCCGCTGGCAATGACCACGCTGGCGGCGCGCACCTCGATGCGGTCGTCCACATGCAGCGTGGCGTCTCCGACGAAGCGCGCATAGCCGGCCAGTTTGTCCTGCGCGGGAATGTTCTCCACGCCCTGCAGCACGAAACCGACGAAGCGGTCGCGCTCGCCGCGCACCCGCGCCATCACGGCGCGGCCGTCCACCCGCACCGGTCCGTCCACATGCACGCCAAAAGGCGCGCCATGCGCGGCGGCGTGCGCGGCCTCGGCTGCCGCGATCAGCAGTTTCGAAGGCATGCAGCCCACACGGGCGCAAGTAGTGCCATAGGGGCCGCCTTCGATCAGCAGGGCGCGCTTGCCTTCGGCGCGCGCTGCGCGATAGGCGGCCAGGCCGGCGGTGCCGGCGCCGATGATGGCGACATCAGTGTGCAGAATATCCATGACTTTTCCATGCAGAACCGGCGCCGCAGCATTGGGCCGCGCCGGAAAACGAGCGCCCGCGCGGGCCGCCTGGCGGCCGACGCGGGCGTGGTGTGGATCAGAACGGCGCCGGGAT
>NZ_JAJMLX010000168.1 GCF_020991325.1 Bordetella petrii | reverse complement strand
GGAGGCGGATTCGGCGGCGGTGGCGGGCGCAGCGGCGGCGGCGGGGCATCGGGGCGCTGGTAGCACCCGTGTCAGGTGTCAGACACTCATGGCACTACCTGAAGGGTGGAGAGCACCTTGCGGTGTACTGCCGGGTGTCCGGCTCCGGAGGTGCCGGACACCGTTGTGTGCCACGACGGTCTTGGTTGGACGGTGTCTGGCACCCTGGCGGGAGCCAGACACCCGGTAGCGCCGGCGAAAACTCGCCGCGGCGGCTTCAGGTAGCGCTATGGGTATCTGGCATCGGAATCAATCCAGCGTTCCGGCCACCAGCACACCCTGCTTGAACACCGCCACGTGGTGCTGCGTGTCGGCCGCGCGGCTGATGTCTTCGGTGGGATCACCGCGCACCAGCAGCAAATCGGCCGCCGCGCCGTCGGCCACGATGCCGCTATCGGCCAGCCCCATCAGATCATGCGCGCGCGAAGTACCGGCCACCAGCGCATCGATGGGCGTCATGCCGAACTCCACCATGAAGGCCAGTTCTTCCGCGTTGCGGCCGTGGCGGTTGAAGGGAGTGCCGGCGTCGGTGCCCATGGCGATGCGCCCGCCGGCGCGGTAGTACATCTGGAAAGATTCGCGGTGGCGCTGTTCCACCGCGCGGGCCTTGTCCACCACGTACTCGGGGATGCCGTTGTCGGCGTTGGAAAGAATATTGCGCAGCGCCGCGATGGTGGGCACCAGGTAGGTCTGGCTTTCCAGCATTTCCCGCAGGCATTGTTCGTCCATGAAAATGCCGTGCTCGATCGAATCGATGCCCGCGCGCACGGCGTTCAGGATGCCTTCGGTGCCCTGCGCATGGCTGGCCGTGCTTTTGCTGAAGCGCTTGGCCTCGTGTACGCCCACGCGCATTTCGTCGAAGCTGTAATGCGCGTCCATGGGATTGACGCCCGGGGTCATCACTCCGCCGGTGGCCATGATTTTCACCAGGTCGCAGCCGGCATGCACTTGCTCGCGCACGGCCTTCACCACTTCGTCGCAGCCGTCGGCCACGCGGCCCAGGCGGTTGCCGTGCCCGCCCGTCATACAGATCATGCGGCCGGCCGCCTTGATGGTGGGGCCGGCGAACACGCCGCGCGCGATGGCATCGCGCACGCCGAATTCCAGATAATCCTTGCCGCCGCAGTCCCGCACGGCGGTGACGCCGCCGCGCAGGGCGGCCTGGGCGTTTTCCAGCGCCGTCAGCGTAATCTGTGCCGGGCCTTGTCGGTTCATCTGCGCGTGCGGGTCGGCGCTGCCCGTGTACACCAGGTGCACGTGGCAATCGGCCAGGCCGGGCATCAGCGTCATGCCGCGGGTGTCGATACGCTGGCCGGCATAGCCCTCGAACTGGGCGACGGGCGCCACCTTGGCAATACGCCCGCTTTCCACCAGCACGGCGTGCCGGGCCAATTGCTGGCCGCGGCCGTCAAAGACCGCGCCGCCGGTGAACAGCAGGGGTTCCGGTTTGTTCATGCTTCCACCTCCAATCCTTCGCGGGACATGACCTGCAGGCGCGGCATCAGGCCCAGCAGGTGCTGGGTGTATGCGTGCTGCGGGGCCGTGAACAGGGTTTCGGTATCTGCCACTTCCAGCAACTGGCCGTATCGCATCACGCCCACGCGGTCGCACATCTGCCGGATGACCGGCAGGTCGTGGCTGATGAACAGCATGGTCAGGCCCAGCTGTTCCTGCAGGTCTTTCAACAGGTTCAGAATCTGCGCCTGGATCGAGACGTCCAGCGCCGACGTGGGTTCGTCGCAGATCAGGAAGCGCGGCCTCGTGGCCAGGGCGCGCGCGATGCAGATGCGTTGCCGCTGTCCGCCGGAGAACTCATGCGGGTAGCGGCGCGCCGCGGCGGCGCCCAGGCCGACGATGTCCAGCAGGTCGGCCACCACCTGGCGCGCCTGTGTTTCGTTGTCGGCCAGTTTGTGGAAACGGATGGGCTCGGCCACGATGTCCAGCACGCGCATGCGCGGATTCAGCGAGGAAAACGGATCCTGGAACACCATCTGGATCTGGCGGCGGAACGCGTTCAGTTTTTTCTCGTCTTTCAGCTGGGTGAGGTTGGTGCCGTTGAAAACCACCGACCCGCCGCTGGGCGTATACAGGCCCGAGATCAGGCGCGCCACCGTGGACTTGCCGGACCCGGATTCGCCCACCAGGCCAAACACCTCGCCCTGGGCGATGGACAGGTTCACCTGCTTCACGGCGTCCAGCGTGCGGCGGTTGCGCGCCAGGAAGGCGTTTTTCAGGATGAAGCGCATGCTTAGGTCGTGCGCCTGCACCAGCGGGCCTTCGGCGTTCTGCCCGAAATCGCGCCGCTGCCCCAGCCAGTGCGTGCCGATGTCCAGCGCCTTGGCCGGTGTCTTTACATCTTCAATGTAAGTCACCAGCGGAAAGCGCCGCAGCTTGATGTCGGGGCGCGGCACGGCCGAGATCAGGCTGCGCGTGTAGGGGTGGTCGGGGTTGCCCAGTATCTTGGCCGTGAGCCCCTGCTCTACCAGCTTGCCGCGGTATAGCACGGCCACCCGGTCGGTCACGTCGGCAATCACGCCCATGTCGTGCGTGATGATGATCATGCCTACCTGCTTTTCCCGGCACAGCTTGCGCAGCAGTTCCAGGATCTGCGCCTGGATGGACACGTCTAGCGCGGTAGTGGGCTCGTCGGCGATGATGATTTCCGGTTCGCAGCACAGGGCCAGCGCAATGACCACGCGCTGCCGCATGCCGCCCGAGAACTGGTGCGGATACTGCTTCACGCGCAGCTCCGGCGAATCGATGCCGACTTGCCGCAGCAAGTCAGTCGCGCGCGCCTGGGCCTGCGCCTGGGTCAGGTCCAGGTGCACCAGCATGGTTTCCACCAACTGGCTTTCCACGGTCTGCAAAGGGTCCAACGAGGTCAGCGGGTCCTGGAAGATCATGCCGATGCGGCGGCCGCGCACCTTGCGCTTGTCGGCTTCGGACAGCGTGTCGATGCGTTGCCCATCCAGGTGGACTTCGCCGCCGGCCAGCCGGCCGGGAAATTCCAGCAAGCCGATCACGGCGTTGCCGATGGTGGATTTGCCGGCGCCGGATTCGCCCACCACGCCCAGGATCTCGCCGCGTTCCAATGCAAGCGATACGCCATCCACCGCCACCAGCGTGCCGCGGCGGCTGGCGAACTCAATGCGCATCTTGTCGATATCGAGCAATGCCATGGGGTTCCTTCAGCGCAGCTTGGGGTTCAGGGCGTCGCGCAGCCAGTCGCCCAGCAGGTTCACGGACAGCACCAGCGCGACCAGGGCAATGCCCGGAAAAATGGAAATCCACCACATGCCCGAGAACAGATAGCTGTTGCCGATGCGGATCAGCGTGCCCAGCGACGGCGCGGTGGGCGGCACCCCCACGCCCAGGAACGACAGCGTGGCCTCGGTAATGATGGCGATCGCCAGGTGGATGGTGGCAATCACCAGCACCGGGCCCATGACGTTGGGCAGGATATGGCGGCGCAGGATGGTCAGCGGCCCTATGCCTATCAGTTTGGCGGCCTGCACGTATTCCTTGTTGCGTTCCACCATGGTCGAGCCGCGCACCGTGCGCGCGTACTGCACCCAGCCCGATATGCCGATGGCGAAGATCAGCACATACAGCGCCAGTTGGTCGTGCAGGTGGCGCGGCAGCACGCCGCGCGCCACGCCGTCGATCAGCAGCGCGATCAGAATGGCCGGAAACGACAGCTGCACATCGGCAATGCGCATGATGATGCTGTCGACGCGGCCGCCCACGTAGCCGCTGACCAGGCCCAGCGACACGCCCAGCACCATCGAGAACACCACCGATGCAAAGCCCACGAACAAGGACACGCGCGACCCGTACAGGATGGCCGACAGGATGTCGCGCCCCTGGTCGTCGGTGCCCAGCAGAAAATCGGCGTTGCCGTCCGCCTCCCACGCGGGCGGGGTGTTGGCGTCCATGATGTTCAGCGACGCCAGGTCGAACGGATTGTGCGGCGCCACGATAGGCGCGCACAACGCGCCCAGCACGATGGCCAGCGTGACAATCGCGGAAATGACCGCGCTGGGCGAACGCCTGAAGCTGTACCAGAGATCGCTGTCGGCCGCGCGCGCGAACAGGGGAGCTATGCGAGCAATCATCATCGTTCCTTCATTTGCTCTGCACGCGCAGGCGTGGGTCCACGACTACGTACAGCATGTCGACGATCAGGTTGATCACGACGAAGAAAAAGGCGATCAGCACCAGGTAGGCCGCCATCACCGGGATATCCACCATGCTGATGGCCTGGATGAACAGCAGCCCCATGCCGGGCCACTGGAACACGGTCTCGGTGATGATGGCGAAGGCAATGATGGAACCCAGCTGCAGGCCGGTAATGGTAATGACCGGCACCATGGTGTTCTTCAAGGCATGGCGGAAGTTGATCAACCGCTCCGGCAGGCCGCGCGCGCGGGCGAACTTGATGAAGTCGGAACGCAGCACCTCCAGCATTTCGGCGCGCACCAGGCGCATGATCAGCGTCATCTGGAACAGCGCCAGCGTGATGGCGGGCAGTATCAGCGCGGCCAGTCCGGACGGCGTGAGCAGGCCGGTGGTCCAGCCGCCGATGGCAATGACCTCGCCGCGCCCGAAACTGGGCAGCCAGCGCAACTGCACGCTGAATACCAGGATGAGCAGAATCCCGATCAGGAAGGTGGGCAGCGAAATGCCTGCCAGCGACAGCGCCATGAAGGCCCGCGACAGCACGCCGTGGCGCTTCAGCGCGGTGTAGATGCCCATGGGAATGCCGAACGC
The DNA here is from genome assembly GCF_020991325.1 of Bordetella petrii. Classification (GTDB taxonomy): domain Bacteria; phylum Pseudomonadota; class Gammaproteobacteria; order Burkholderiales; family Burkholderiaceae_B; genus Bordetella_A; species Bordetella_A petrii_E. The sequence goes on along the minus strand of NZ_JAJMLX010000168.1, from coordinate 5,260 downwards.
CAGCGCCATCAGCGCCGACACGAAGGACAATTCCAGCGTGGCCGGCAGCCGTTCTTCGATCAGTTCGCTGACGGGCCGCCGATGCCGGTACGAAATGCCGAAATCGCCCTGCGCCGCGTCACGCACGAAACGCGCATACTGCACCACGAAGGGGTCGTTCAGTCCCAGGCGTTCGCGCAGCTCGGCGCGCTGTGCCTCGGTGGTGTCCTGCCCCACCATGCTGACGATCGGGTCGCCCACGTAGCGGAACATGGCAAATGCGATCAGCGCCACGGTCAGCATGACCAATAGCGATTGCAACAGGCGTCGCCCGATGAAACCAAGCATGAATCAGTATCCTGTTGGAAGGCCGGCCGGGGAGCTGGCTGGGCATTGTCAGGCGTCTGACACCGCAGGTGTCAGACACCATACTATTGAGACAGCTTCTGCCTGCTTAGGTGTCTGACACCTTCGGAGTCAGACACCTGTAAGCGCCAGCGCCGCCCCGTCGAGGGAAGCGCGCAGCGCTTCGGGGGTGGGCCTCGATCAAGGCATGACGACGTTGCGCAGGTCCAGCACGTCATCGGCGCGCTGCACCACATCGATGCCGTCCTTGACGCCCCAGGACATGGGCTGCTGGTGCAGCGGCAGGTAGCCGTAGTCCTTGCGCACGATGTCGAAGGCTTCCTTGATCATCGCGTTGCGCTTGGCCTGGTCGGTTTCCACGCCGATCTTGTTGGTCAGTTCATCCACCTTGGGGTTGCAGTAGCCGCCCAGGTTGAACTGGCCCGCGGCCGTCTTGCTGTCGCGGCAGGCGGCCAGATTCAGCAGCACGTTGTGCGCGTCGGTGGAACTGGGCGTCCAGCCCAGCATATACATGCTGGTCTGGTTACCCGCCTGCAGCAGGATCTTGCCGAAGTACTTCGACTTGGTCTGCGCCAGCAGGTTGATCTTGATGCCCACGCGCGCCAGCATGCCGGCCACGGCCTGGCAGACCTTCTCGTCATTGACGTAGCGGTCGTTCGGGCAGTCCAGCGTTACCGTGAATCCATCCGGGTAGCCCGCGTCGGCCAGCAGTTTCTTGGCCTTGGCCGGGTCCGGCTTGTAGGGCGTGCCGAACGAATCGTCGTAGCCGTTCACGGACGTGGCAACTAGCGAGCCCAGCGGCTTGGCCGCGCCGCGCATGATCTTCTTGTTGATGGCTTCGATGTCCACGGCCAGCACCACGGCTTCGCGCACGCGGGCATCCTTGAACGGGTTCTTGCCCTTGATGTTCGAGAACAGCAGTTCGTCGCGATGCTGGTCCATGCCGATGAACACCGCGCGCGCCTCGGGTTCGGTCAGCGGTTTCACGCCGGGCGCGTCTTCCAGGCGCTGCCAGTCTTGCACGGGCACGGGCTGCACAATATCCATTTCGCCCGAGATCAGCGCGGCCACGCGGGTGGCTTCCTGGGTAATGGGCTGGAACACCACTTCGGTGACGTTGGTCTTGATGTCCTTGTCCCAGTAGCCGTCGAAGCGCTTGAGCGTGGTTTTCACATCGGGCTGGCGGCTGACCAGCATGAAAGGCCCGGTGCCGTTCGCATGCAGGTTGGCATAGTTGCCCTGGTTGTCGCCCTTGACGTTGGTGGCCTCGGTGGTCTTGTTCTTCTCCGACCACGACTTGCTCATGATGTACAGGAAGGTCCATTCGCGCGGCAGAATGGGGTTGGGCGTGGGCGTGGTGACTTCAATGGTGTGGTCGTCGATCTTCTTGATGTCGGAAGCCTTGGCGCCATAGCCTTTCATGTCCGAGCCCGGCGTCTGGCTGCGCTTCCACGAAAAAATCACGTCGTCGGCCGTGAAGGGCGAACCGTCGTGGAACTTCACTCCTTTGCGCAGCTTGAACACCCACTTGGTGGGCTCGGTGTTTTCCCAGCTTTCGGCCAGCAGCGGGGTGAGTTTCATCTCGCCGTCGTAGCCCGCCAGGGTTTCGTAGATGTTGCCCTGGAAGCCCAGCGTGAACGTCTCGTTCAGCGCCATCGGGTCCATGGAGGTGGCGTCGCCCTGATAGGCCCAGTGCAGGGTCTTGGCATGCGCGGTGGCCGCCAGCATGGACCCGCAGATCGCGACCGCCAGCGCCGATTTCTTGATGAATGGTGTGATACGCATAGCCCTTATTGCTCCGTGTGGTGCGCGGATGGCGCGACAGAAGTGACAGGGCCCCCGCCCCTATTGTGTTCAGGCCGGGGGCAACGGCGTACTGCTTACGACAAGACGAGGTCTTGCAGTTGACGGCGAAAAGCCGCGCGTGCATGCGCGGGCGTAACGGTGGCAATCACTGCGTAGGGCTTCAGATACACGATAAACCTGACCTCGGGTGATTCTCTTTGGCGCGGAACACCGGGCCAATGTAGGTCGAATCTTATAGAGGCAATGATTTAAGCGTCAATCGTTTTGACTTGGGGTTAGTACTGGGTGGCGGGCGCGATTCGATGGGTGATGGATCAAGCTATGGCGCCGCATGGCCGGGTTATCCCGCAGCTTCACAAAGCATGAAGCCCTGTTGAGCCATTCCTTACTACCGCTCGGGCCCACCCCTGCCTATGCTGAAAAAAGGGCCGGCAGGCCCCCCGGGGCCTGCGCCACATGCCATGCCCCACAAGAACACACAACAATCAAAGGAGAGAGCAGCATGGACAGAAGGCAATTCTGTATGGCCGCCGGCCTGGCGCCGGTATTGATGGGGGCGGCGACGCGGGTGCGCGCGCAAGGCTTGAAGAAGGGCCAGCCCATTACGTTGATCGTGCCGTTTTCACCCGGCGGCAATCTGGATACCGTGGCGCGCGCGGTCGCCCCCGAACTGGGCGCGGCGCTGGGCATGTCGGTGGTGATAGAGAACAAACCCGGGGCCGGCGGTGTGATCGGCGCCAGCCTGGTGGCGCGCGCCGCGCCAGACGGCCACACGCTGCTGGTTACCACGCCCAACGCCATTACGGTGGCCCCGTTCATGGTCGACACCGGCTACACCCTGAAAAACTTCGCGGCGGTGGGCGGGCTGGGAGCCGCTTCACAAGTGGTAGAGGTAAACCCGCAAAGCCGCTTCCAGACCATGGCGCAATTGCTGGAACACGCGCGCAGCGAGGACGGCGCGGTCACTATCGGGCATTCCGGGCTGGGCACCACCAACCATATTGCGCTGCTGAAGCTCGAAGAAGCCGCTGGCTGCCGCTTTACCGCCGTGCCTTTCAAGGGCTCGGCGCCGGCCATTACCGCGCTGCTGGGCAGGCAAATAGACGCCATCATCGACCAGGTGACCAGTTCATACGCGAATATCCAGGCGGGCAAGCTGCGCGGCCTGGCCGTCCTGTCGGCCGAGCACGACCGTTTCCTGCCCAAGGTTCCCACCCTGGCGGAAGCGGGGGTGACAGGCTTCACGTCCATGACGCAGTCCGGGCTGGTGGCGCCGGCCGGTACGCCCGCCGATACCATCCAGCAACTGAACACGGCGCTGAACCAGGCATTGAAGGCCGGCGCCGTGCTCGACCGCCTGCATAACTCGGGCAGCGTTGCACTGGCGATTACGCCGCGGCAATGGCAGCAAGTGCTGGCCGCCGAACTCGACACCGCCCGCGCCCTGCACGACCAGGGCAAACTTGCCGCCGACTGAGGACCCGCCATGACCAGACCCTGCCTGCCCGCGCGCGCGGGACATCAAGCGCTGGCCTTCACGCCGCCGCCGGGAAGCTGCGATGCCCATGCCCATGTGTTCGGCCCCTATGAACGCTTTGCGCTGGCCGGCGAGCGCAGCTATACGCCGGCGCCCTATCCCGCCGAAGCCTTTATCGCCCATCTGGATCAACTGGGCATGGACCGGGGCGTGCTGGTCACGGGCAGCGCTTCCGGGACCGCCAATGACGTGGTGCTGGATGCGCTGGCGCGCTACCCCCGGCGCCTGCGCGGTGTGATCGTGCCGCGTTCCGACCTGAGCGACGCCGAACTGGACCGCTATACCGATGCCGGGGTACGCGGCGTGCGCGCCAATCTGTATCGGCTGGACGGCAAGGCCGTGTACCGCAACGGCGTGGGGCTGGAAGTGCTGCAGGCGCTGGCGCCGCGCCTGGCCGCGCGCGGCTGGCATGCGCAGATATGGGTACATGCGCCCGACCTGCCCGACCTGATGCCGGCGCTCAAGGCCCTGGGCGTGCCGCTGGTCATCGACCACATGGGGCGCATGAGCACGCAGCGCGGCGTGGATGACCCGGGCTTTCGCTTCCTGTGCCGGCAATTGGCCGAAGGCGCGCTATGGACAAAAATTTCCGGCGCCGACCGCAATACCGCTGGCGGGCCACCCTATCAGGATGTCGACCCGTTTGCCCAGGCTATTCTGCAGGCCAACAGCGAACAGGTAGTGTGGGGCACCGACTGGCCGCACATCAACTATTACGAAGCCGCCCGCATGCCGGACGACGGTGTGCTGTGCAACCTGCTGGCCCGCTGGATGCCGGCCGAGACCCGGCGGCGTGTACTGGTGGACAACCCGGCCCGCCTGTATGGTTTTACCGGATCGGGCCAGGCTTCTTGAAGCCTGGCCGGGGCTTCAGGCGCCAGGCTTGTCCGGCGCCGGCGATGTCTCGGCGCCGCTGCGTGCATCGTCTTGCGCCAGCGTCGCGGCCAATTTGGCCACCACGCGCTTGCGGCGTTCGTCGTCTTCGTGGCCCTTGCCCAGGGCCGACCATTCCGGCCGGCTGCGCGCTTCTTTCAGGGCCTCGGGCAGGCGGCCCGAACGCCAGGCCTGGTCGGCCGGCCGTTCCAGGCGTACCGGGTCGCGCGCGGCATGGCCGCGGCGTTCCAGCGCGTGGATCAACTGACGTTGCCGCAAGGCCAGCAGCCGCAGTACCGCGTCGTCGACCGTGATTTCGCGATAACCCCGCAGCTTGCCCAGGATGCGCCCGCCGAAGCGTTCCATGCCCTGCCACAGCCCACCAGCCGCGGCGCCGATCAACATGCCCGTGCCCAGGCTCAGGCCGGCGCTGAACAGATCCACCGCCGCGCCGGCCATGGCGCCCGCCGCCATGCCGGTACCCAGTTGGATTCCCATGTCTTTCAGGGCCTGGGGATGGAACAAATCCATGCCCCAGCGGGTGCCTTCCAGCGGCAGGTCGGATTCGGCGTAGTCGCTGCGGCGGAAGTTGTACAGCGCCAGCAGCGCGTCCACGCAGGCCTGTTCGCGGCGGCGCACCTGGTCGCGCAGGGCGGCTGCCTGGGACTGCAGGGCTTCGTCGTCGGCCGGGCTGGCCAC
>NZ_JAJMLX010000167.1 GCF_020991325.1 Bordetella petrii | reverse complement strand
CGTGCCGGCCGGGGAAGCTGCCCAGGCCGGCCCCGCGCCTGGCCCGGCACCGGCTTCCGAACCGCCCCCCGAGCCGGACGGCTGGAAGGTGGCGGTGGATGCTATCAACCTGAACGACGCCAGCCTGCATTTGCGCGATGCGCCCACCGGGCTGGACTACACCCTGGCCGGCCTGGGCGCCACGGTGGAGAACCTGCAGTTCCCGCAGCCGCCCGACCAGCCCATCCTGACCTGGCTGACCATGGACAACCCGCTGGATGGCGGCTGGATACGCGCCAAGGGGCCGTTGATGCTCAGCCCCCTGGCGCTGGACCTGAACCTGCAGGTCGGCCACGTGGCGCTGGCGCCGTTTGCCGCGGCGGTGCGCAGCCAGGCTCCTATCCAGCTGCAGGACGGGCTGCTGGGGCTCAGCGGCCGCATCCAGCTGGCCGAGCGCAATGGCGCGACCCAGGTCGCGGCGACCGGCGTGCGGGCCGACATCTCGCAACTGGCGGTGCGCGACGAATCGGTAAAACCGGCGGTAGACCTGGCCCTGGAAAAACTGGCGCTCAGCGCCGACCGCCTGGCGCTGGACGGGCAGCCCACGCCCTTTACGCTGCAGGCGTCCGGCATCCAAGGGCAGGGGCAGCTTGCCCTGCAAGGCCAGTTGACGCCGCAGCCCCTGGCGTTGCAGACCCAGGTCGATCTGCAGGGCCTGGACCTGGCGTCGCTGGCGCCCTATGTGGCGTCCAGCCTGAATGCCACGGTGCGCGCGGTGACAGTCGGCGCGCGCGGGCAGGCGGCATTCGCGGCGGCGGCGGGCGGCGCGCCCATGAAAGTGCGCTGGGAAGGCGGGCTGGATGTCACCGGCCTGGACCTGGCCGACCGCGTCAATCGCGATGACTTCCTGAAGTGGAAGCGCCTGGGGTTGGACGGCATGCGGGTGACGATGGATGGCGACAAGCTGGCCGCCAATCTGGGCGACATCACGCTGGATGATTTTTATGGCCGCATCCTGCTCAGCGCCGAGGGCCGGCTGAATGTCATGGACCTGGTGGCCGAGCCAGGCCAGGCGGGCGGTTCCATCACCCAGGACACCCAGACGCGCGGCCGCACCGCGCGCGAGCCGGACACCTCGGGCCAGTTGCCGGACATTTCCATCGGCAGTGTCACGCTGAAAAGCGGCCGCATGACGTTCACCGACCGCTTCGTCAAGCCGAACTACACCGCGGAACTCTCGCGCATCGAAGGCGGGCTGTCCGAGGTTTCCTCGCGCAACCCCAAGCCGGCCAAGGTGAAGGTGACCGGGCGGGTGTACGGAACGGCGCCGCTGTCGGTCAGCGGCACGGTGCAGCCGTTCGCGGAATTCCTGTCGCTGGACCTGAAAGCCTCGGCCAAGGGCGTGGACCTGCCGCGCTTCACCACGTATTCGTCGAAATATGTGGGCTATCCCATCAAGCGCGGCAAGCTGTCGCTCGACCTGGAATACAAGCTGAAAGACCGCGCGCTGCAGGCCAGCAACCACGTGGTGCTGAACCAGCTGACCTTCGGCGACAAGACCGACAGCCCCGACGCCACCAAGCTGCCGGTGATGCTGGCGGTGGCGCTGCTGAAAGACAGCCGGGGCAATATCGATATCAACCTGCCCATATCCGGGTCGCTGGACGACCCGCAGTTCTCGGTGGGCGGCATCATCGTGCGGGTGCTGGTCAACCTGGTGGTCAAGGCCGTGACCTCGCCTTTCTCGCTGCTGGCGTCGGCGTTCGGAGGCGGCGAAGAGCTTTCCTATATCAACTTCGAGCCCGGCAGCGCCATCCTGGCGGCCGATTCCAACGACAGCCTCACCACCCTGGCCAAGGCCCTGAACGACCGGCCCGGCCTGAAACTGGACATCATCGGGCGCGCCGATCCGGTCACCGACACCGAAGGCCTGCGCCAGGCCTGGGTGGACCTGCAGGTGCGCAAGGCCAAGGCGGACGATACGGGCGGCCGCGGCAAGCATCCCGACCCGGCCAGTATCCAGGTGTCCGACGCCGAGCGCGCCGAGTACCTGGAAGAGGTCTACGACGACACCGATATCGAAGACAAGCCGCGCAATTTCATCGGATTCGCCAAATCGGTGCCGCCCGATGAAATGGAGGCCATGCTGCGCAAGGCCGCGCCCGTGGGCGAGGACGACCTGCGGCAACTGGCCGATGCGCGTGCCCAGGCCGTGTACGAAAAACTGCAGGAAATCGGCCCGGCCGACCGCATTTTCATCGTGGCGTCGAACCTGGACGGCGCGGCGGGCGAGGGCGAGGCCAAGCCGTCGCGCGTGGAGTTCGCCCTGCAGTAAAGAATGCGGGGCGGCGGCGCGGCGGGCTCGGGCCCGTCGGCAGGCTTCAGGGAGCCTTGGGCTCGGGCAGGCCGTCGGTCACTTCGGCGATGCCCTGCTTCATTTCGTCGTAGCTCATGTCGCGTTCGTGCTGGAAGCTGCCCAGCATGCCGGCGCAGCCGTCCACGCCCGATTCGCGCATGTCGGTCATCATTTTTTCGCCGTCTTTGCGGCCCTGCTGGAACTGGGGTTCGAAGCGGCCGGCCTGGTAGCCGTATTCCGCGGCGTAGCGCTGGAAGTTGGCCTGGGCCGTGGCGTGGTGCCGCTTCAGGTCGGGGGGCGACGCCCCGCACACTTGCGCGGCGCCATTGGTGGCGCCGGACGTGGCAACCAGTTGGTCGAATTCGAACTGGTCCTGGGCATGGGCTTCAAGGGCGCCGGCCAGACCCGCGGCCAGCGCAAGGGCAAGAGACAGGTATTTGCGCATGGGTCCATTATGGCAAGCCCCGCCCGCCCGCAGGCCGCCCGGACCGTATGGAGTGGTATCAGACTGTGCGCGTTTTTTTCCCGCGTTTAGCGCCGCCGCCCGGCCCTTCCCCCGGGAACCGCCGAGTGGCACTATGATGGCGGTTTGCGGGCGATATCCGCCCGCGCCATCCCGTCCCGTACCTGGAGAAAACCATGACCATCAAAGTCGGCGATCGCGTGCCCGACGGCACCCTCACCGAGTTCTTCGACACCGAAGCCAATGGCTGCTCGCTGGGCCCCAACGCGTTCCAGGTGGCCGATCTGGCCAAGGGCAAGACCATCGCCGTGTTCGCCGTGCCGGGCGCCTTCACGCCCACCTGCTCGGCCAAGCACCTGCCGGGTTATGTCGAACAAGCCCAGGCCCTGAAAGCCAAGGGTGTCGACGAAGTCTGGTGCGTGGCGGTCAATGATGCGTTCGTCATGGGGGCCTGGGGCCGCGAACAGCAAACCGCCGGCAAGGTGCGCATGCTGGCCGACGGTTCGGCCCACTGGACCCGCGCGCTGGGCCTGGAACTGGATCTGGACGGGCGCGGCATGGGGGTGCGTTCGCAGCGCTATTCCATGGTGCTGAAAGACGGCGAAATCAAGCAGCTGAACATCGAAGCCCCCGGCAAGTTCGAGGTCAGCGACGCTGCCACTATGTTGTCGCAGATCTGATCTACCGTAGTGACATCCGCGGAGGGCATCGTGCCGCTCCGCGGCGCCGCCGTCCGGCGGCAATTCCTGCATCCCATGCTATCCACGATTTCTTCCTTTTCGTCGCTTTACCTGGCGACCTTGCTGATGCTGATAGGCACCGGCTTGTACAACACCTACATGGGGCTGCGGCTGACCTCCGAATCGGTCAGTGAAATCTGGGTCGGCGCCCTTATCGCCAGCTATTACCTGGGCCTGGTGTGCGGCGCGCGCATGGGCCACAAACTGATCATCCGCGTGGGCCACATCCGCGCCTTCGTGGCCTGTGCGGCCATCTCCACCAGCATGATCCTGGCGCAGGTGCTGGTGGACTACATGCCGGTCTGGCTGCTGTTCCGCCTGGTGTCGGGCATTGTCATGGTGACCGAACTGATGGTCATCGAAAGCTGGCTGAATGAGCAAACCGAGAACAACCAGCGCGGCCGGGTGTTCTCGGTTTACATGGTGGTGTCGGGCCTGGGCACGGTGCTGGGGCAGTTGGTGCTCACCGCCTATTCCACGCTGGACCAGCGCCCGCTGACCCTGGTGGCGGCCAGCCTGGTGCTGTGCCTGGTGCCCATTGCGGTGACGGCGCGTTCGCACCCGCCCACGCCCTTGCCCGCGCCGCTGGACCTGCGGTTTTTCCGGCAGCGCGTGCCTTTGTCGCTAACCGTGCTGTTCGTGGCCGGCAACCTGTCGGGCGCGTTCTATGGCCTGGCGCCGGTGTATGCCGCCAATTTCGGCATGACCACCTCCCAGGCGGCCGTTTTCGTGGCGGCCGGCGTCACGGCCGGCCTGCTGTCGCAATGGCCCATGGGCTGGCTGTCCGACCGCATCAACCGCGCCGGCCTGATCCGTTTCAATGCCTTCCTGCTGGTACTGCTGCCGGTGGTCATGTGGGGCTGGTTCAGCCTGCCGTTCTGGCTGATGGTGGTCATGTCCTGCGTGTTCGGCGTGCTGCAGTTCACCTTGTACCCGCTGGGCGCCGCCTTCGCCAACGACCACGTCGAACCCGAGCGCCGCGTGGGCCTCAGCGCCATCCTGCTGATGACCTACGGCGTGGGCGCCTGCCTGGGGCCCATGGTGGCGGGCGTGCTGATGTCGGCCGCGGGCCCCAGCATGTACTACGTGTTCGTGTCGGTGTGTGCCCTGATCCTGGTGTGGCAGGTGCGGCCCGCGCGCGTCACGGGCGCGCACCAGGTCGACGAGGCGCCCGTGCATTTCGTGCCGCTGCCCGACAACCTGCAAAGCTCTCCGGCCGTGGCGGCGCTGGATCCGCGCGTCGACCTGGAAGTGGACGTCAGCATGGAAGTGGCGCCGCCCGAGCCCGACGCGGCATCCCCCGAGCCCGATGCGCCTTCTGCCGGCACCACGCCCGCCGGGCCCCCGGACGACGAACAGCCGCAGGCACGCACCGGCACGTGACGGGCAAGCCTTTGGGCCTGTGCCGTGATTCCTGGCTGTTGCCGGGTGTCTGCACCCGTCGTGCCGAGCCTGCGCACATATCGGTGTCTGACACCCCTGCCGGGGAGTCAGACACCCGGCCATGCCTCTGCAAGATCGTGGCGAGTATTCGGTGTTGATGGGTGTCTGGCTCCCGCCAGGGTGCCAGACACCGTTCGACTGAGACTGTCGTGGCACAGGTGTCAGCGTTTCACTGCGCGATGCGCGACCCGCCCGGAATGAAACGGTGGAGCCAGATCGGGGACGCCGCGGAGCCGGCTTTGCCGGTCCGCCAGCGTCGCCCCCTTGAGGGGGATGAGCTCGGACAGGGAACAGTCCTTGAGGACTGTTCCCTGCTTGGTGAATCCGAGCGGCTTGCAAGCCGCGAGGTGGAAAGCGCGTAGCGCTTCGGGGGTGGGACTTTCACCGGCCGGGCCGTCAAGGCATCATCATCAAGATCGCCGCCAATGCCAGCACCAGCCCCAGCAGGTTCACGCGGCTGAGCGGCTCGCTGAACGCCAGTGCGCCCACCACCGTGCCCACCGCGATCACCCCCATGTTCATGGTCGAGAACACCAGGGCCGGGTTTTTCGGCAAGGCCTGGTGCGCGCCGATGTAGGTGACGATGTTGCCGAAGTTCGCTGCCCCCAGCGCCACGCCGGCCAGCAGGTGGCGGGGCTGCCAATGGATGCGCCGCGCCAGCAGATAGCCGGCCATGAGTACGCCGGACAAGGCGAAGGCGATCAGCAATGCGCCCGGGAACGCGGCCCCGGCCTTGGCCATTTGCTTGAACAGGATGTCCACCACGCCATAGGCCGCCCATACCCCCAGCGGCCACAGCCAGGCCTTGCCGCCGCTGGTGCCGGCGGGTTCCAGGCCGCGCCGCTGCAGCACGCAGAACAGGGCGGTGAAAGCCAGGGCAATGGCGCCGGCCTTGCGCAGGGTGATCGATTCGCCAAACAACAGGAAGGCCGCCAGCAGGGGCAGGAACAGCGACAGGCGCTGGGCCGCGTCGCTGCGCACGATGCCGGCGTGGCGCACGGACTGCGCCATCGCCATGAAGCCGCTGGGCAGCAGCAGTCCCAGCGCCAGCAGCAAGCCCCAGGAATGGCTGGCCGACTCGATCTGCGCGCTGGTGGGCCGCAGTATCAGCCAGGTCAGCGCGGCAGTCACGGCGTAGTTCGCGGCGATGGCCTGGCGCACATCGACCTGGTAGCGGCGGGCCAGCTTCAGCATTACCGCCACGGTGACGCTGAACGCCACGCTGGCCAGCAGGTACAGCAGGCCCGGCGTCAGCTGGAACATGGCACGGCGCCTTCCGCATGCATGCCCAGGCGGGCCAGCAGGCGCTGGTCGGCATCCACTTGCGGATTGCCGGTGGTCAGCAACATGTCGCCGCAGAACAGCGAGTTGGCGCCGGCCAGGAAACACAGGGCCTGCATGGTGTCGTCCATGGTCTCGCGGCCCGCCGACAGCCGGACCCGGGCGCGCGGCATGGCAATGCGGGCCACGGCAATGGTGCGCACGAACTCGAAGGGGTCCAGCGGCTCGGTGCCGGCCAGGGGAGTGCCTTCAACCTGGACCAGGTTGTTGATGGGCACGGATTCGGGATAAGGATCCAGGCTGGCCAGTTGTGCGATCAGCGCGGCGCGTTCCCGGCGCGCTTCCCCCATGCCCACAATGCCGCCGCAGCACACGTTCAACCCGGCGTCGCGCACGCGGTCCAGCGTGTCCAGGCGGTCTTGGTAGGTGCGCGTGGAGATGATGCTGCCGTAGAACTCGGGCGACGTGTCCAGGTTGTGGTTGTAGTAGTCCAGGCCAGCGGCTTTCAGTTGTTCGGCCTGGCCGTCGCGCAGCATGCCCAGCGTGACGCAGGTTTCCAGGCCCAGCGCTTTTACTGCGCTGATCATCTCGGCAACTTGTTCCAGGTGATGCGGCTTGGGGCTGCGCCAGGCCGCGCCCATGCAGAAGCGCTGCGCGCCGCCCGCCTGCGCGGCCCGTGCCGCGTTCAGTACCTCGTCCAGCGGCATCAGCTTGTCGGCGGCCAGGCCGGTGTCATGGTGCGCCGATTGCGGGCAGTAGGCGCAGTCTTCCGGGCAGCCGCCGGTCTTGATCGACAGCAGGCTGGAAAGCTGGACGGCATTGGCGTCGAAATGCTGTCGATGCACTTGCTGGGCGCGGTACAGCAGGTCCATGAAGGGCAGTTCATACAAGGCCAGGATGTCATCGGTGCGCCAGGCCGGGTTGGGTGCCTGGGCAGGCCGGGCTATATCGGCAACGGGGATGGTCGAGGTATGCATGGCGTTCTCCGGTGATCAACCTGGCCGCGGCGAAGGCCGGCCAGTGGGGCGGATCGTAAGAACGGGTTCGGCGTCCGTGCAACGGCGCCAGAATTGGCATAAATGACGGGGAATTTGCCGAAATTAATAGATAAAGACGGCGTAATGGCGGGTGCGTGCCGGCAATCCGCCGGCATCGTCGCTTAGTTTGTGTCCCGGATTTTTTGTTTCTTTATGTAAAGTCGTGCGCCGTCTAAACGAGACTATCGCGGCACATAACGGTGTCTGGCACCCTGGCGGGAGCCAGACACCTGGCTAAGCTGCCGCCGCGAATTCTCGCGAATGCCCAGGGGTGTCTGGCTCCCGCCAGGGTGCCAGACACCGTTACACCGCCTGCGCTCAGAACGAGATCGTCGCCCCCAGGCGCAGTGTGCGCTGCGGCGACAGGGTGGCGAAGCCGTCGGCAAAGGTGCCGTCCCAGTAGTCGCGGTCGAACAGATTGTCCACGTTGGCGTAGAACGTGACCGGCGTGTTGGAAATGCGGGTCGCATACTTGGCGCCCACGTCCACGCGGGTCCACGAAGGCATGCGGATGTCGTTGGCCGAATCCAGCCACTGGGGGCCGGTGTAGATGACGCGCCCGTTCAGGCTCAGGCCCTGTACCGGCGTGGCCCACTCCAGCCCCAGGTTGGCCAGCCAGTTGGGCGAACCATAGATGTCGTTGCCCTTCTTGCCGTCGCCCACCGTGGTGCGTTGTTCCGACGTCAGGTACGACACGCCGCCCAGCACCGTCAAGGTGCGGGTCAGTTTGCCGCTGACCGTCCATTCCAGCCCGCGGTTGCGCTGCTTGCCCTCGGCGATGCGGTCGCCGGCGTCTTCCAGGCTGACGCCCAGGAAGCTCTTGTCGATCTGGAACGCGCTGAAGGTGTGCAGATAATCGCCCCGGCGCAGCTTGATGCCGAACTCCACCTGGCGGGATTGGGTGGGCTTGAAGGTTTCGCCTTCGTTCAGGTAGCCCAGGCCCACGGTCTCGCCGGGCTGCAGGCCCTCGATATAGTTGGCGTACAAGGACGTGTCTTCGCCCCAGGGCTTGAGCACCACCGCGGCCATGGGGGTGATTTTCGATTCGTCGTAGTCCACGCCGCGCCCCTGGCGCACGCGCTGGTAGCGGCCGCCGAGGGTCACCTGGACCTTGTCCTTGGCGAACCCCAGGGTGTCGGCCAGCGCCACCGAGGTCAGCACATCGTCATAGCCATTGCCGCCGGCGCGGTCGGGGCTGTCGGGGAAATCCGGCCGGATCGGATCGTAGATGTTCTGCGGATAGCCGGCATTGGGCCGGTTGTACACGTCCTGCTCGAAGCTGCCCACGTTGCCGGCCAGCGTCATCGTGTGGGACACGCTGCCGGTCTGGAATTTGGCGCGCAGGCCCACTTCGCCCACGCGGGCCTGTTCTTCCGAATCCACGTTGTACACATAGCCCAGCGCCGACCCATCGGTGCCGGTGACCACGGTGCGCGTGCCGAACATCAGGCCGCGTCCGCGCGAGTTCGAGCCGCCGAAGGCCGCGTAGGCGGTCAGGTGTTCGTTGATGTCCAGCTCGCCGCGCAAGGCGAAACCGTAGTCGCGCTGCACGCCGCTGGTGCCGCGGAACAGGTTCGACGAATTGTTGGGCGGGCGCACCAGCTGGCCCAGGCGGCTCATTTGATACATGGCGGGGCTGCCGTTCTCGATGTCTTCCCGGCTGCTATAGGCGTCCAGCGACACGCGCCAGTTGTCGCCCGCGTAGTCCAGGCCCAGCGCGCCCAGCTCGCGTCCCTTGCGCTGGCCCGATACGCCGGTTTCGCCGGTGCCGTACACACCGTTGAAGCGTATGCCCAGCCGCTCTTCGTCGCCGAAGCGGCGGCCCAGGTCCACATGGGCCTGTCCGTAGCCCGGGCTGACGTACGAGGTGGTCAGGTCGGCAATGGGGGTAGAGCCCGCGCGCTTGGGCACCAGGTTGATCATGCCGCCCAGGCTGGCCGTCGGGCCCATGCTGGTCAGCATGGAACTGGGGCCGCGCAGCACTTCTACACGCTCGATGAACTCGATGGGCACATGGGCGAACGGCATGACACCGTACATGCCATTGAAGGCCATGTCCGCGCCGTCGACCCGCAGTCCGCGGATGGTGAAGTGTTCATACATGTGGCCGGCATTGGTGGTGGTGCGCACCGAGGGATCGTTCAGCAGCACTTCGCCCACCGTGCGCGCCTGCTGATCCTGGATCAGCCCGGACGTGTACGAGGTGGTGTTGAACGGAGTGTCCATCACATCTTTGTTGCCCAGGATGCCCAGCCGCGATCCGGTGGCCACCTGGCCGCCAGGCGCGGCCGGTGGCAGTGCCTCGGCATCGATCTGGCCCTGCACGGTGATGGGCGACAAGGTCGTGGTGCCGGTGGCGGCTTGCGCCATGGCCAGCGTGGGCAGGGCCAGCGTCGCGATCAGGCAGGCGCGGGCGGAAGGTGCAACGTACCGCGGTGTGGTGTTTTTTATTGACATGTTGTTCAAGGGGATTGTGGCCGGATACGGGTGGGGGATGCGGGAAAAATGCGCGGGCCCTGCCGGTAGCGCCGCTGCGCGCGGTAGGCCAGGTAGCCCAGCAGCACGGCGGCAATGGCGAAGAAGCTGTCCACGAAGAAATAGGCCTGCAGATACGGCGCGGCGTGTGCGGCGGCAATAAACGAGACGGCGCTGGACAGCGGCACCGCCGCGTTCAGCGCGGCGCTGGCCCACAGCAGGCCCGCCGACGCGCGGGACGCTCCCAGCCAGAAGGCCAGGGCCAGCCAGGCGCAGAACACGGCGTAATACGCATAGCCGGCGATGCCGGCCTGCGCCGCCGCCGTATC
>NZ_JAJMLX010000166.1 GCF_020991325.1 Bordetella petrii | reverse complement strand
GGTGCCGCGCGTCAGGGCAACCACGCGCGCCGCATGCGGGTAGGTGGCGCGCCGCAGGCGCTGCCACAGGCCCGACAAGGCCTGCGACGGCGGATGCGTATGTTCGGTGGCGATCACCCGGCACGGCAGGCCGCGCGCCGCCAGCACGGCCAGCACGGAAGCAGTGGTCATCATGCCCAGCACGATATCGGGCTGGAACCGCTTCAGCACCCGCCGCAAGACGCGCACGCGCTTCACATTGGCCAGCATGCCGCGCAGGCCGCCGCCCTCGCCCGCCGTGTTCAGCACTTCACGCTGCACGGCAGGGTGCAGGGTGTAGGCGTCATCGCGCGCGTCGGCCTGGGTTACCACCATCACGGGCCAGCCGGCCTGGGCCCAATGCGCGCTCAGGTCGGCGGCCACGCGCTCGGCACCGCCGCCATGCAGCGAATGAATAAACACCAGTACGCGCGGCGGGGTATCGTCAGGGCGGGCCATCAGGGGGTCTCTTTCGCGGCGGGCGGATCGTGGGGGCGCAATGCCACCACGGCGTAGCAGGCGAACGACAAGGCATACATCAGGCTGGTAGCAAGCATGATGCCCGCGGTGCCCATGCGGGGCGCCAGCATGGCGTTCAGGATGACCTTCAGCAGGAAGTTCGCCACGGCGATCAGGGCCATGATGCGATAGCGGTTCTGGCTGGCCAGCAGTTGCACCAGGATCAGCACGCCGAAATAGAAGGGCAACTGCAGCAGGCCCCAGCGCAACACTTGCGCCACGGCCTGGGTGTTCTCGGCCGTGAAGGCGCCGCGCTCGAACAGCAAGGCCACGCCCCACGGCGCCAGCAGCCAGGCAATGGCCACCGCCACCGCGCCCGCCCCCATCATCAGCACCGACCATTTCAGCGCCATCGAACGCGCCCGCGCGCCGTCGCCACGGCTTTGCACGTCGGCCAGCACGGGCAATGCCGCGCGCCCCACCGATACCGCCCCGATGCCCAGCAGCAGCGACAGCAGGCGCGCGGCATAGCCCAGCGTGGCATTGGCGTTGTCGCCCAGATTCGCGGCCGTGTATTGGTCCAGCGGGCCGACGAAGCTCATGGCCACCTGGCCCACCAGCATGACGCCGGCGGCGCTGACCAGTTCCGGCCAATGCGGCGAACGCATGGTCAGGCGCGGCGCGCCCCACAGCCCGCCGTCGGCGCGCGCGGCCAGCCAGGCCAGCCACACGGCCTGGACGATGTAGCCCACCAGCGTGCCCCACAACAGCGGGCCGACGTCGTCGGCGGACACGGCGGCCAGCATCACCCAGGCCAGGGTGGCCACGGCCGGCGCGCTGTCCAGCAAGGTATTCACATGGCGTTCGTGCGCGCGCAGCCGCGCGCCGCTGATGCCCGCCATCAGCACCAGCACCGTCACCGGCACGAAGGCGTACAGCAATTGAGTGCTCATGGCCGACACCTGGCCGGACAGCCCGCTGCCCAGCCATTGCAGCACCCATGGCCATGCCAGCGCCGTCAGTGCGGCAAGTATCAGGCCACCCACCAGCACCATGCCCTGCAGTTCGCGCACGAACAGGTCGCGCTCTTCGCCACCGGTGCGCCGCAGGCGCACCAGCACCGGAATCAGCACCACGCCCAGCACGCCCACGATGGTGACGGGCAGCCAGTTGGCCATGGTCATGGTGAACTGATAGGCGTCCACGGCATCGCTGATGCCGTAGCGGTAGGCCACCGCCATTTCCTTCAGGGCGCCCGCGGCCTTGCCCAGCACCAGGAAAATCGCCACCCTGAACGCGCCCTTGAAAATGCGCTGGTGATCGGGGTGGATGGAACGGAGCCGGCGCAAAATGGCGTTCAAGCGGCCGCCCCCCAGGCCGCGCCTGCGGCCCGCCGCCCCCCGTGGGGGCGTGTCTGCCAGGCTCGGCCAGCCATCGCGGTCAACGCAGGAATTCCGTGTACCACGGCATGGCGGTCTGCAGGCCGCGCAGGATGTCGTAGGCGGGCTGGTAGCCCAGCAGCTTGCCCGCCTTGCCGATGTCGGCTTGCGAATGGCGGACGTCGCCGGCGCGGAACTCGGCATATACCGGCTGCTTGTCGTACTGCACGCCCTGGGTGCCCAGGGCCTGCGCCAGGTAGCGGTACAGCTGGTTCAGCGTGGTGCGGCCGCTGTAGGCCACGTTGTAGACCTGGTTACGGCCGTCTTCGGGCGCCAGCGAAGCCAGCAGATTGGCCTGCACAGCGTTTTCCACGAAGCAGAAATCGCGGCTGGTCTCGCCGTCGCCGTTGATCACCACGTCGTCGCCGCGGATCATGGCGGCCGTCCATTTGGGAATGACGGCGGCATAGGCGCCGTCCGGATCCTGGCGCTTGCCGAACACATTGAAATAGCGCAGCCCCACGCTGGCAAAACCGTACGAACGCGCGAACACGTCGGCATACAGTTCATTCACGTACTTGGTTACAGCATAGGGCGACAGCGGCTTGCCTATGATGTCTTCCACCTTGGGCAGCCCGGGGTGGTCGCCGTAGGTGGAACTGGACGCCGCGTACACGAACGACTGGACCTTGGCGTCGCGTGCCGCCACCAGCATGTTCAGGAACCCGCTGATATTGACCTCGTTGGTGGTGATGGGGTCGTTCAGCGAACGCGGCACCGAGCCCAGCGCGGCCTGGTGCAGCACGTGGTCGACGCCGTCGGTGGCCTGGCGGCACGCTTCCAGGTCGCGGATATCGCCTTCGATGAAGGTGAAGCGCGCCCACTGCGCCGCGTCGACCGAGCCGCGCACCTCGTCCAGGTTGTGGCGGTGCCCGGTGGCGAAGTTGTCCAGCCCCACCACGGTCTGGTCCAGCTTGAGCAGGGTTTCCAACAGGTTGGAACCAATGAACCCCGCGCAGCCCGTCACCAGCCACTTGCGGGGCGACTGGCGCAGTTCCCGCTGGATGCTTTCGTAGCGCTCGCTCATGGCAACTCCTTACAGGCGCAGGTCGGATTCTTCGGGCGGCAGCACGTACTTCAGGTCGTACAGCACATGCTTGGCCTTGCCCAGCTTGCGGATGGCTTCGGCGCCCATCTTGACGAACTGTTCGTGCGACACCGCCAGGATGATGGCGTCGTACTTGCCCGCCTCGGGCGTGGCCACCGGCGTAATGCCGTACTCGTGCACGGCTTCGGCAGGGTCGACCCAGGGGTCGTACACGTCGACGTCGACGTTGTATTCGCCCAGTTCATTCACGATATCCACCACGCGGGTGTTGCGCAGGTCGGGGCAGTTTTCCTTGAAGGTCAGGCCCATGACCAGCACGCGCGCGCCCTGTACATGGATGCGCTGCTTGGTCATGCCCTTGACCAGCTGCGACACCACATAGCTGCCCATGGCATCGTTCAGGCGGCGCCCCGCCAGGATGATCTCGGGGTGATAGCCGATGGCCTGCGCCTTGTGCGTCAGGTAGTACGGGTCCACGCCGATGCAGTGCCCGCCCACCAGGCCCGGCCGGAACGGCAGGAAATTCCACTTGGTGCCCGCCGCCTGCAGCACGGCCTCGGTATCGATGCCCATTTTGTTGAAGATCAGGGCCAGTTCGTTGATCAGCGCGATGTTCACGTCGCGCTGCGTGTTCTCGATAACCTTGGCGGCCTCGGCCACGCGGATGCTGGACGCCTTGTGCGTGCCGGCGGTAATGATTTCCTTGTACAGCGTGTCGACCAGCTCGGCGACTTCCGGGGTAGAGCCCGACGTGACTTTCTTGATGGTGCTGACGCGGTGCGCCTTGTCGCCCGGGTTGATGCGTTCCGGGCTGTAGCCGGCGTAGAAGTCTTCGTTGAATTTCAGGCCCGACACGCGCTCCAGCACGGGTACGCAATCTTCTTCGGTAGCGCCCGGGTACACGGTGGATTCGTAGATGACGATGTCGCCGCGCTTGAGCACCGCGCCTATGGTTTCGCTGGCCTTGACCAGCGGCGTCAGGTCGGGCTGCTTGTAGGCGTCGATAGGCGTGGGCACCGTCACGATGTACACGTTGGCCTTGGCCAGCTCGGCGCGGTCGGCGGTATATGTCAGGTGCCTGGCCTGCGCCAGTTCGGCGTCGTCGACTTCCAGCGTGTGGTCATGGCCCGCTTTCAGGGCGTCGATGCGCTTGGCGTTGATATCGAACCCGATAACCGAACGCTTCTTGCCAAACTCCACCGCCAGCGGCAGTCCGACATAGCCCAGGCCGACCACGGCAAGTTTTACCTCATCGATACGCAAGATAGCTCTCCCTTTGCCGCCTTCGTTTCACGGCATTTTAAGTAGGAACGGGGAATTGTAACAACGGCCCCTCGACCCGTCGCGGGGCCGCCCGACAGGATGTTCAGTGGGTGCGCGGCAGCAGCAGCCAGCCCGGCCGGCGCCAGGACACCAGCCGCACGTACAGCCAGATATAGGCCGACGCGAATACCACCAGGCTCAGGCTGAGGATCCAGGCGTTGTCCCACCAGATGGTGGCCGGCACCAGGCCGATCAGCGCCAGCACCCACATGTAGGGCGATGCCAGTGCGTTGCACAGCGCCGGCACCGCATGGCGGCGGTTCTTGCTGAAAGTGACGCGAACCAGGCGCCGGAACACCAGCTGATGCAGATGCAGCGCATCGGGCTGGTCTACGGGCACGCCGCGCTTGAAGCGCCGCCGCCAGATGGAAAAACCGGTTTCGAACACCGGGTAGAACAGCACCGCCAGCGCGTAGAACGGCGACACGGACGGATTGCGCACCACCAGCAGCACGGCCAGTTCGGCCAGCATGAAGCCCAGGAAATAAGCGCCCCCATCGCCCAGGAACACCCGGCCAAACGGGAAGTTCCAGACCAGGAAGCCCAGCGTGGCCGAGGCTAGCGCGGCGGCGATCATGGAAATGGGCAGGTCGCCCACCTGCAGCGCCACCAGGGCGATGGATACCGCCATCAGGGTGGCCACCATGCCGGCCAGCCCGTTCATGCCGTCGACGATGTTCAGCGCATGCGTACAGCCGCCCACCGCGAACATGGTGAACAGCAGCGACACGGGCCAATACGACAGCACCCAGTCAATCGGCGCCATGCCCACGCGGCTGACGCCGCCCAGCAGCCACCATGCAATCGCGGCGGACAGGAACGCGGCCAGCAGGCGCTTGCTGGCGCCGATGTCTTTGGTGATGTCTTCGAGCAGGCCCGCCACGAACACGGGCAGCACTGCCACGAACAGCGCGGGCCACAGCCAGGTCAGCGTCATGTTGCTGGGCCCCAGCACCAGCAGCCCGGCCAGCGACCCGGCCAGTACCGCCAGCCCGCCCACGCGTGGCGTGGCGCGGGAATGCGAGGCTTGCGGCTTGCTGAGGTCGCTGTCGCCGGTAAAGGCGCCATGCCAGCGCTCGGACGCCACGATGAGTCCCCCCACCATGAACGCCACGACGCAGATGTACAGCCAGGTCACGGAAACACCTTAGTTGGGTCGAATTTTGTAAAGCACATCATTATCAAGAGCGCGTGTAACGTTCGTATATGTGAGACATAAACAAGTGAAAGTCGCCCGCACAGAACGTAACCGAACCGGCCGCTGCGCCCGGGGGCCGGCGCCCACTGCAATGCATTGTAGATCTTTCCGATGCATGACAGCGTTGAAACTTAAGGGTAAATACCAAGCCAGCGGGATTTGGATCACCAGATGATTCGAACGTTCGCGTGGCGCCGGCAATCAATTGGGGACACACCAAAAACACCGAAAAAAAAGCCCGAGATCTTGCGATCTCGGGCTAAATCCACCAAAGGAGGAGGGTGGAGGAGACAACCGGGGCATGTTGGCGTGAACACTGCATCAGGTTCGACCGCTACGCATTCGGGGTAAACACCGCGCCGACTGCGTTTTCAACATCCATGACTGAATCGTAGCGCATTGTTTTGTGCGATGCAAGATTTTTTTTAAGGTAATTTGCATGCCGCCCCACCTGTTGTGGTTTTGCAGCAATGCCAACGGAAAACGGCGTGGTTATTAGCTTGTACGGCGGAAAGGGTTTTTGCCAAAAGGGTAAACCCTTGCGGGGTTACCCTATATTTTTCAATTACTTAGCCGCCTTTATCGCAAACAGCCCGGGCATTGCACCAAACCTGATTGTGCAATGCACCAAGTTATGCCCCAAAGCGGTGCTTTCCCCGTCGGGTCATAGCCAATAGGCGGTGGACGTCATGATGCGCGACATGGCGCGCATGGCGCCGCGCACCGGCGCCGGCAAAGGCACCCCGCCCGCCCGCTCGGCGCTGTCGCGGTGCTGGGCCTCGTCGTCTTTCATTTTGCGCACGATCTGGCGCGAGCGTTCGTCGGTGTCGGGCAGCTTGTGCAAATGGCTGTCCAGGTGGGCTTCGACCTGGCGTTCGGTTTCGGCCATGAAACCCAGGTTGCGCGCGGTGCCGGCGCGGCTGGCCAGGGCTCCCAGCGCGAACGACCCCGCATACCACAGCGGATTCAACAGGCTGGGCCGGCTGCCCAGTTCTTCCAGACGCCGCGCGCACCAGGCCAGGTGGTCGACCTCTTCGGTGGCGGCATGGTGCAGCAGGCGCCGCACGGAATCTTCGCGGCAAGCGGCCGCCTGGCCGCGGTACAGGGCCTGGGCGCAGACTTCGCCCACGTGGTTCACGCGCATCAAACCCGCCGCATGGCGTTTTTGCTGGCCGGACAGCGGCGGCTCGGGCTCGGGGGCATCCACGGGATACGGACGCGTGGCCGTGGCCGCCCCCGACAGCACACGCAAGGCGCGATCGACCTCGGCGAACAACGGGTCGAGGGGGCCGGGCCGCCGGGAAAACGGCGTGAACCCGGAAGACGTCGAGGCAACAGACATGGGTAGGCTCCTGGCTGGCGTCCCCACCCTATTGAACGGCGGGGTACTGCTTCGCGGATTGTACGCAACGGGTATCATCCAGGCTTATTCGCGCTCAACGCTCAAGGAACACTTCTCATGGATTGCACCATCAACTGGGGCGGCCCCGAAGGCATGCTGTTCGTGGCCTCCACTGGCAGCGGGCATGTGGCCGCCATGGACGGCGCCGTGGACGGCGGCGGCCA
The DNA here is from genome assembly GCF_020991325.1 of Bordetella petrii. Taxonomy (GTDB): domain Bacteria; phylum Pseudomonadota; class Gammaproteobacteria; order Burkholderiales; family Burkholderiaceae_B; genus Bordetella_A; species Bordetella_A petrii_E. The sequence goes on along the minus strand of NZ_JAJMLX010000166.1, from coordinate 3,055 downwards.
CAATCTGGCGCCCCGCCCCATGGAAATGCTGCTGGCAGGCACCGGCGGCTGCACCGCCTACGACGTCGTGCTGATTCTCAAGCGCGGCCGCCACGCGGTTACGGGTTGCAGCGTCAAACTGTCGGCCGACCGGGCCGACACCGACCCCAAAGTGTTCACGCGCATCCACTTCGCGTTCACCGTCACCGGCAAGAACCTGCCGCGCGCCGCGGTGGAACGCGCCGTGCAGCTGTCGCACGAGAAATATTGCTCGGCGTCCGCCATGCTGGAAAAAACCGCCGAACTGACGTTCTCGGTAGATATCGTCGACACCCAGGAAACGCAGGCGGCCTGACCCGGCCCTTGCCACGCCCGGACCGCCGGGCGCATTGCCATGAAACAATACCTCTCGCTCATCCAGTCCATTCTCGACCACGGCTCGTGGCAGGAAAACCGCACCGGCATCCGGACGCTGTCGCTGCCGGGCGCGGCGCTGCGCTTCGACCTGCAACAAGGCTTTCCCGCGGTTACCACCAAGAAGCTGGCATTCAAGTCGGCGGTGGGCGAACTGGTAGGTTTTCTGCGCGGCGCCCGCAGCGCGGCCGACTTCCGCGCCCTGGGCTGCAAAGTGTGGGACCAGAACGCCAACGAAAACAGCAATTGGCTGGCCAACCCGTACCGCGAAGGCCCGGACGACCTGGGTCCGGTGTACGGCGTGCAGTGGCGGAAATGGCCCGCCTACAAGATGCTGCCGCGCGCCAATGCCGCGCAGATCCAGGACGCCATCGAGCGAGGCTACCGCCAGGTGGCCGAACTGGAAGACGGCGGCGTGCCGCAAGTACTGCTGTACAAGCCGGTAGACCAACTGCGCCAGTGCCTGGACACCATCCACCGCGCCCCGCAAGACCGCCGCATCCTGTTCCATGGCTGGAACTGGGCGCAAATCGAAGAAATGGCGCTGCCGCCCTGCCACCTGCTGTACCAGTTCCTGCCCAACGCCAGCACGCGCGAAATCTCGCTGTGCCTGTATATCCGTTCCAACGACGTGGGGTTGGGCACGCCCTTCAACCTGACCGAAGGCGCGGCCCTGCTGCATCTGGTGGGCAGGCTCACGGGCTACCAGCCGCGCTGGTTCTCGTACTTCATCGGTGACGCGCACATCTACGAAAACCACCTGCCCATGCTGCGCGAACAACTGGCCCGCGAGCCCTACGAATCGCCCCGGCTGGTGCTGTCGGACCGCATTCCCGATTTCGCCGTCACCGGCCGCTATGAGCCCGAATGGCTGGAAAAGGTCGAACCCACGGATTTCGCGCTGGAAGGCTACCAGCACCATCCGGCCCTGACCGCGCCGATGGCGGTCTGAACATCCATTGCGCCCTTATATTCCGCCATGCCCGCCCTGCCCCGCCTGACCCTGGTGGTTGCTTATTCCGACAACCGCGTCATCGGACGCGACAATGCGCTGCCCTGGAAACTGCCGGGCGACCTGGCGCATTTCAAGCGAACCACGCTGGGCAGCCCCATCATCATGGGGCGCAAGACCTGGGAATCGCTGGGCCGCCCGCTGCCGGGGCGCGCCAATATCGTCATCAGCCGCAACCCGCAGTACACCGCGCAGGGCGCGGTGGCGGTGCCCACCTTGCAGGCGGCCGTCGAGGCGGCCGGCACGGTCGACGACGCCTATGTCATCGGCGGCGCGCAAATCTATGCGCAAGCCTTGCCCCTGGCCCATCGCATCGTTGCCACGGAAGTCCACGCGCAGGTCGAGGGCGATGCGTTCTTCCCGTACTTGCCGTCGTTCGCCTGGCGCGAGGCATCGCGCCAGCCCCAGCCTGAAGAAAACGGCTACGCCTACGACTTCGTGGTGTACGAACGCGCCTGAAGGCGCGCGCCTATTCGGCCGCGCCGCATACGCCGCGCAAGAATCGCCATAGCTCCGGCCCCTGCGAATACGCTACGTTGAAGCGTATCCAGGGTATGTCTTCGTCGGCCGGGTCGAAATAAGAACCCGGCGCCAGCCATATGCCGTCTTTCAGGGCCTGCTCGGCCAGGGCATTGGCGCCCGCGGCCGAGCCGGGCAGGCGCGCCCACAGGAACAGCCCCGCCTGAGGCCGCGCCCATACCTGCAGGCCCAGTTCGTCCATCTGCTGGCCCACCTGCCCATGCGCCTGCGCCAGCCGTTCACGCGTGCGGCTGATGTGCGCGCGATAACGGCCTTCGCGTATTACCTGGTGCACCACCCGCTCCATGATTTCCGGCGAAGTCAGGCCCACAGCCATCTTGGTGCGCGCGATGTCGCGCATCAGATCGCGGTGGGCCGCCACGTAGCCCACGCGCACCGACGGGCTGATCACCTTGGAATAGCCGCCCAGGTACACCACCCGCTGCATGCCGTCCAGCGCGGCCAGCAAGGGTGCCACCCCTGGCATCAACTCGCGCGAGATGTCGTCTTCGATGATCCAGAAATCATGCTGCTGGGCGGCCTGCAGCACGCGGAACGCATTGGCCATGCTCATGACCGCGCCCGACGGATTCTGCAGCACGGTATTCGCGAACAGCGCCTTGGGGCGATGGTCGGCGGCCAGGCGGTGCAAGGCATCGCAGTCCAGGCCGTCCGGCGTGCGCGGCACGCTGAGCACCCGCATGCCGGCCAGGCGCAGCAACTGCAGCAGATTGGCGTAGCAGGGCTGTTCCACCACCACGGTATCCCCGGGCCGCAACAGGGTGCGTATGACCAGGTCCAGGCCATGCGTGACGCCCTGCGTCAGCAGGATCTGGTCGGCGGCGAGGTCCAGCCCATGCGCCGCCAGGCCGCCCGCCACGGCTTCGCGCAAGGGCGCATAACCATAAGGGTGGCCATAGCCGGCAATACGCAGGGCCGGCACGCGGCTCAGGTGGCGCAGCGCCTGGTGCAGGCCCTCTTCATTCAGCCATTCCCCGGGCAACCAGCCGCAACCAGACTTGATGGGGATGGAGTGGTCGGCATATATGTCCGATAGCAGCCAGGCGCCGCTTAACCGGGGCGGCTGCCATGGCGCCAGTGCCGGCGTGGCGGCCTGCGCGCGGGCCGCCA
>NZ_JAJMLX010000165.1 GCF_020991325.1 Bordetella petrii | reverse complement strand
AGCCGCCGGCCTTCATGTCTTCCACGAACGCGCCCAGCGCGGCGGGCGCGGCGGGGCCGCGGCCCTTGGGCGTGCCCATGGCCTGGCGGATCACCATGAAACTGCCGGGCAGCATGCGCAAGCCGCCCAGGCGCGCCATGTCGGCTTCCAACTGCTGTTTCACGCCCGCCGCCACGTCGGCGTTTTCCGCCAGGAAAGCGTCTACTACCGCGGGCGAGGTGGGCGCCCGCAGGATCTGCGCCTGCTTCAGCTCGCGGGTCAGGAACAGGTCGTAGGCGCTGCCCTTGCCGACCATGACCTTGGTGCCTGCGGTGTCCACGGCGCCGCGCTCGCGCAAGGGCGACCCTTCGCGCACCACGTAGGCGCCTTCGATCAGCACGTAGGCATCGGTGAACGTGATGCCGGCACCGCGCAGCGGGTCGATGGCAAAGAAGCCGATGTCGGCCTGTTCGGCGGTGACGGCATCCACGGATTTGCCCGCGCTGTCCCACACCACCAGTTCCAGTTCCACGCCCAGCCGTTCGGCGAAGGCGCGCGCCAGGTCGATGGACACGCCGGCCGGCTCGCCCGTGGCCGGGTCGCGCCCGGCCAGGATGGGGTTGCCCAGGTTGATGGAGGCGCGCAGCTTGCCCGTGGGGGTGAAGGCCTGGATGATCTGGGGGTCGAGGGTCATGCGGGGCTCAGTGTGTTCCAGCAGCCAGGTTTTCGCAAGAATGCCTGGCGCCGTTGTTTAAACCACTTCCGGGTCGCCTTCCTTCTTCACCGGCTTGACCAGATCTTCGCGCTTCACGCCCATCCACATGGCCAGGGCCGCGGCGACGAATACCGACGAGTAGATGCCGAACCAGATGCCGATGGTCAGCGCCAGCGCGAAGTAATGCAGCGACGGGCCGCCGAAGAACAGCATGGCCAGCACCATCATCTGGGTGGAGCCGTGCGTGATGATGGTGCGCGAGATCGTCTGGGTGATGGCGCTGTTGATGACCTCGTGCACGTCCGCCTTGCGGTACTTGCGGAAGTTCTCGCGGATCCGGTCCATGATGACCACGGATTCGTTCACCGAATAGCCCAGCACGGCCAGCACGCCGGCCAGCACCGCCAACGAGAATTCCCACTGGAAGAAGGCGAAGAACCCCAGGATGATGACCACGTCGTGCAGGTTGGCGATGACCCCGGCTACGGCGAATTTCCATTCGAAGCGGATGCCCAGGTACACCATGATGCCGATCACCACGAACAGCAGCGCCATCAGGCCGTTGTGCAGCAATTCCTGGCCGATCTGCGGGCCCACGAATTCCACCCGGCGCAGTTCCACCGACGGGTCGGCGGCCTTGAGCGCCTGCATCACGCTTTCGCTTTGCGTGGCCGAGGTCTGGCCCTCGGTGATGGGCAGGCGGATCATGACGTCGCGCGAGGTACCGAAATTCTGCACCTGGAAGTCGCGGTAGCCCAGCTGGGTTACCGCGCCGCGCACGCTTTCCAGCTGGGCCGTTTGCGCGTAGCTGACTTCCATGACCGTGCCGCCGGTGAATTCGATCGACAAGTGGAAGCCGCGAGTGACGATGAAAAACACCGCCGCCACGAATGTAACCAGGCTGATGATGTTCAGCACCAGTGCGTGGCGCATGAACGGGATAGTGCGATGGATACGGAAAAATTCCATGTTTCGCCTTGCTTATCGATGCCGGGCGGGCACGCCGCCCGGCAGTATCAGTTTGCCTTGGGTTTCCAGACGGTGCCGATGGAAATCCGGGCCAGTTTTTTCTTGCGGCCGTACCACAGGTTGGCCAGCGCGCGCACGCCCACCACCGACGTGAACATCGACGTGACGATGCCCAGGCAGTGCACCACGGCAAAGCCGCGGATGGGGCCGGACCCGAAGGCCAGCAGCGCCAGGCCCACGATGAGCGTGGTCAGGTTCGAGTCGAGAATGGTGCCCCAGGCGCGTTCGAAACCGTGGTGGATGGCCTGCTGCGGTGACGCGCCATTGCGTAGTTCTTCGCGGATGCGCTCGTTGATGAGCACGTTCGAGTCGATGGCCATGCCCAGCGTGAGCGCGATGGCGGCAATGCCCGGCAGCGTCAGCGTGGCCTGCAGCATGGAAAGCAGCGCCAGCAGCAGCAGCACGTTCATGGCCAGCCCGATGGTGGAGAACACGCCAAACAGGTGGTAGTACACGATGATGAACACCGCGATGGCCAGGAAACCGTACAGGGTGGAATTGAAACCCTTGGCGATGTTGTCGGCGCCCAGGCTGGGGCCGATGGTGCGCTCTTCGATGATGGACATGGGCGCGGCCAGCGAGCCGGCGCGCAGCAGCAGCGCGGTGTCGGCGGCTTCCTCGGCGGTCATGCTGCCGGATATCTGCACCTGGCCGCCGGCGATTTCGCTGCGGATGACCGGCGCCGTGACCACTTCGCCCTTGCCGTTTTCGAACAGCAGGATGGCCATGCGCTTGCCCACGTTGTCGCGCGTGACATCGCGGAAAATGCGCGCGCCCTTGCTGTCCAGCGTCAGGTGCACCGCGGCCTGCTGGGTTTGCGAATCGCGGCCGGGCTGGGCGTCTTGCAGGTTTTCGCCGGTGAGGACGACCTGGCGGCGCACCAGGATGGGACGGCCGTCGCGGTCGGTGTAGCGTTCCAGGCCGAAGGGCACGGTGCCGCTGGCCAGCGCCGACTGGGCTGCGGGCGTGTCGTCGACCATGCGGATTTCCAGGGTGGCGGTGCGGCCCAGCAATTCCTTGGCCTTGGCCACGTCCTGCACGCCGGGCAACTGCACCACGATGCGGTCGTTGCCCTGTTGCTGGATCACGGGCTCGGCCACGCCCAGCTCGTTGATGCGGTTGTGCAGGGTGTTGATGTTCTGCTTCAGGGCGGCGTCCTGCACGCGGGTGATGGCGGTGGGGTTCAGCATGCCCACCAGCGTGGCGTTGGAGCCTTCGTTGCCCTCGGTGAATTGCAGGTCGGGCAGGCGGCTGCGCAGCGCGCCATGGGCGCGGTCGCGTTCGTCGGCGCTGGTGAACGAGGCCACCACCGAACTGCCGGCGCGCTCGACTGCGCGGCTGGGCAGTTTTTCGTCGCGCAGCACGGTGCGCACGTCGGCGGCCAGGGAATCGTAGCGGGCGGTCAGGGCGCCCTGCATGTCGACTTGCAGCAGGAAGTGCACGCCGCCGCGCAGGTCCAGGCCCAGGTACATGGGCTTGGGCTCGAACCAGCCCAGCGCGCGCATCCAGGGCGGCGAGGCGGGCAGCAGGTTCAGGGCCACGGTGTAGTGGGGGTCGTCGGGGACGGTGTTGAGCGATTTTTCCAGCAGGTCGCGCGCCTGCAGTTGCACGTCGGTGGACGGGAAGCGGGCGCGAATGGTGCCCAGGGCGCCATTTTGTTCGTAGTAGATGCTGGTGGCGGCGATGTTGCCTGCGGCCAGGATCTGTTCCACCTGGCCGAGCATGGCGTTGTCCACCTTGATGGTGGCTTTTGCGCTGGAAACCTGGACGGCGGGAGATTCGCCGTAGAAATTGGGCAGGGTGTAAAGCAGGCCGATGACGACCGCGACCAGCACCGTAATGTACTTCCAGAGAGGATAGCGGTTCATTGGCGGCTAGTTGATGCGAGATAGAGCGAGAAAAGGCCCCCGAGGCGGGGGCCAGGATGAGACGCTTACAGGGCCTTGATGGTTCCCTTGGGGAGCACCGAGGAAACCGAGGTTTTTTGCATCAGGACTTCGACGGGCTTGTCGGCCAGGTCGGCGATTTCGACGCTGATGTAGGTGTCGGTAACCTTGGACACCCTGCCCAGCAGGCCGCCAGCGGTCAGGACTTCGTCGCCCTTGGCCAGGTTGGCAACCAGGTTGCGGTGTTCTTTCTGGCGCTTCATCTGCGGACGGATCATCAGGAAATAGAGGATCACGAACATCAGCACGATGGGCAGCATGCCCATCAGCGCGCTGCCTTCGGGGGCAGCCTGGGCCAGGACGAGGCCGGCGGTGTCGATAGCGGACATGAGAATCTCCTGAATGGTTTGTTCGGGTCAGGTTATGGAAAGTTATGGTTACTGCTCCGGTCCCCGCGCGAGCCTTGGACAGGGCAAGCCGACTATTGTAGCTAGGTTATTCGGGGGGGGAAGTCCTGTAGGGGGACGGGTGCGGGTGAGTTTGTCGGAACGGGGGCTGCAGTCAAGCAGAATGGCCGGCCCGTTCGCGGGTGTCTGGCTCCCGTCAGGGTGCCGGACACCGTGCTACTGAGACTGTCGTGGCGCACAACGGTGTCTGGCACCCGGACGGGGGCCAGACACCTTCACCTTCGGAGCCAGACACCCGGCCGTACCCGGGACGGCGGGGCGGCTAAAGAACTCAGGCGCCCCCGCGAAAACCTAATCGATCCCCCGCTTGCGGTCGGCCGCGAACTGGGCCCGCCAGGCGTCGAAGGTGCCGGCCGCGATGGCTTCCCGCATTTCTCCCATGATCGCCAGGTAGAAATGCAGATTGTGCAGCGTATTCAGCCGCGCCCCGGTGATTTCATTGGCGCGCTGCAGGTGATGCAGATAGGCCCGCGAAAAATGCGCGCAGGTGTGGCATGCGCAGGAAGGATCCAGCGGCCGGGTGTCGTCCCGGTACTTCGCATTGCGGATTTTCACGTCCCCGTAGCGCGTGAACAGCCAGCCATTGCGGGCGTTGCGGGTGGGCATCACGCAGTCGAACATGTCGACCCCGCGCGCCACGCCTTCCACCAGATCTTCGGGCGTGCCCACCCCCATCAGGTAGCGAGGCGCATGGGTAGGCAGGCGGGGCGCCACGTGCGCCAGGATGCGCATCATGTCTTCCTTGGGCTCGCCCACCGACAGCCCGCCGATGGCATAGCCATGGAAACCGATATCCGTCAGGCCGGCCAGGGATTCGTCGCGCAGCGCTTCGTACATGCCGCCCTGCACAATGCCGAACAGGGCGTTGGGGTTGTCCAGCCGGTCGAATTCGTCGCGCGAGCGGCGCGCCCAGCGCAGCGACATGCGCATCGAACGCGCGGCTTCCTCGGCCGTGGCCGGGCGGCCGTCGATCTGGTAGGGCGTGCACTCGTCGAACACCATGACGATGTCGGAATTCAGCGAGCGCTGGATGCGCATGGATTCTTCCGGCGTCAGGAACAGGCGCGCGCCGTCGATGGGCGACGCGAACTTCACGCCTTCCTCGGTGATCTTGCGCATGCCTTGCAGGCTGAACACCTGGAACCCGCCCGAATCCGTCAGGATGGGCTTGTCCCATTGCATGAAGCCGTGCAGCCCGCCGTGGCGGTCCAGGATTTCCGTGCCGGGGCGCAGCCACAGGTGGAAGGTATTGCCCAGCACGATCTGCGAGCCGATTTCTTTCAGTTCGTGCGGCAGCATGGCCTTGACGCTGCCATACGTGCCCACCGGCATGAAGATGGGGGTTTCGACCACGCCGTGGTTCAGCGTGATGCGGCCGCGGCGGGCGCCGCCGTCGGTGGCCAGCAGTTCGAAGTTCAGTCCGGTCATGGCGTGGAAATGGGCGATTCGATGAACATGGCGTCGCCGTAGCTGAAAAAACGGTAGCGCTGGGCGACGGCGTGGGCGTAGGCCCGGCGGATGGGCTCGATGCCGGCCAGGGCCGACACCAGCATCAACAGCGTGGACTGCGGCAGGTGGAAATTGGTGACCAGGGCATCGATGACCCGGTACTGATAGCCCGGCGTAATGAACAACTGCGTATCGCCCTGCGTGGGCGCCAGCGGGGCCTGCGGGCCGGCCGGGTTTTGCGCGGCGGCGGATTCCAGCGCCCGCACACTGGTAGTGCCCACGGCGACCACGCGCCCGCCCCGGGCGCGCGCGCGAGCGATGGCGTCGACCACCGCCTGGTTCACCGTGTACCACTCGGCGTGCATGATGTGGTCGTCCAGGTTTTCCACCCGCACGGGCTGGAAAGTGCCGGCGCCCACATGCAAGGTGACGAAGGCCCGTTCCACGCCCAGGTCGTCCACGCGTTGCAGCATGGCCTGGTCGAAATGCAGCCCCGCGGTGGGCGCCGCCACCGCGCCCGGTTCGCGCGCGTACACGGTCTGGTAGCGGGATTCGTCGGTGGCATCGGCCGCGTGGCTAATGTAGGGCGGTAGCGGCGTGGCCCCGTGCGCGTCCAGCAGGTCCAGCACGGGGGCGGGAAACTGCAGGTCGTAGAGTTCGCCGGCGCGGCCCAGCACCGTGGCGCCGAAGGCCTCGGCCAGGTGCAGCACGGTGCCGGCGCCGGGCGACTTGCTGGCGCGCACATGGGCCAGCGCGCGCCGGGGCTCGACGATGCGCTCTACCAGCACTTCCACCTTGCCGCCGGAAGCCTTGCGGCCGGCCAGGCGCGCCTTGATGACCCGGGTGTCGTTGAACACCAGCAGATCGCCGGGGCGCAGCAGCGTGGCCAGGTCGGGAAACTGGCGGTCGTGCAGGGCGCCCGCGCTATCCAGGTGCAGCAGGCGGCTGCCGCCGCGCTGCGCCGCCGGGGTTTGCGCAATGAGCTCGGGCGGCAGGGTGTAGTCGAAATCGGAAACGGTAAGAGAAGAAGGCACGCGTGGGTATTCAGATAAAGCACCTTGGGTGCCGCCGGGCGGCCGGTGCGGGCAACCTATTATTGTAAGCGGCCCCGCTTCCCACCCCGGCGTTCATCCCGCCGCCAGCCAGGTTCTGTATGCTTGCGTTTTCAACGGCAACGGCAGCGTGGTGGGCGCGGAATGGCGGTATGGGCGGGCAGGCGTAGCGAACGACTAAAACAATGGCTGGCGGCCGGGCTGCTGCTGGGCGCGTGCATGGCGGCCCGGGCGCAGGGGCTGCCAGACGAGCTTACGCGGGCCTGGAAGGCGTCGGGCCTGCCGGGGTCGTCGTTATCGCTGGTGGTGCAGGAACTGGGCGGCCCGCGCATGGTGGCCATCAACGCGAACGAGCCCCGCAACCCCGCGTCCGTCATGAAGCTGGTCACCACCTGGTCGGCCTTGTCCGAACTGGGGCCCAACTATGTGTGGCGTACCGAGTTCCTGACCGAGCCGGGTGCCCGGCCGGACGCCCATGGGGCGCTGCGCGGGCCGTTGTTCCTGCGCGCCGGGGGCGACCCCCACCTGCTGGTGCAGGACCTGTGGGCCCTGCTGCGCGAGCTGCGCCTGCGCGGGGTAAAGAAAATCAACGACCTGGTCATCGACCGCAGTATCTTCGGACAGGTGGCCATTGACCCGGGGGCCTTCGATGGCGCCCCCGACCGCGCCTACAACGCCAGTCCCGACGCGCTCATGATCGGTTTCGGGGCCCTGCGCCTGCTGTTTACCCCGGACCCGGCGGCGCGGAAATGGGTGCCCATCATCGATCCGCCGCTGCCCGGCCTGCGCCTGGAAGGCGAAGTCGACTGGAGCGAAGTCCGCTGCCCCGGTCCGCCCGTGGTGAAGACAGACCCGCTGCTGACCCAGCAGGGCGTCACCATCCGCCTGGGCGGCACCGTGGCCGGTTCGTGCGGCGAGTTCAGCCTGTACCGGCTGGCGCTGTCCCAGCCCGAGTTCGCCGAGGCCTTGTTCAGGCTGCTGTGGCGCGAGCTGGGGGGTACTTTCACGGGCCGGATCCGCTCGGGCATGGTGCCGGCCGATGCGGTGGTGCTGGCATCGCACGAATCGCCGCCGCTGGGCGAGGCCATACGCCAGATCAACAAGCGCAGCAACAATGTCATGGCGCGCACGCTGCTGCTGACCCTGGGGGCCGAGCGCGGCCGCCGGCCGGCCACCACCGACAGCAGCCAAGCCGTGGCCAAGGCCGTGCTGGCGGGGCAGGGCCTGCACATGCCCGAACTGGTGCTGGACAACGGGTCGGGCCTGTCGCGCGATGGGCGGGTGTCGGCCGAAAGCCTGGCCTCCATGCTGACACTGGCCTGGCATTCGCCCCTGATGCCGGAATTCCTGTCTTCGCTTTCCATTGCCGGCGTCGACGGCACCATGCGCCGCCGCCTGAAGGGCGAAGAAACCGTGGGCATGGCCCACATGAAAACCGGGTCGCTGCGCGATGTGCGGGCGGTGGCCGGCTACGTGCTGGGCGCCAGCGGCAAGCGCTATGTGGTGGTCAGCCTGGTCAACGATCCCAACGCGGCCGCCGTGCGGGCCTTCGACGACGCGCTGATCGCCTGGCTGGCCGGACAGTGAGCCACGGCGGCGCCAAACGGTTTACGATTGCGCTGTTTGGCGTGCCGCCATGTGCCGCCTGTCTGTTTTCTGGAGATTGCCGCTCATGCCCGTGCATGAAATCCGCCATCCGCTGATCCGCCACAAGCTGGGCATCATGCGCCGCGCCGACCTCAGCACCAAGAGTTTCCGCGAGCTTTCCCAGGAAGTCGGCGCGCTGCTGACCTACGAAGCCTCGAAAGACCTGCCGCTGGTCCCGTCCACCGTGGAAGGCTGGTGCGGCACGGTCGAAGTCGAGAAAATCGGCGGCAAGAAAGTCACGGTGGTGCCCATCCTGCGCGCCGGCATCGGCATGCTCGACGGCGTGCTCAGCCTGATCCCGGGCGCCAAGGTCAGCGTGGTGGGCGTGGCCCGCAACGAAGAAACCCTGCAGGCCCACACCTACCTGGAACGCCTGGTGGGCGAACTGGACCGGCGGCTGGCGCTGATCGTCGACCCCATGCTGGCCACCGGCGGTTCCATGCTGGCCACCATCGACATGCTCAAGCGCGCCGGCTGCCGTGAAATCCGCGCCCTGGTGCTGGTGGCCGCGCCCACCGGCATCAAGGCCGTGCTCGACCAGCACCCCGACGTGCACATTTATACGGCCTCGATCGACCAGGGCCTGAACGAGCACGGCTACATCATGCCCGGCCTGGGAGACGCCGGCGACCGCATTTTCGGCACCAAGCAGAAGTCCGAGTAAACCCCGGGACCCGGCAGGCGGGTGCCAGCGCATCGCCGTCCGGGATGGAACGGGTGCAGCCAGGCCGCCGGCACTGCCTTTAACTGCCGCAGCGGATTTTCACAGGCACCAAGATACAAGGTGTCCGGCTCCCGTCAGGGTGCCGGACACCGTCCAACTGAGACTGTCATGGCACACAACGGTGTCTGGCTCCTGCGGAGCCAGACACCCGGTCCTTCAGGACTGTTCCGTGCCTGGTGAATCCGAGCGGCGTGCTAGCCGCGAGGTGGAAAGCGCGCAGCGCTTCGGGGGTGGGACTTTCACCTCAAGCCGCCAGCGCCTCGCGCCGGCCTTGCAGGTGCGTGCCGAACCAGTGCAACTGGCGCGCCAGGCCCGCCACTTCTCCCACCACCAGCAGCGCGGGCGAACGCACATCGTGGCTGCGTGCCACGTCGGCCAGATCGGCCAGGGTGCCGCTGACCACCCGTTGTTCCGGGCGGCTGCCGTTTTCGATCAGGGCAAAAGGTGTGTCCTTGGCCCGGCCATGGCGGATCAGGCGGCTGGACAAAGTTTCCAGCTGGCCCACGCCCATGTAGAAGGCCAGGGTCTGGTGCTCGCGCGCCAGGCCGGCCCAGTCGAGAGAGTCTTCGTCGGCGCGGCAGTGGGCCGTGACCAGGCGCACCGATTGCGCATGATCGCGGTGCGTCAGGGGAATGCCGGCATAGGCTGCACAGGCCAGCGCGGCCGTGATGCCGGGCACTACCTCGTAGCGCACCCCATGTTCGCGCAGATATTCCAGTTCTTCGCCGCCGCGCCCGAAAACAAAGGCATCACCGCCTTTCAGGCGCACCACGCGGCGGCCCGCGCCGGCGTGCTCCACCAGCAGCGCGTGGATGCGCGACTGAGTGGCGTCGTGGTTTTCGCCGGGACGCTTGCCCACGGCCACGCGGTCGGCGTCGCGGCGGGCCAGCGCCAGTACCGCGGGGCTGACCAGGCGGTCGTAGAGAATGACGTCGGCCTCGTTCAGGGCGCGCAGCGCTTTCAGGGTCAGCAGCCCCGGATCGCCGGGGCCTGCGCCCACCAGCACCACGCTGCCCAGCGCGGTTGCGGCATCTTCGGCAGCACGGGCCACGGAAGAGAAGAAGGGGTTTCCGACGTCGAGGACGATAAGCCCGATGGTCCGGCTTTGACCGGCGCGGAGTTGGCGGGCGGCGTCATTGCGCACGAAGCCAAGTTCGGCGATGGATT
>NZ_JAJMLX010000164.1 GCF_020991325.1 Bordetella petrii | reverse complement strand
CGTCAACCCGCAGGCCGCGCCCGGATACCTGGAACAAGACTTCAGCCGCGAAACACCCAATGCCTATCTGAGCCGCGTCGCGCCCCTGACGGCGGTGGAGCACACCATCGAGGCCATCCTGGCCAACGACGAGGTGGCGGGCTGGCTGGGCCTGCAAGGCCCGCAGGCCTGCCTGCAGGTGCTGCGGCGCACCTGGACGGCCCCCCACATCGCGACTTTCGCCCGCCTGATCCATCCGGGCAACTCGTACCGCCTGAGCGGCTATGCCACGGTGTCCGCGCAAGCGGCCCGAGCCACCCCGCATAAATAGAAACCCGACGGAGACACGCCATGAGCGCCCACACCCCCGCCCGCCACGACGCCTCACGCAGCATCCGCGCCCCGCGCGGCAGCACCCTCACCTGCAAGAACTGGCTGATCGAGGCTGCCTACCGCATGATCCAGAACAATCTGGACCCCGAAGTGGCCGAACACCCTCACGAGCTGGTGGTGTACGGCGGTATCGGCCGCGCGGCCCGCGACTGGCAGTCGTATGACAAGATCCTGGAAGTACTGCGCCGCCTGGAAGCCGACGAAACCCTGCTGATCCAGTCCGGCAAGCCGGTGGGCGTCTTCAAGACGCACGCCGACGCGCCCCGCGTGCTGCTGGCGAATTCCAACCTGGTACCGCACTGGGCCACCTGGGAACACTTCCACGAGCTCGACCGCAAAGGCCTGATGATGTTCGGCCAGATGACCGCCGGCAGCTGGATCTACATCGGTTCGCAGGGCATCGTGCAGGGCACCTACGAAACTTTCTACGCGGTCGCCAACCAGCACTTCGGCGGCAAGCCCAACGGCCGCTGGATTCTGACCGCGGGCCTGGGCGGCATGGGCGGGGCGCAGCCGCTGGCCGCAACCATGGCCGGCTTCAGCATGATCGCGGTGGAATGCGACGAATCGCGCATCGATTTCCGGCTGCGCACCCGCTACATCGACGTCAAGGCCACTTCGCTCGACGAAGCACTGGCCATCATCGAACAGGCGCGTAGCGAGAACCGCGCGGTCTCGGTGGGCCTGCTGGGCAACGCGGCCGACATCGTGACGGAACTGGTGCGCCGCAATATCACACCCGACTGCGTCACCGACCAGACCTCGGCCCATGACCCGCTGAACGGCTATCTGCCGCAGGGCTGGACGATGCAGCGCTGGCGCGACCAGCGCCAGGATGATCCCGCGGCCGTCGTGGCGGCGGCCCGGCAATCCATGGCGGTGCACGTGCGCGCCATGCTGGAACTGAAGCAGCGCGGCGCCGCCACGCTGGACTACGGCAACAACATCCGGCAGGTGGCGCTGGAAGAAGGCGTGGCCAATGCCTTCGATTTTCCCGGTTTCGTGCCTGCCTATATCCGCCCGCTGTTCTGCGAAGGCATCGGGCCGTTCCGCTGGGCCGCGCTGTCGGGCGACCCGGAAGACATTTACAAGACAGATGCCAAGGTCAAGGAACTGATCCCCGACGACAAGCACCTGCACAACTGGCTGGACATGGCGCGCGAGCGCATTGCTTTCCAGGGACTGCCGGCGCGCATCTGCTGGGTGGGCGTGCGCGACCGTGCCCGCTTGGCCCTTGCCTTCAACGAGATGGTGCGCAACGGCGAACTGAGCGCTCCCATTGTCATCGGCCGCGACCATCTCGATTCGGGCTCGGTGGCCAGCCCCAATCGCGAAACCGAATCGATGCGCGACGGATCCGACGCCGTATCCGACTGGCCGCTGCTGAATGCCCTGCTGAACACCGCCGGCGGAGCCACCTGGGTGTCGCTGCACCACGGCGGCGGCGTGGGCATGGGTTTCTCGCAGCATGCCGGGGTGGTCATCGTGTGCGACGGCACGGCCGAGGCCGACCAGCGCCTGGCGCGCGTGCTGCGCAATGATCCGGCCACCGGCGTGATGCGCCATGCCGACGCCGGCTACGACATCGCCATCGAGTGCGCCCAGGCCGTCGGCCTGGATCTGCCCATGCTCAAGCCGTAGTTCCAGCCATCTCCATTTACCAGGAGTCGTGATGCGCTATTCCCTACCGACCGCATTGAGACTGTTGCCGCGGGCTTGCCGCCGCGGAGTCGGCGCGACTGCCCTGGCCCTGGCCATGGCAACGGGTGCCTGGCATGTTCCGCAAGCCTGGGCCGCCGACGGTTCCGGCGCCTCGGCCACGTCGACGGCTGGGGCGCCTGCACAACGGGCGCCGCTGGCGCTGGACGGCCGCACGCTTACCACCGCGCAAGTCATCGAAGTGGCGCGCGGCGGCCGCCCCGTGGGGCCCACGGAAGGCGCCTGGCAACGCGTGGAACGTTCGCACGCGTTGCTGCTGGAATACGGGCGGCTGGGCCAGCCCGTCTACGGCCTGAACCGAGGCGTGGGGCAGAACAAGGACCAGACCATTTTCTCCGGCGACACGCTCTCGGACGAAGCGCGTGCCCTGTCCGAGGCCTTCAACCACCGCATGCTGCTGTCGCATACGGTGGCCTACGGCCAGCCGGCCCCCGCCGAGGCCGTGCGCGCCGCCATGCTGGTGCGCCTGAACACCGCGCTGTTCGGCGGCACCGGCATGAGCCCGCCGCTGGTCCGCCAGTACCAGGCCTTCCTGAACAAGGGCCTGACGCCCGTGGTGCTGGGCCAGGGCTCGGTGGGCCAGGCCGACATCACCATCCTGCCGCAGATCGGCCTGGCTATGATGGGCGAAGGACAGGTCCAGGTGAACGGCAAGACCCTGCCGGCGGCCGAGGCCATGCGCCAGGCCGGCATCGAGCCCGTCAAGCCTTATGCCAAGGATTCGCTGTCGCTGCTCAGCTCGAATGCCTACGGCGCGGCACTGGCCATCCTGGCCGCGCACGACGCGCAACGGATGCTGGACCGCGCCGACGAAGTGGCCGCCCTGTCGCTCGAGGGCCTGAATGGCAATGTGGCGCCGCTGTTGGCGGCCACCCAGGGCCAGCGTCCTTATGCGGGGCAAATGCAAACGGCGCGGCGCATCCTGGCCATGCTGGAAGGCAGCGCGCTGTGGCAGGTTGACGATCAGCGGCCGCTGCAGGATCCGTTGAGTTTCCGCACCGTCAGCCAGGTGCACGGCGCGGCGCGCGAAGCGTTGCGCCAGCTGGACGCCCAGTTGGCGATCCAGATCAACAGTTCGGACGACAACCCCACCGTGGCGCTGGACGCGGCCCCGCCCGCGGGCGCCAGCCCGCAAGAGGCACGCTACTACGTCACGCAGGGACAGGTGCGCGGCGCCATCCTGCCCAGCGCCGGCTTCGACCCTACCGTGTGGGTTGTACCGCTGGAAGCGGTGGGCGTGGCGCTTTCGCACGTGGCCCAGTCGTCGGCGCAGCGCGTGCTGCGCATGGGCGATCCCACCTTCACGAAACTGTCGCGCTTCCTGGCCCCCGACGGCAAGACGCTGGCCTACACCACTATCCAGAAGCCCGTATCGGCGCTGGCCACCGAGATCCGCGCGCTGTCGCACCCGGTGTCCTCGGACACACTGGCCGTCGCCGGCAATATTGAAGACGTAGCCACCAATGCACCGCTGGCGGCGCAGCGCGTCGGCCAGCAGGCGCGCCTGCTGCGCACCCTGCTGGGCATCGAGCTGATCCACGCGGCACAGGCAGTGGACTTGCGCACCCGCGCCGATGCGCAACGTGGCGTGGGTACGGGCACCGGCGCATTGCTCGCGGCATTCCGCAGGCAAGTGCCGTTCCTGTCGGAAGACCGGCGGCTGGCCGACGACATTGCTCGCGCCGACCGCTTTCTTGAAAGGGACCGCGACGCCGAACAGTAGGCGCCGGCCCGATACAGCAGCGAGATCTGCACAGGGGAAAACCATGAACACATCTCTCGTCATCCGCATGACCGCCGCCATCCTGGCCGGCGCGCTGTCCACGTCGGGGGCCTACGCCGCCGGCGGCAAGTACCCCGACCGGCCCGTTACCATCGTCGTGCCCTTCGGCGCGGGCGGCATCGCCGACGCGCTGCCCCGCATCGTCGGACAGGAACTCAGCAACAAATGGGGCGTGCCGGTCATTATCGAGAACAAGGTCGGGGCGTCCGGCAATATCGGCATGGACTACGTTGCCCGCGCCAAGCCCGACGGCTATACGCTGGCGCTGGCGCCGGCGGGCAACCTGACCGTCAACCCCCTGCTCTATACCAAGCTGCCCTTCGACACCGCCAGGGACTTCGCGCCGGTGACCATGCTGGCCACCTCGCCCAACGTGCTGGTGGTGAACGACCGCGTGCCCGCCAAGACCTTCAAGGAACTGGTGGAATACGCGAGTCAGCATCCCGACAAGCTGAACTATTCGTCGCCGGGGCCCGGCAGCGGCGCCCACCTGGCGGGCGAGCTGCTCAACCAGTCGGCCGGCATCGTCACCCGCCACATTCCGTACAACGCCATGGCTGCCGCGGTGAACGACGTGGTGGCCGGCAACGTCGACATGATGTTCGCCGGTGTATCCACCGTGCTGCCGCAGATCCAGGCCGGCAAGCTGCGCGCCCTGGCGGTGGCCGGCCCCGAGCGCCTGCCGCAGCTGAAGGACGTGCCCACCGTGGCCGAGAGCGGCTACCCCGGCTTCGACGTGACCTCGTGGTACGGCATCGTGGCGCCCGCCAAGGTTTCGCCCGAGATCCTCGACAAGCTGCAGGCCGACATCGCCGCCGCAGTCGGCCAGGAAACCGTGCGCCAGAAGTTCGCCGGCCTGGGCGTGACGCCGGCCGGCTCCAGCCGCGCCGATTTTGCCGGCACGATCCAGGACGAGGCCCGCAAGTGGGCGGAAATAGTCAAGAAAGCCGGCATCCAGCCCATTCAATAACCGAGGAGACACCATGCAGTCCATCGACATCACCTACCTTAACGGCCCCGACGTACGCGCGCTGGCCCTGACCGACGCCGAGATCCTGGCGGCCGTGGAAAGCGCGCTGGACGCGCAGGGCCGCGGCAAGACGGTCATCGAGCCGCGCATGCACCTGGTGCCCGAATCCTCGGCCAAGGGGCACTTCAATGTGCTGCGCGGCTATATCGAACCCCTGCACGTCGCCGGCGTGAAAGTGGTAAGCGACTTCGTCGACAACTACAAGGTCGACCTGCCGTCCGAGATGGCGCTGCTGAACCTGTTCGACCCCGTCAACGGCAAGCCGCTGGCCGTGGTGGATGCCACCGCCATCACCGACATGCGCACCGGCGCCGTCACCGCGCTGGGCGCCAAATACCTGGCGCCCAAGCACAGCAAGGTGCTGGGCCACATTGGTTCGCGCGGTACCTCGTACTGGAATGTGCGCCTGCTGGACAGCCTGTACAACTTCGACGAGATCCGTGTGCATTCGCGCCGCCCCGAAAGCCGGCAAGCCTTCGGCGAACGCCTGTCGCAAGACCTGGGCAAGCCGGTCAAGGTGGTGGACGACTGGGAATCGTGCGTGCGCGGCGCCGATATCATCGTCGAGGCCTCGCGTCTGCCCGAGCCCACACCGCTGCTCAAGACGGAATGGATCAAGCCCGGCGCCCTGGTCATGCCCTACGGCACCATGAGCGCGGTAGAGCTGAGCCTGACCGACATCATGAGCAAGGTCGTCGTGGACGACTGGGGCCAATGCCGCAAGGGCCTGCCCTACGGTGCGCTGCGCGCCCACGTCGACAGCGACCGCATCACCCAGGAGAACCTGCACGCCGAACTGGGCCAGATCGTGGCGGGAATAAAGCCGGGGCGCGAACGCGACGACGAAACCATCCTGTTCTGGCACCGGGGCTTGTCCACCACCGACATCGCGCTGGGCCACGCCATGCTCGAGAAAGCCCGCAAGATGGGCCTGGGCCAGACGCTGAAGTTCGCCTAGGCGCTGCGCCATGGAACTGATTGCCTCGACCCGCATGTACGACGCGGCCCCCGCGGCGCGCGACGCATGGCACGCGCTGCTGCGATCCGCCCACGCGCGGGCCGGCCTGGAAGTGCGGTTCGTGGAACACGGTTGGCCAGCGCCCATCGGCGAACTGTGGAACCAACCCGGCCTGTGCGGCGCGTTCATGTGCGGATGGCCTTTCGCGATGGCCTTGCAGGCCGGGCGCGCCTACATTCCCATCGCGGGCGTGGTCCCGGACTGGCCGGCCTACCGGGGCCGGGCGCGTTATCGCAGCGAGTTCCTGGTGCGCGCCGACAGCCCATGGCGCACCCTGGCCGACACGGCCGGCGGCCGTTACGGCTGGATGGTACGCGACTCGCAATCCGGCTGGAACGCGCCGCGCGCGGTATTGGCGCGGCGGCTGCCCGCCGGCGGCTCGCGGTTCTCCGCCTCCAAGGGGCCTTATGGCAACCCGCGCGGGCTGCTGCGCGCGCTGACGGACAAGGAAATCGACCTGACCGCCGTGGACAGCTGGTACCTGGACCTGCTGCGCGCGCACGATCCCGGCGCATTGGCCGGGCTGCGCACCCTGGCCTATACGCCGTGGACCCCGAACCCCCTGTTGGTGGCGGGGCCCGACGTGGATGCCGCGGTCGCGGCGCGCCTGTCGCAGGCGCTGCTCATCCTGCACAAAGACCCGCGCGACGCGACGCTGCTGCGCAATGCGCACGTGGCGCGCTTCGTGCGGCCCGATCCCGTGCGCTATTCAGCGTTGGTGGATATGGAGCAGGCGGCGCTCGCGCGCGGGTACCCGGAGATCCGGTGAAGGCGGACGGCATGACTCGCCAGCCCTGATAACATGGGCTCCCGCCCCACCAGGATCAGGACTTCGAACATGACCCAGCGCGCACGCCGCCGCCTGGCCACGCTCGTGCTCGGCGCAGTGTCGGCCGCTTCCATCGCGTATGCCGCCCAGCCGCCAGCGGAGCCTTACCGCCCCATCACGGCCCAGGAACTCTACGACGGCATCATGCAAGGCAGCCTGGCTTCCTGGGTAAAAGACCCGGCGCAGCGCACCATGCTGTCTACCTTGATGGCCACCTCGTACATCCTGGGCATTGCCGACAGCGCCACGGGCAAGCAGTGGTGCCCGGCATCGGGGCTGGACATGGAAGCCATGCCGGCCCCCGTGCTCGACTACCTGGCCGACCTGCCCGAAGCGCGCCGGTCCGAGCCGGCCGCCGGCATCGTCGTCGAGGCGCTGGGCAAGGCGTATCCCTGCCAACATTAGGCGAGCGCCGGGGCAGGCGCCTTCCTGGCAGCGTCCAGAACCACTTCCTGCACCAGCCCCGTGTGTACATCGCCCTGGCGAAATGCATCGTTGCGCAACAACACACGCAACGCATCCAGGTTGGTCTTCACGCCATCTATCTCGAACTCGTCCAGCGCCGCCAGCAACTGGTCGATGGCTGCGACGCGCGTATCGGCATGCGCGATCAGCTTGGCCAGCATGGGATCGTAGTGCGGCGTAACCGACTGGCCTTCAGCGTAGCCGGTCTCCACCCGCAGGCCGCGCGGCGGGCGGTATACCTTGAGCTGCCCGCATGACGGCAGGAAGCGCCGGGAATCTTCCGCATAGACACGGGCTTCGATGGCATGACCTCGGGCCTGGATATCCGCCGGCAGGAAATCATCCAGCGCCAGGCCGGCCGCGGCCTGGATTTGCGCGCGCACCAGGTCTACGCCGGTAATCGCTTCCGTCACGCCATGCTCGACCTGCAGGCGCGTGTTCATTTCCAGAAAGTGGAAATCGCCCTGCTGGCTCATCAGGGTTTCGACCGTGCCGATGTTGTCGTAGCCCAACTGCGAGAACGTATCGGCCAGGTGGCGGGCCAGCGCATCGATCTTGCCCCTGTCGGCCGCGGGCGCGCGGGCTTCCTCGATAATTTTCTGATGCCGCCGCTGCAGCGAGCAATCGCGGTCGAACAAGTGCCTCACCCGGCCGGTCTTGTCGCCCAGAAGCTGGAACTCGATATGCCGTGGGCGTTGCAGATATTGTTCAAGGTAGATTTCCGCATTAGAGAACCCGCGCATGGCCAGCGAGCGGGCTTTTTCGGCCATGACGCCGAGTTCGACAGAATCGCGGGCCACCAGCATGCCGATACCGCCGCCCCCCGCGGCGGGTTTGATCAACACCGGATAACCGATTTCCTGTGCGTACTGCTGCATCAGCGCATCGTCGCCCGACAGAATGGGCGACCCCTTGCCCACCGGCAAGCCATGCTTTTCCGCCAGCGCCCGCGCCCGGGTCTTGTGGCCCATGGCATCGATCCAGTGGGCCGACGGCCCGATGAACGTCGCGCCGCTGGCGTTGACGCGACGTGCGAACGCCGCGTTCTCGGCCAGGAACCCATAGCCGGGATGCAGTCCGTCGGCACCAGTACGCTTGATCAGATCAATGAAGGCATCCTGGTCCAGGTAACTGTCGCGCGCCAGCGCCGGCCCGATGGCGTGCGCCTCATCAGCCTGCGCCAGGTACGGAGCCCCGGCATCAGCTTCGGAATACACCGCCACGGATCGGATCCCCATCGCGCGCAAGGCGCGGATCAGGCGGCTGGCAATGGCGCCCCGATTGGCGACGATCACTTTTTGGAACATTGCGCTTCCTTTGTCATGGACTACTGTTGCGGAACCCGCGAAACGCTGGCGTCCGGTTCGGCTGCCGCGGCGCGGACAATGCCCGCCTGGATCAACGCCTCGATTTCTTCGGGGGCATAGCCGGCGATATCCGCCATGATCTGCTGAGTGTCGCGCCCCACCACGCCGCCGGCCCGGCGCAAGCGGCCAGGTGTTTCCGACAGCTTGGGCACCACCCCGGCGACTTTCACCGACCCGAGCCGATCGTGCGGCAAGTCCACCAACATGTCGCGGGCCTTGAAGTGCGCATCGCGGAAAATGTCTTGCATGGTGAAGATACGGGTGGCCGGCACCTCGGCCAGGGCCAGCGCAGCTTCCAGCTGTTCAAGGGTAAGCGTGGTGGTCCATGCGGTGATCGCGCGATCCAGGTCAGCTTCGTTCGTCGCGCGCGCGCGGGGGCTGGAAAACCGTGGATCTTCCGCCAACTCCGGTTGGCCCATGGCGTGCAGCAACCGGCCGAACACGGCATCGGCCATTGCCGTGATGTGGATGTAGTCGCCATCGCCTGTGGGATACAGGTTGTTGGGCGTGCTGTCCGGCAGCCGCGAACCGGCCCGCTGCGCCACCAGACCTAGTTTGTCGAAAGCCGGCACATGGGGTTCCATGATGCTGAAGGCGCATTCGTACAAGGCGGCATCGATGTACTGCCCCTTGCCGGTGCTTTGCCGCGCCAGTACCGCCATCAGGATGCCAAAGGCTGCATACAGGCCGGTGAGGCAGTCCGTCAGCGAGACTGCCGCGCGGGTGGGTGGGCGGTCCGGGTCGCCCGTCACGTGGCGAAGCCCGCTGACTGCTTCACCAATTACCCCATAGCCCGGACGCTCGCTATATGGGCCGTTTTGCCCAAAACCGCTGATGCGCGCCATGATGATGCGCGGATTGATGGCGGACAGGGCTTCGTACCCCAGGTTCCATTTCTCGAGCCCGCCAGGACGGAAGTTCTCGATGACGACGTCGCACTGTTCCGCCAGGCGGCGCACGATGCCCTGCCCGGCCGGCGATCGCAAGTCGATGGACACGAGCGATTTGTTACGCAGGATGCTTGCCGCGTATAGCGACTGGTTGTCGCACTGCTTGCCCATGGTTCGCACGGGATCACCGCCCAACGGCTCGACTTTGATGACGTCGGCGCCGAAATCCGCCAGCAGCCGGCCACAAAAAGGACCAGCCACCGTCGAGCCGAGCTCGAGGACCCGGTAACCGCTCAGCGGCCCGTTTCCGAGGGCCGGATGGCGAGGATCAGACATTTTCGAACTCCTGGAATGTAAAGGCGCGCCCCGCAGGATACGGCTGCCATCGTGCAATGTGAAAATAGTCTACTTTTTAGATTACTAAAAAATAAACAAATAACAAACCTAAAAATTACCTTCTAAAAACTAAATAGTTGATCAATTGGCAAAGCAGAGCTAGCATGCCCTGACAAATGACATGACAGGAGACAAATCATGCTTGGCAGCGTGCGCGTCCTGACAACCGCCCTTGCGGTTGCCTGCAGCGGGGTACCCCCGGCTCTGGCGGAGGGCTATCCCGACAAACCCATCAAGATGTATGTAGGCTTCTCGCCCGGCAGCGCCACGGACATCGTGGCCCGGGTGGTGTCTGACGAACTGGCCAAGCGCC
>NZ_JAJMLX010000163.1 GCF_020991325.1 Bordetella petrii | reverse complement strand
GTTCGGCCGCGGCGTGCGCGCGCGCGCCGTATTCGCCTTGCTTGCCCAGCCCCACCAGCACCACGCGCTGGGCCGATACGCCGGGCAGGGCACGCAGCACCAGCGTGGCGCCCGCGCGGCCGCGGAATTCGGCCTTCACGACATTGCGCACGGCGTTGTTGCTGGCGCGATCGATGATGTCGGCCGCGGGGCTGAGTTCGCCGTCGGCGTACACGCCCACGGCCAGTGCGGCGGTCTTGATCTGATGCAGGGAGGCGGTGGTCTGTGTGCTAAATTCCATGGAGGATTCCCGTGTGCGTGGTGCAGTGCGGTTGATTATCCCGCATATTTTCACATGTCTCTATTCAAACGGTCTGTCGTCTCAGAGATCACCAGTCATGCGGGCGTGGTGTTTTCCACGCTGGTAGTGGTGTGGCTCAGCGTATTGTTGGTGCGCCTGCTGGGCGAGGCCGCCGGTGGCACCATCGGTGCCGACGTGGTGCTGGGCCTGGCGGCGTTTTCCACCATTACGGCATTGCCCACGGTATTGGCGGTGTCGCTGTTCATCGCGGTGCTTACCACCGTTACCCGCAATTATCGCGAATCGGAAATGGTGGTGTGGTTCGCCAGCGGCCTGTCGCTGGCCGACTGGCTGCGCCCGGTGCTGCGCGTGGCCGTGCCCGTGGCCGTGGTCACCGCCGTGCTGACCCTGGTTGCGTCTCCCTGGGCGTATCGCCAGATCGCGGAATACCGCGAACGCTTCGAACAGCGCTCCGACCTGTCGAAAGTCACCGCCGGCCAGTTCGCTGAATCGAATGAGGGTGCGCGGGTATTTTTCGCCGAGGAACCGGCCAGCCCCGAAGACGAGTTGGGTAATGTGTTCGCCCGGGAAATCGGCCCCGAATGGCACAGCGTAATGACGGCCAGCGGCGCCCGCATCCAGACCGAACCCAACGGCGACCGCTTCCTGGTGCTGGGCCGCGGCCATCGCTACGACCTGAAACCCGGCACGCCCGAGATCCGCCTGGTGGATTTCGACAAATACGGCGTGCGCCTGGAAAGCCGTTCCGGCGACCCCATCGCCGAAGCGCGCGCGGCCGCCGAGCGTTCCAGCAAGGCCCGCCCCACGCTGCAACTGATTGCCGACGATACCGATAGTTCGTGGGCCCAGATCATGTGGCGCGTGGCCATGCCGCTGGCGGCCTTGAACCTGGCGCTGCTGGCCATTCCGCTGGGGGCGGTGAACCCGCGCCTGGGCCGTTCGGGCGACCTGCTCATCGCGGGCATGGTGGGGCTGCTGTACATGAACCTGATCAACCTGTCGCGTGCCTGGATCAGCGGCGGCAAGCTGCCCTTCGGGGTGGGTATCTGGGCGGTGCATGTGGTGGTGCTGGGCCTGGCGGTCTATCTGTTGATGCGGCGCCTGCGCGTGAAGGCGCCCAAGCAGGCCCAGGTTCACGGCAAATAGCGCATCGCGCCCTGGCGGCCCGCCAGCAATTCGGTATTGCGCATGATGGACCGGCGCATGAAGTCCCACAGCACGGCCATGCGCTTGAGCTTGTGCAGGTCTTCGTGACAGTACATCCAGAAACTGCGCGTGATGGCGATGTCTGCTTCCAGCACCGGCACCAGCCGGGGGTCTTGCGCCGCGATGAAGCAGGGCAGAATGGCCAGTGACCGCCCCTGCAGCGCCGCGTGATATTGCGCGATCACACTAGTGCTGCGCAGCGTCACGCGGCTGTCTGGCAGCACGTCTTCCAGGTAGCGCAGCCGTTCGCTGAACAGCAGTTCATCCACGTAGCCGATGAAAGTATGGTGGGCCAGGTCGGCGCGCGTGCCGATGGGCGCATGCCGGCCCAGATACTGCGGCGTGCCGTAAAGCCGCAGCGTGTAGTCGCACAGCTTGGTGCACACATAAGGCCCGCGTTGCGGGCGTTCGATGGTGATGGCCAGGTCGGCCTCGCGCTTGGACAGGCTGACAAAGCGCGGCACGGGCAGGATGTCCAGGGTGATGTGTGGGTAGCGGCGCTGGAAGTCGGCCGCCAGTGGCGTCAGCACGTAGCTGCCGAAGCCCTCGGTGGCGCCGATGCGCAAGTGGCCCGACAGTGCCTGCCCGATGCCCGACAGGTTTTCGCGCGCGGTGTGCACCGCGCTTTCCATTTGCTCGGCGTAGACGAACAGCCGGTGGCCGTCGTCGGTCAGCACGAACCCGGTGCTGCGCGATTTTTCGAACAGCAAAGAGTCCAGCTCGGCTTCCAGCGCGCGGATGCGGCGCGACACCGTGGTGTGTTCCACCCCCAGTTTCCGAGCCGCCGCGCTGACGCGCTGAGTGCGTGCCACCTCCAGGAAATAGCGCAGGCTATCCCAATCCAGCATGTGGGTTTCCTTGGTTATTTATGCACAACGAATGTGCAATTTGTGCTGTTGCTTGAAGATTTTTACACATCTACACTAGGCGGGCTGGACCCGCCAGGGGCCCGCCGCGACACCAATAACTATCACCGGAGACAAATCATGAAACTGCACGCTCGCGGGCTGACCGCAGGTTTGTGCCTGGGCGCCCTGTTGGCGGGCCCGGCCATGGCGGCCGAGCAACCCCCTGTCAAGATCGGCGTCCTGACGGACATGTCGGGCACGTACGCGGCCATGGGCGGCCCGGGTTCGGTGGCGGCGGCCCAACTGGCCATTGACGACTGCCTGGCCGCCGAGTGCAAGGGCATGAAAATAGAACTGGTGTCGGCCGACAACCAGAACAAGGCCGACGTGGGGGCTTCGCGGGCACGCGAATGGTTCGACCGGGACGGCGTTACGGCCATCGCCGACCTGACCAATTCTGCGGTGGCGCTGGCGGTGCAGGGCATTGCGCGCGAAAAGAACAAGGTGGTGATGTTCTCGGGCCCCGCCACCACGGCGCTGACCAACAAAGAATGTTCGCCGGTGGGTTTTCACTGGATGTTCGATACGTATTCGCAATCGGCCGGTGGCGCCAAGGCCACGGTACGCGCCGGCGGCAAGTCCTGGTACTTCATTACGGTGGACTACGCTTTCGGGCATTCGCTGGAGGCCGATACTACCAAGGCCGTCAAGGCACTGGGTGGTAACGTGGCCGGTTCGGTGCGCCATCCGCTGAATGCGCCCGATTTCGCGTCGTACCTGCTGCAGGCGCAAAGCTCGCAGGCGCAGGTGGTGGCGCTGGCCAACGGCGGCCAGGACACGGTCAATGCCGTCAAGCAGGCCCGCGAATTCGGTATTGTCGAAGGCGGCCAGCGGCTGGTGTCGCTGCTGATCTTCCTGTCCGACCTGCGCGCGCTGGGCCTGGAGAACGCCCAGGGGCTGTCTTACGTGGATGGCTTCTACTGGGACTACGACGATGCCACGCGCGCGTGGTCCGGCCGCTTTGAAAAAGCATTCCGCGGCCTGAAGCCCACCATGACCCAGGCCGGCGTGTATTCCAGCGTGCTGCACTATCTGCGGGCCGTGGCGGCCACGGGCAGCACCGACGGCCGGGCGGTGGCCGACAAGATGCGCGAACTGCCCATCAAGGATCCGATCATGCGCAATGCCAGCATCCGGCCCGATGGCCGCGTGATCCACGACATGTACCTGTACGAAGTGAAGAAGCCGGGTGAATCCAAGGGCGGTTGGGACTATTCCAGGCTGATCGCCACCATTCCGGCCCAGGAGGCCTTCCAGCCGCTGGCAGACTCGACCTGCCCGCTGTTGAAATGATGAATCCCATTTTCGAAGCGCTACGCGCTTCCCCGATTGAATCCGTTTATCTACGAGGAGCAACTCATGAGTGAAGTTCCCAGCGTACCGCTGCTGATCGGCGGCCAGCTCGTGCAATCCAAGACGACTGAATGGCGCGACGTGATCGACCCGGCCACGCAGAAAGCAGTCGCCCGCGTTCCCTTCGCCACGCGCGAGGAACTGGACCTGGCGGTGGCCAACGCCAAAGAGGCTTTCCAGACCTGGCGCAATACCGGCCAGGGCGCGCGCATGCGGGTCATGCTGAAGCTGCAGCAGCTGCTGCGCGAGAACACCGGCAAGCTGGCCGAGATGATCACCCGCGAACACGGCAAGACACTGCCCGACGCCGAAGGCGAAGTGGGCCGGGGCCTGGAAGTGGTGGAGCATGCCTGCTCGATCGCCAACCTGCAGCTGGGTGAATACGCCGAGAACGCCGCCGGGGGCATCGACGTCTACACCCTGATCCAGCCGCTGGGCGTGTGCGCCGGCATTACGGCGTTCAACTTCCCCGTGATGCTGCCGTGCTTCATGTTTCCCATTGCCATCGCGTGCGGCAATACCTTCGTGCTCAAGCCGTCCGAGCAGGATCCGACCTCGTCGCTGTTCCTGGCCCAGCTGGCGCTGGAAGCCGGCCTGCCGCCGGGCGTGCTGAACGTGGTGCATGGCGGGCCCGAGATCGCCAACGGCCTGTGCGAGCACCCCGACATCAAGGCCGTGTCGTTCATCGGCTCGACCCGGGTGGGTTCCGAGATCTACCACCGTGCCTCCAACGCCGGCAAGCGCTGCCAGGCCATGATGGGCGCCAAGAACCACTGCGTGATCCTGCCCGATGCCGACCCCGAAGTGGCGCTGAATCAACTGGTGGGCGCGGCTTTCGGCGCCGCGGGCCAGCGCTGCATGGCCGCCTCGGTGGCCGTGCTGGTGGGCGAGGCGCGCAACTGGCTGCCCGACTTCGTCGAGCGCGCCAAGCGCCTGAAAGTCAATGCCGGCACCGACCGGGAAGCCGACCTGGGCCCCCTGGTGTCGCCCAATGCCAAGAAGCGCGTCGAGGGCCTGATCCAGCAAGGCGTGGATGAAGGCGCCAAGCTGCTGCTGGATGGCCGCAACCTGACGGTGCCGGGCTTCGAGCAGGGCAATTTCGTGGGCCCCACTGTATTCGAGGGCGTGACGGAGAACATGACCATCTACACCGAAGAAATCTTCGGGCCGGTGCTGTGCGTGGTGGGCGTGGACACTCTGGAAGACGCGGTCGAGTTCATCAACCGCAACCCCAACGGCAATGGCGTGGCGCTGTTCACCCAGGACGGCGGCGCGGCACGCTTCTTCCAGAACAACATCGACGTGGGCCAGGTGGGAATCAACATTCCCATTCCCGTGCCGGTGGCGTGGTTCAGTTTCACCGGCTCGCGCGGCTCCAAGCTGGGCGATCTGGGTCCCAATGGCAAGCAGGCCGTCAGTTTCTGGACCCAGACCAAGACGGTCACTGCGCGCTGGTCGGCGCATGGCCGCACGGTCAACACCACGATCTCGATGCGCTGAGCGCGAAGCAAGCGGGCGCTTTGCAGGGGTACTGCCGGGTGTCCGGCTCCGAAGGTGCCGGACACCGTTGTGTGCCACGACGGTCTTAGTTAGACGATGTCTGGCACCCTGGCGGGAGCCGGACACCTGGTAGCGGCGGCGCAGACTCGCCGCGGCGGCTAAGGTAGCGCCATGGTCAGGCGCAGATCTTGGGAACGGCCCTTCCGGCTTGGCTGTCCCTCTAAGGTTATAACCAGAAATAATATAAAACAGGTTCTATATTACCTATAATTGGCCGATCTATCAGGGGCCATCATGAACCTGCAGCAATTCCGATTCGTGCGCGAGACCATCCGCCGGGACTTCAACCTGACTGAAGCGGCGCGCATGCTGTATACGTCGCAGCCCGGCGTATCCAAGGCCATCATCGAGTTCGAGGATGAGCTGGGCATCAAGATTTTCGAGCGGCATGGCAAGCGCATCAAGGGGCTGACCAAGCCCGGCCTGGCGGTGTCGCAGGTCATCGACCGCATCATGCGCGAGGTCGACAACCTGAAAAAAGTCAGCGACGAGTTCGCCCGCCGCGACGAGGGTGGCCTGGTGATTGCCTGCACCCACACCCAGGCGCGGTATCTGCTGCCACGGGTCATTCCCGGGTTCCGCAAGCAGTTTCCCAAAGTGCATTTGTCGCTGGCGGAAGGCAGCCCGGCGCAATTGGCCGAGATGGTGCTGCATGAGCAGGCCGACCTGGCGCTGGCGACCGAATCGCTGGCCCTGACTCCGGGCCTGGCCACCTTGCCCGTATATGCCTGGGAACATACCGTGGTGGTGCGGCCCGACCATCCCCTGGCCGAGCTCACCTCCAGCGCCGCCCGCAACATTACGCTGGCGCAGTTGGCCGAGCATCCCATCGTGACCTACGACCGCGCCTTCACCGGCCGCACCACGATAGACGAAGTGTTCGCCAGCCAGGGCATCCACCCGGATATCGTGCTGGAAGCCATCGATGCCGACGTCATCAAGACTTATGTGGACGTGGGCCTGGGCATAGGCATTATCGCGGGGGTGGCCTACGACCCGCGCCGCGACGGCAACCTGGTGGGGCTGCCCGTGGGCCATCTGTTCGGCACGCACACCACGCGCGTGGGCGTGAAGGCAGGGGTGTTCCTGCGTGATTACGTCTATACCTTCCTGGAAATGATGGCGCCCAGCCTGACGCGCGACGTGGTCACCGAAGCGGTCCAGGGCAGCCGCGCCTGAGCGCCCGACGCCCGCATGCAAGCCCGGCTCCGGCCGGGTTTTTGTTTCAGGGCGATGACAATGAGGGATGCTATGCCCGGGCAGTCGGCGATTAAAATAATTAAATAAGAACCGATCTCATTTGTGTTGACTAAAAAATAGGAATCATTATCATTAACTCCACTTCTCAACGATCTGGAGTCAATATCATGGCAACAGCGCTTAGCGCAGTAGTAGTGGGCGCGGACAGGCTGGGAAATATTCCAGACCTGCTGAAAGGCCACAACATCTCGATCACGCATCACATCAGTGGGCGCGATCCTTCGCACCAGAAGAAAACGCTGCAGTTGCCGTCGGGCACGCAACTGGTCATTCTGCTGACCGATTTCCTGGGCCACAACGTCATGAAGACTTTCCGCAACGCGGCCCAGCGCGGTGGCATCCGGGTGGTGGCGTGTCGGCGTTCGGTGTGCAGCATGCAGCAAGCCCTGCAGCAATGCGGCTTGTGTTCCATGCACTGATGGCGGGCTGACGGGCCGGGGATTTCCCCGGCTTTTTACGGGGTGCCGCTGTCGCGGGTGGCGGCCACCAGGGCGCTTTCCAGGCGCCGCGCGCCGTTGTAGCGTTTGGTCCAATAGGCCATCGTCATTTTTTCGATGCGCACCACGCCACCCGAACTGGGTGCATGCACGAAGCGGTTGTCGCCCAGATAAATGCCCACGTGCGAATAACGCCGGCCCAGGGTGTTGAAGAACACCAGGTCGCCCGGCTGTAGCTGTTTCTTATCGATGGCCGTGCCCATCAGGGCCATGGCCGACGAGTTGCGCGGCAGTTTCAGGCCCAGCGCGCGCTGGGCGGAATAGGTGACCAGCCCGCTGCAATCGAAGCCGGTGTCGGGCGACGAGCCGCCATAG
Source organism: Bordetella petrii (assembly GCF_020991325.1). Taxonomy (GTDB): domain Bacteria; phylum Pseudomonadota; class Gammaproteobacteria; order Burkholderiales; family Burkholderiaceae_B; genus Bordetella_A; species Bordetella_A petrii_E. Next base: position 2,807 of record NZ_JAJMLX010000163.1, on the reverse strand, counting down.
CGGTAGCGCACTCCCAATTGATCCAGGGCCTCGCTGACGAGCGGGTCGGCGATGGCTTGCTGCCGTTCGCGGCTGAGTTTGCGCTGGACCAGCGCGCCGATGGGGTCTGCGGACGCCGAGGCGCGGGCCAGATCCTGGGGGCTGAGCGCGTCGCCGTCGGCGCCGCGGCGCCCGCTGTTTCCCGCACAACCGGCAAGCAGCACGCACAGGCCGATGGCCAGCAGCGCCGGGCCACGGCCTGGTTTGTTCGGGGAATCCGTACGCGCAAATTGCCGGTGCATGCCTGCCCGAAGGAGCCGCGAGGCTCGCGGTTGCTGGAGAAATTGCCGCGATTCTAGCAAATGCCCGATTTCAAACGGAAATTTAGTGACCGGCGGGCCGCGCGGCATGGGGAATTCCCCATGATTGCTGGCAAGCCTGATGCAAGCTTTGGCGTTCACAATAGCGGCAACAGATCGCAGAATCGAAGCCACTCCGGAGACAGTCCATGCAGAAAACCCGAGATTTCCATCGCCGTTCCATCGACGACCGCGATGCGTTCTGGCGCGACGAGGCCGAGCGTATCCACTGGGAACAGCCCTTCGACCAGGTGCTGGATTATTCGCGCCCGCCCTTTGCTCGCTGGTTCGTGGGCGGACATACCAATCTTTGCTACAACGCCGTCGACCGCTGGCTGCCGCAACAGGCCGACCAGCCGGCCCTGATCTGGGTGTCCACCGAAGTCGATCAAGAAATCACGTACACGCGCCAGCAACTGCACGATGAAGTCAACGCGGTGGCCGCCATGCTGCGCGAACAGGGCGTGGGCCGCGGCGACCGCGTGCTGCTGTACATGCCCATGGTCCCCGAGGCCGTGTTCACCATGCTGGCTTGCGCGCGCCTGGGAGCCGTGCATTCCGTGGTGTTCGGCGGCTTTGCCTCGGTGAACCTCGCCCAGCGCATCGACGATGCGGCGCCCAAGGTGGTGGTGTCGGCCGATGCCGGATCGCGCGCGGGCAAGGTCGTGCCCTACAAGCCCTTGCTCGACAAGGCGTTGGGCCTGTGCGCGCGGCCGCCTGGCGCCGTTGTCGTGCTGAACCGCGGGCTGGCGCCGTGCCAGCTGCAGCCCGGGCGCGACCACGACTACGCCGGGCTGCGCGCGCGCCACCAGGGCACGCACGTGCCCGTACAGTGGCTGGAATCATCCGAACCCAGCTATATCCTGTACACCTCGGGCACTACCGGCAGGCCCAAGGGGGTGCAGCGCGACGTAGGCGGCTATGCGGTGGCGCTGGCCTCGTCCATGGAATACCTGTTCGACGGCAAGCCAGGTGATACGTACTTCTGCACCAGCGACATAGGCTGGGTGGTGGGGCATTCGTACATTGTCTACGGCCCCCTGATCGGCGGGCAGGCCACCATTCTGTACGAAGGCACCCCGGTACGGCCCGACGGCGCCATTCTCTGGAAGCTGGTGGAGCGCTTCAAAGTGAACACACTGTTCTCCGCGCCCACGGCCGTGCGAGTGCTCAAGCGCCAGGCCCCCGAATTGCTGTCGCGCCACGACCTGTCGTCATTGCGGGCGGTTTACCTGGCCGGCGAGCCGCTGGACGAACCCACCGCGCAGTGGATTTCGCAGGGGCTGGACAAGCCCATCATCGACAACTACTGGCAAACCGAGTCCGGCTGGCCCATTCTTTCGGCGCAACCCGGCGTGGAACGCGTGCCCACGCGTTTCGGCAGCCCGTCGTTCCCGGTATACGGTTTCGACGCGCGCATCGTCAGCGAGTCCACCGGGGCCGACCTGGGGCCGGGCGAGAAAGGCGTGGTGGCCATTGCGCCGCCGCTGCCGCCAGGCGCCATGTCCACCATCTGGGGCGACGACGAGCGCTTCGTGCAAACCTATTTCACTTCCATTCCCGGCCGGCAGCTGTATTCCACCTTCGACTGGGGCCGTGTCGACGAAGACGGGTACTGGTTCATCCTGGGCCGCACCGACGATGTGATCAATGTGGCCGGTCACCGCCTTGGCACGCGCGAGATCGAAGAGTCCGTCAACAGCCACGCCGGCATTGCGGAGTGCGCCGTGGTGGGCGTGGCCGATGCGCTGAAAGGGCAGGTGGCGATGGCCTTCGCCGTGCTGAAGGATCCCGGCCAGGCCGCCAGCGCCGAGGCCGCGCGTGCGCTGGAAGGCGATATCATGCGCGTGGTGGAGGAACAGCTGGGCGCGGTGGCGCGGCCGGCCCGCATCCGGTTCGTGGCCGCCCTGCCCAAGACCCGTTCGGGCAAGGTGCTGCGCCGCGCCATTGTCGCGGTATGCGAAGGGCGCGACCCGGGCGACCTCACCACCATCGAAGATCCCTCCTCACTCGAACAGATCAAGGAATCGCTGCAATGAAAACCAAACCCACGCTGACCGCCGAAGACGTCAAGCAAGTGCTGGCGGCCGCCGAAACTCATGCCGTGAAGAACGGCTGGGCGGTCACCATCGCCATCGTCGACGATGGCGGCCACCCGCTGGGTCTGCTGCGCCTGGACGGCGCCGCGCCGATTTCCGGCCGCATCGCGCCGGCCAAGGCGCAAACCGCGGCGCTGGGCCGCCGCGAATCGCGGCTTTACGAAGAAACCATCAACAATGGCCGCCAGGCGTTCCTGTCCGCCCCCTTGCTGGAAGGCATGCTGGAAGGCGGCGTGCCCATTGTGGCCGACGGCGAAGTAGTGGGCGCGGTAGGGGTGTCGGGCGTGAAATCGTCCGAAGACGCCGAGATCGCCCGGGCCGGCATTGCGGCGCTGGGCCTGTGACACGGCCGCTGCCGCCCGAGGCGGGG
>NZ_JAJMLX010000162.1 GCF_020991325.1 Bordetella petrii | reverse complement strand
GCTGGACCAAGTGGCCGCGCCGGCGGCGCCCGCCTGGCAAGGCAGCGCCGGACAGGCGCATGCCGACTACCTGGACTGGACCGGCAGCCCGCGCGAACTGCCCGGCAGCTTCCAGTACGGCCAGGCGCTGGCCTGGCTGCAGGAACGCCTGCCGCGCGACGCCATGGTCTGCAACGGCGCGGGCAACTACGCAGGCTGGCTGCACCGCCACCACCGCTTCCATACCTATGGCACGCAGTTGGCACCCACCAGCGGTTCGATGGGCTATGGCGTGCCGGCGGCCGTGATGGCCAAGCTGCAGTTTCCGCAGCGGCCCGTGCTGGCCTTCGCCGGCGATGGCTGCTTCCTGATGAACGGCCAGGAATTCGCCACCGCCGTACAGTACGACGCCGCCATCATCGTCATCGTGCTGGACAACAGCCAGTACGGCACCATCCGCATGCACCAGGAACGCGACTACCCCGGCCGCGTGGTGGGCACGCAGTTGCGCAACCCCGATTTCGCCGCCATGGCGGTGGCATTCGGGGGCCATGGCGAACGCGTGGAACGCACCGAAGACTTCGCGGCCGCATTTGAACGTGCGGTAGCATCGGGCAAACCCGCTATCCTGCATTGCAAACTGGACCCGCGCGCCCAGTCGCACGCGCGCGATTACGCACCCGCCACCACATGAGCACCCCCCAGCATGTCGTCATCATCGGCGCAGGCGCCGTCGGCGCCGCCACGGCCGTGCAAGCCCTGAACGCCGGGCTGCGCGTCACGCTGGTCGACGCCGGCGAACCCGGCGGGCAGCAGGCGGCCAGTTACGGCAATGCCGGCTGGCTGTCGTCGCATTCCATCCTGCCGCCGGCCGCGCCGGGTGTCTGGAAAAAAGTGCCCTCGTGGCTGAAAGACCCGCTGGGGCCGCTGGCCGTGCGCTGGAACTTCCTGCCGCGCGCCCTGCCCTGGCTGGTACGCTACCTGCGTTCGGCCTGGACCTGGCCGCAGGTGGAAAGCACCGCGCATGCCCTGCGCCAACTGCTGGCCGACGCCCCCGCGCTGCATCAGGCCCTGGCGGCGCAGGCCGGCGTGCCGCAGCTGATCGAACAGCGCGGCCTGCTGCATGCCTTTGTGTCGGAACAGCAGTTCCGCGCCGAAGGCCGCGCCTGGGAAATCCGCCGCCAGGAAGGGATCCAGTGGCAGGAACTGCACGCCGCGGCGCTGCGGGAACGCGAACCCGATCTGCACGAACGCTACACCTTCGGCGTGCTGGTGCCGGAAACCGGCCATTGCCGCAACCCCGGCGCCTATGTCGCTGCGCTGGTCCGGCATGCCGAATCGCTGGGCGCCGATGTGCGCCGCACGCGGGCCACCGGCTTCGACATCCAGGACGGCAAGCTGCGCGCCGTGCGCACGGCCGACGGCGATATCGCCTGCGACAAGGCCGTCATTGCCGCCGGCGTGCGTTCGCGCGATCTGGCCCGCCAGGCCGGCGACCGCGTGCCGCTGGCCGCCGAACGCGGTTACCACGCCGTGATCAGGCAAGCGGAAGCCGGGCCGCGCACGTCCACCATGTTCGCCGACTGCAAGGTAGTGGTGAACGCCATGGAAGGCGGCCTGCGCGTGGCCGGCCAGGTCGAGATCGCGGATATCGATGCCACGCCGAACTGGCAGCGCGCGCATATTCTGCGCAACCTGCTGGTGTCGATCTACCCGGCGCTGCCTGCCGCCCCGGCAAACGAGCGCGTCGATTACTGGATGGGCTCGCGCCCCAGCATGCCCGACGGCCTGCCCTGCATCGGCCCGGCGTCGGCCAGCGCCGACATCGTGCATGCCTATGGCCACGGCCATACCGGCCTGGTCGGATCGGCGCGCACCGGCGAACTGGTGGTGCAACTGATCCAGGGCCAACCCACCACCATCCCCCTGGCCCCGTTCGATCCGCGCCGTTTTCGTTGACACCACTTCCCGAAGGAACCCCGCCATGTCCACGCTTACTGCTTCAAGCCGCATCGCGCGCGGCGGCAAGTCTTTATACGGCGCCCCCCTGGGCATCCTGATGCTGGATGCGCGCTTCCCGCGCATTCTCGGCGACATGGGCAACGGCCAGACCTGGCCGTTCCCGGTGCTGTACCGCGTGGTGCGCGGCGCCAGCCCGGAAAAGGTCGTGCTGCAAGGCGCGCGCGGCACGCTGGACGCCTTCATCGAAGCCGGCCGCGAACTGGTGGACCTGGGCGCCGAAGCCATCACCACCAACTGCGGCTTCCTGGCGCTGTTCCAGAAAGAATTCTCGGACGCCCTGGGCGTGCCGGTGGCCACATCATCCATGATGCAGGTGCCCTGGGTGCAGGCCACCCTGCCGCCTGGCAAGCGGGTCGGCCTGGTCACGGTCAGCGGATCCACGCTGTCGCCCGAGCACCTGGCCGCCGTCAATGTGCCCGCCGACATTCCCGTGGCGGGCACCGAGAATGGCAAGGAATTCTTCCGGGTGCTGATCAAGGCCGAAAAGCACGACATGGATATCGACCTGGCCCAGCAAGATATCCTGGACGCCGGGCTGGGCCTGGTACGGCGCCACCCGGAAGTGGGCGCCATCGTGCTCGAATGTACTAATATGCCTCCTTACGCCGCCGCCCTGCAGGCTGCCACCGGGTTACCCGTCTACGATATTTATTCGATGATCACGTGGTTCCACGCCGGCCTGCGGCCGCGTGCCTTCGGATAGACGCCTAGCCCCCCACAAAGCGGCGCGGCGTCGCCGCCCGCCGCCACACACCCGGGGCGGCCCCGTCAATTCACCGGAGATCCCGTGAGCGCCGCCCCCGACAGCACCGTCGACCGTGTCTACAACCAGCTTCGCTCCATGGCCATCGGCTATGAATTCAAGCCTGGCGAGAAACTCAACGAAGTCGCCCTGGCCAAGCGCCTGGAAGTCAGCCGCACCCCGCTGCGCGAAGCACTGAACCGCCTGGGCATCGAGGGCCTGCTGCGCTTCCAGCCCGGCAAGGGATTCTTCTGCCGCGACCTGGACGTACACGAGATCTTCCATCTGTATGAACTGCGCAAGGTCGTGGAAATTGCCGGCGCGCGGCTGTCCATCGTGCGCGCCCAGGAAGATGACATCCGCAAATTGCTGGATTTCCTGGATGCCACCGGACCCGAGCCCGGCGACCGCAGCGTGGCCGAATTGGTCGACCTGGACGAGACCTTCCATGAAGGCTTACTGGCCATGTCCGGCAATTCCGAAATGATGCGCGTGCTGCAAAACGTCAATGCCCGCATCCGTTTCGTGCGCTGGATCGACATGCGCCTGGGCGACCGCCGCAGCACGCAACTGGAACATCGACAGATTCTGCAGGCGCTGCTGGCGCGCGACGAAGCCGCCTGTGCCGCCCTGCTGGAAAAGCACATCGACCGCCGCCTGGACCAGATCACTTCGGCCATCCGCGAGGGCTACGCCCAGATCTACATGGGCACCCAGGCCCAGGCCGCGGCCTAGGGCCGGCCCGCGCGGGCCTAGCCGTGCCTGCGCAGGCGTCCGGCGTCCGCGGGCATTTCGCCCGCCAGGCTGCCCGCGGCGCCAACCGCAGGCGCACGTATGCCGTCCATCAGCAAGTTGGCAATGAAGGCGGCCTGATCGGCGGTATCCGCGGCATTCTGGTCCAGCATGGCATAGCGTTCCAGAATGCCCACGAAAGCCTGGGAAAACCAGTACGGCGACACATCGCGGCGCAACAGCCCGGCCTGTTGCTCGGTCTTGACCTTCACCGCGATCAGGTCCACCAGCTCTTCCTTGAACGTATTGGCATTGGCCGCCTGCTGGAAACCGATCTTGGTCAGGCTGGGATTGTCCTGCAAGGCGGCCAGCATGCCCTGCACACTGTGGCGCACCCGTTCATTGATGTGGCTGGCGGGCGTATCGTCGGGCAGCTTGGCCTGCTCCACGGCCTTGCGCATGCGCTTGGCGAACAGTTCCACCAGTTCGTCGTATATAGCCTTCTTGCTGCCGAAATACTGATAGAACACCGGTTGCGTCACGGCTGCCTTGGCCGCCACGTCCGACACGCGTGTGCGTTCGTAGCCGTTGCGCGCGAACTCGATACTGGCAATATCCAGCAGACGCTGCCGGGTGCGGGCTCCCTTGGTGGGGGGGCGACGAACTATGGCTGGTTCAGAGGACACGGATAGTCTGGCATGCAATGCAAAATACCTGGGGATGGTACACGCTGATATTGTCCATTCCGCCCGCAAACGCCGTTCCTGGCCTGGGAACCATGTCGGTGTTACACATACATACAAAAAGAGCTTTGACCAATCTATCTACTGGTAGATAAGATACGCCTCATGGTTGGGAAACAAAGCAGTCATCCCGGCCAACGCGCTAGATGGCGCGTTTTTATGACCCAAGTTACCTACCTACGTATAGATAGTTTTACAGAAACCCAACCTTACCAGGAACCCATCATGAAAACCCTTGCTTCCCTGCTGCTGATTTCCGCAACCCTGGCCGGTACCGCCGCCTACGCGCAAGAACCCTCCGGCGAACTGGATTATCCGCCCACCATCAACCAGGCTAGCTCGCTGACGCGTGCCCAGGTCGTGGCCGAACTGCAAGCCGCCAAGGCCGCTGGCCAGGTCACCTTCGGCGAAAGCGAAGAACCCGCCAGCCAAGTAGCCGCCAGCAGCCTCACCCGCGCCCAAGTCCAGGCTGAAGCCGCGGATGCGCGTACCCATGGCCCCGTGGCCTTCGGTGGCGACGGCTATCCCGATACCGGCGCCTGAGACCGCGTTTTATTTTCATCACAAACCTATCTACAACTAGATAGCTTCACACCTACCTAATTCCGGAGCATTGCCATGAAAACCCTCGTATCCGCCGTAATGTTGTCAATGACCATGATGGGTGCCGCCTACGCCGCCGAACCCTCGGGCGAGCTGGATTACCCGCCGGTGCAGAACAGCGCCAGCACGGTGACCCGTGCCCAGGTGCAGGCTGAACTGCAGGCCGCCAAGGCCGCCGGCCAGGTCACTTTCGGTGAAACCGAACAGCCCGCCGTCCACGCCGCCGGCGCGGCGCCCACCCGCGCCGAAGTCCGCGCGGAAGCGCAAGCCGCCCGCAACCAAGGCGACAACGCGTTTGGCGAACTGGACTACCAAGCCAGCTACAGCCTGTCCGACGCCTCGCGCGGCTAAGGACGGCGCATGCATCGCCCCGCGGCGCCGCCCTGCCTGCCGGCATGGCGGCCCGCCTTGTTTCTTCTTTACCCGACAGGAGCCCTTCAGCCCCTTTGATTACCCGGTAGCGTCCCGACCATGAATACAGAAACCACTCGCACCCAGATCTTGCAACACGCCCAGCGCCTGATCCAGGAACGCGGCTGCAACGGTTTCAGCTACCGCGACCTGGCCGGGCTGGTTGGTATCAAGACATCCAGCATCCACTATTACTTTCCGCAGAAAGAAGATCTGCTGCTGGCAGTGGTTCAGCAGTACCAGTCGCGCTGGCGCACTGCAATGCAGACGATAGACGGCGGGCTAAGCGCCGACGCCAAGCTGCGCGCCTACGTCGATGTGCAGCGGCGGGCCTTCTGCGGCACCGAACGCATCTGCCTGGCGGCCGTGCTGGCCGCCGAACTGATGTCCCTGCCCGCCGCCGTGCGGCAGGCCTTGCAGGATTTTTACCGCGCCAATGAAGACTGGCTGGCGCAAGTGCTTGAACAGGGAGCGCGCGAAGGCAGCCTGCGCGTGCCCGGTGACTTGCGCACGGCGGCGAGGTCCATGTTCGCGGCGCTGCAGGGCAGCCTGGTCACGGCCCGGTTGTTCCACAACAGTGAACGCGTGGACGACGTACTGCCCACCACGCTGGGCGTTCCGGTTGCCGCGGCGGCTTGAATCAGGCCGGCACCGCCGCGCACTGCACCGATGCCACCACGTCATGCAGGCGCGCCTGGTTCTGGAACAGGCGCGAACCCATCAGGGCTCCCTGGAAAGCCGCGAACAGGCAACGCCCGCCGGCTTCCGGGCTGCCCGCCCACCGCAGGGTGCCGTCTTGCTGTCCGTCGGCGATCACCTTGGACAGCCATGTTTCGTGCATGCGGAAAAAACCCTGCAGCGACAGGCGGGCGCGATCCGACAACGAGGCGAAATCGGCCGCCAGCATGCCGCACATGCAGACCTGGTCGGCCGGGCCGCCCTCGAACAGCGCGGCGTAGCGGTCCAGCCGTTCCTTGGCCGGCAAGGCGCCGTCTATGCCATGTACCAGGCCGGTGACCGTGGCGGCATAGTTGTCGATGGCCTCGATGAGCAGGTCATCTTTGCAGGGGAAGTAGTAATGGATGCTGGCCGTCTTGACGCCCACCCGGTCGGCCAGGTCGCGGTAACTGAAGCCGTTGTAGCCTCGTTGCCGGATCAGGGCCTGGGCATGGCCCACAAGTTGTTCGCGGGTGGTGGCGGTATTCATGCCGGCATTGTTACCTACTAGTAGATTGGGGGTCAAGACAGGGATTCCCTGCCTCTCGCGAGCCGGGCAGGACCCGGTGACGGCGTATGCTAGCCGATTGCCCGCCCGGCGGGTTTTGTCCCCATATAGGATGTTCCATGCCCGACCAGCCCACCCCCTGGCTTCCCCGCCTGATCGCCATTGCCACGGCGGACGGCCAGGACGACGGCGCGCACGACCTGAACCATTTGCACCGCGTGTGGCAAGTGGCGGCAACCTTGCTGCACAGCCACCCCGAGGCCGATGCGCTGGTGGTGCAGGCCGCCTGCTATCTGCACGACATCGTCAACCTGCCCAAGAACCACCCCGAACGCGCGCAAGCGTCGCGCATGGCAGCCGCCCTGGCCCGCGCCCAGCTGGAACAGGCGGGCTTCCCGCACGGCAAGCTCGACGCGGTGGCGCACGCCATCGAGGCCCACAGTTTCTCTGCCGGCATTACTCCCACCACGATCGAGGCCCGTATCGTGCAGGATGCCGACCGGCTCGACGCGCTGGGCGCGGTGGGCCTGGCGCGGCTGTTCTACACGGCGGGCCGCATGGGTTCGGCCTTCGCCCATCCCGACGATCCGCTGGCGCGCAACCGGCCTTTGGATGATCGCGCCTACGCGCTGGACCACATCGAAGCCAAGCTGGCCACCCTGCCCGCCGCCATGCACACGCAGGCCGCGCGCGGCCTTGCCGAAGCGCGGCTGGACTGGCTGCGCGCCTTCCGCGCGCGCTTTGTGCAGGAATGGGGAGAAGCCGGCTAGCCCGCGCGCCGGCTGGCCGTTCAGCCGGGAAACAACAGGTCGCGGCGTATGCCTGCCACTTCGCGCACGCCGCACAATTGCATGGTGCGCAGCAACTCATCGCGCAGAATGGCCAGGGCCCGCTCGGCGCCGGGCTGGCCCGCGGCCACGGCCCCCCACAATGTGGCCCGGCCCACCAGCACGGCTTGCGCGCCCAGGGCCCGTGCCTTGAGCATGTCGCCGCCGCGCCGCACGCCGCCGTCCACCATCACCGGCACGCGCCCATCCACCGCTCGCACCACCGCAGGCAAGGCATCCAGTGTGGCGGCGGCGCTGTCGAGCTGGCGGCCGCCGTGGTTGGACACCACGATCGCATCGCAGCCCATGGCCACCAGGCGTTCGGCATCATCCGGACGCAAAATGCCTTTCACGATCAATTTGCGCGGCCAGGCATCGCGGATCTGGCGTAGCCGGCCCCAATCGAACGACGGGTCGTAGCTGCGGCCCACCGACGAAGCCAGTCGCGTGGCGCTGGCGGACGGCGCTTCCAGGCCTTTCAGGTTTTCCATGACCGGCAGGCCGCGGCATAGCATGCCCAGCGCCCACGCGGGATGGCAGGCGAAATCGAACAGATTGCGGGCCGTGTAGCGAAACGGAAACGACAGGTGATTGCGCGCGTCGCGCTCGCGCTTGCCGCCCACCGGCAAATCCACCGTAATCATCAAGGCTTCATAGTCCGCGGCCTGCGCCCTGGCAATCAAGGCATCCAGCATGGCGCGATTGCGCAGGATATAGGCCTGGAACCACAGCCGCCCCGGCGCCGCATCGGCAATCTGCTCGATGGAAGCGGTGGCCGACGTGGACAAGGTATATGGCACGCCAGCCGCCGCCGCGGCGCGCGCGATGGCGATATCCCCGCCCCGGCGGCCGTAGCCCACCGCGCCGGTGGGCGCCACGGCCAGGGGCATGGAAGACGCGCCGCCCAGCACCTCGGCCTGCGTCTGCGCCTGGGATACGTCCACCAGCGCGAATGGCGCCAGCCGCAGCCGCGCAAACGCGGCGCGATTGGCGGCCAGCGCCAGTTCGTCTTCCGCGCCTCCGTCGAAAAAATCGAAAATGGCGCGCGGCAGGCGGCGGCGCGCCGCGCGGCGCAAGTCCTCGATGCTCTGGGCATGCGTTGCTGCAGTCATCGCATCGCCTATTGCGCTGTAATGCCCGCCGCCTTGATCACGGCGGCCCAGCGCTTCTGATCTTGCACCAGGAAGTCATGAAACTGCTGCGGCGTATCACCGATGGGCAAGGCGCCCAGGTCCTTCATGCGCGACTGGATCTGCGGCTGCTTCAGCGCATGCACCATGGCCTGGTTCAGCTTCTGCACCACCTCGCCAGGCACGCCGGCCGGGGCCAACAGGCCGACCCAGGTGCCCTGGAAATCGGGAAAGCCCAGGTCTTCCATGGCGGGCACGCCGGGAAAATCAGCGCTGCTTTCCGGGCTGCCCAGGGCCAGCACGCGCAGGCGCCTGGCCTGCACATTCTCGGCCACCCCGACGATGGGATAAAACATGAACGACACGCGTCCGGCCATGACTTCCGTCAGCGCCGGGCCGTTGCCGCGAAACGGCACATGGATCATTTCCAGGCCCGCCGTGGTGCCCATCATGGCCGCGGCAAGGTGGGCCGATCCGCCATTGCCGGCCGAGCCATAGCTGATGCTGTCGGGCTTGGCGCGCGCCTGCTCGATCAGTTGCTTCATCGACTGGATCGGCGAATCGTAGGCCGTGACGGCCACCATGGGCAGCGCGGCCCCGTTGGAAATGGGTGTGAAGTCCTTCAACGGATCATAGCCAGCCTGCTCGCCCAGCAGCAGCCGGTTGACGTTGTGCGACAGCGAGCTGAACAGCACCGTATAGCCATCGGGCGGCGCGCCCGCGACTTCGCGGGTGGCGATCAGCGAGTTGGCGCCGGTCTTGTTCTCAACCACCACCGTCTGGCCCAGGGTCTGACTCATGTCGTGCGCCAGCAGGCGCGCTATCACATCGGTGGGGCCGCCCGCGGCAAAGCCGACGATCATGCGTATCGGCTGGGACGGGTAGCCGTCGGCCGCCGCCGCGATGGCGGGCATTGCCGCCAGGACGAACAGAGCGGCACAAGCCGCCCGGATAATGGGTCTCCTCATGGGTCTCTCCTTATCGGTTGTTGCTGTTATGCAGGTGCCGGGGCACCCGGGGTACAACTTTGGCAATGCGCGCGCCGAACGGCCCGGGCCGCTCCCGCGTCACCCCGCGATCGCATGCTCCAGCACGCCCACGCGCGACACTTCCATGCGCAGGCGGTCGCCCGGCTGCAGATAGCGCGGCGGGTCGCGGAAGGCGCCTATCCCAGCCGGCGTGCCGGTGGCCAGCACATCGCCGGGCTCCAGCGTCATGAAACGCGACACATAGGCGATCAAGCCAGCCACGGGAAACAGCATGTCGGCGGTACTGGCGTCCTGCATCAACTCGTCGTTGACCCAGCTGCGCACCGTCAGCGCCTGCGGGTCGGCGATTTCGTCGGCGGTGACCAGCCACGGCCCCATGGGCGCGAAACCATCCATGCTCTTGGCGAACGTAGTCTGGGCCGGGGAAACATCGAACTGGAACTCGCGCGCGCTCAGGTCGTCCAGCACCGTGTAGCCCGCCACGCAGTCCAGGGCCCCGGCCTGCTCCACGTTGCGCGCGGGCCGGCCTATTACCACCGCCAGTTCGGCCTCGAAATCCAGCTTGGCCACCCCCGCCGGCCTGGGCACCGCGCATCCCGGCGCGCACACGCTGGACGGCAGCTTGCTGACGATGCGCGGCTGTTCGAAGGGGTCGACCCCGGTTTCCTTGGCATGGTCGGCATAGTTGCGCCCCACCGCCACGATCTTGCCCGGGCGCGGTACCGGCGCCAGCAGGTCCACGTATTCCAGCCTGGGGGCGTCCAGGGCGGGGGCCTGTCCGTCCAGGTGCCGGAGCAGCGCGGCCAAGGCCCGCGGGCCGCCCTGCAGCAGCCGCAGCATGCCGTG
>NZ_JAJMLX010000161.1 GCF_020991325.1 Bordetella petrii | reverse complement strand
GGTGGGCGGCGGGTCCGGACGCCGCCTGACCACCGTGGGCGGCGCCATCGGCGGCGCCATGGCGGGCAATGCGGTGGAAAATGCGCGCAGCCGCAGGCAAGGGCTGGAAGTGACCGTCAGCCTGGACAACGGCACATCCCGGGTGGTGGCGCAAGAGGCCGACGTGCCGCTGTCGGTGGGCCAGCGGGTGCAGGTGGTGACGCAGGGCAACATCATGCGGGTGGCGCCGCTATAGTGCCAGTTGCGGCATTCAGGACGGGAACAGCACGGGCACCAGCGCAATCGTGGCAAGCAGCGCAATTACCATCAGCGGCGTGCCCAGTTTGAGATAGTCGCCGAAGGTATAGCGTCCCGCCACGCTGACCAGCGCGTTGGATGGCGTGGAGATCGGCGACATGAAGGCCGCGGATGCGCCTATGGCCACGGTCATGGCAAAGGCTTGCGGCGAGGCGTGCAGCATCTCGGCAAGGCTGATGGCCACTGGCCCCATCAGCACGGCGGTGGCGGTTCCGGATATGGCGATGCCCAGGCTGACCGTTGCCAGGAACACGATGGCCAGCTGGGCATGTATGCCCCATGGCCCGGCCACATGCAGCAGCAGGTCGGCCGCCAGGTCGACCCCGCCGCTATGTTCCAGCGCCACCGCGAACGGCAGCATGCCGATGATCAGCAACAGGCTGCGCCAACTGATAGAGCGATACGCCACGTCCAGCGACATGCATCCAAACAAGCCCATCAGCAAGCAGCCTATCAGGCCCGCCATCACATTGGGCAGCCAGTCCGTCAGCATCAGCAGCACCACCACTGCCAACGCGAACAGGGCATGGGGGGCCTTTTCCGGCAACGGCACCAGCGCGTCGGTTTCCGCCGGCAGCGCCAGGCTGACCAGATCGTGCTCCTCGGCCTGCATCGAGAATATGGCCTTCCAGGGCCCCACCACCAATAGCGTGTCCCCTACCCGGATGCGGATGCCGTGCAGGTCGCGCAGCGCCTTCCGGCCTCGCCATACCCCCACCACCGCCAGCCCATGCTGCTTCAAGGTCGGCGAGCTGCGAGGATGCGCGTCCACCAGCCTGGACTCCGGCGGGACGATGACTTCAGCCATGCCGACATCGCGGGCCTGGTCCAGGAAGTAGGCCCCCGACATGGGCAGCGGCTCCAGGCCGTGCTGCGCGCCGAACTGCGCGATGTCGAACGAGGCGGCCTCGACGTCCAGCAGCAGGATGTCGCCCTCCTCCATCACGCAGTCGGCGGTGGCCTGCAGCACGGCGCGGGCGAACCTGGCGCTGCGTTCGATGGCCACCACGCAGGCCTGCGGGTTGACGTCCAGGCCGCAGGCGCCCAGGCTGCGCCCCACCAGGTCGGATTGCGGGCCGACTCTCAGGCGATAGGCCCTGTCCTGCAAGGCGTAGCGGGTGGCCCAGTCGCCCATGCTGGGGCGGCTGGCCTGGCGGCTGGCGCGCCCGTCGCCCAGGAAGCGGCGCACGCCCAGCATATACACAATCGCCGCCGCCAGTACCACGATACCGATGGGAGTGAATTCGAAAAAGCTGAATCCCGGGTAGCCGTCGTAGACCAGGGCACTGTTGATGAGCAGGTTGGGCGTGGTGGCCACCAGGGTCAGCATGCCGCTGATCATGGCCGCCATTCCCATGGGCATCAATATGCGCCGGCTGGACATCTCGGCCTGCTGCGTGACACGCAGCACGATGGGAATGAAAATGGCCACCACCGCCGTGGTGCTCATGATGGATCCCATCATCGCCACCACGGCCATCAGCAGCACCAGCAGGCGCGCCTCGCTTTGCCCGCCGTGGCGCAGCAGCCAGTCGCCCACGTGCTGGGCCACGCCGGTGCGCACCAGGCCCTCGCCTATGATGAACAGGCAGCCGATCAGGATCACGTTGGGATTCGAGAACCCTGCCAGGGCCTCCCGGACCGATATCACCCCGGTCAGCGGCAGCAGCACCATGGCGATCAGCGCCACCGCGTCGGCCCGCGGGCGCCCCAGCAGGAACAAGGAGATGGCTCCGCCCAGCAGGGCCAGGACCGTGGCAAGATCGCCGGTGATCATCATATGTGTGCCTGCCTGGATGGGGCCGGCCTATGCCGAACCGCCGTGCACGAAGACCCGTGCGAACGCCACCGCAAACCCCAGCAGCACCAGTCCCAGAATGGGCCACTCGTAGCCCGCGAAGACATGGCCCCGCTGTTCGCGGCGGGCAAGCACGAACAGGAGCGTGCCCGGCGCGTAGATCAGCGCCGACAGCACGAAATAGTCGAAGCCGCCGGCCAGGATCATGCCCAGTGAATATACGGTGGCCACCGCGGCGATGAACCACTCGAAACCGCGGCGCCGGCTCCAGCCTGTATAGGTTTCGCCGCGGGTGGTCAGCAACAGCCCGAAGGCGGCCACGAAGAAGTAAGGCACCAGGCTCATGGCGCTGGCCATGTTCTTGATCAGCACGAAGGTATCGTTGGTAAACAAAGTGCCGATCAGGAAAAGCTGTACAATGCCGTTGCTGAGCCAGAGCGCCGCGGCGGGCACGCCGTGCCGGTTCTGCGTGCCCAGGAAGGCCGGCATGGTCTGGGCGCGGGCCGCGGCGTGCAGTACTTCGGCGGCCAGCAGTATCCAGGACAGGTAGGCCCCGGCCACTGACACCATCAAACCTATGCTGACCAGCAAGGACCCCCACGGCCCCACCACCGACCGCAACACGCCCGCCATCGACGGATTGCGCAGGCCGGCGAGTTCCGCGCGCGGCAGCACGCCGTATGACAGCAGGGTCACGCACACCAGCAGCGCCAGCACCAGCAGAAAGCCCAGCACTGTGGCCCAGGCCACGTCGTCGCGGCGCTTGGCATAGCGTGAATACACGCTGGCGCCCTCCACCCCCAGGAACACGAACACGGTCACCAGCATGGTGCCCTGCACCTGCTGGAGCAGGCTGCCCTGGTAAGGCCCCGCCGCTTCGGCCAGGTTGGCGCGCAGCACGTCCATGTCGAGCGCCAAGGCGACGATCGCGATGAAAATAATGATGGGCACGATTTTCGCAATGGTCACGATCGTGTTCATGCCCGTGGCCTGCTTGATGCCCGAAAGAATGGCGAAATGCGTACCCCACAGCAATACCGATGACACCAGTACCGCCGGCAGCGTATCGCCGTCGCCGAAAAAAGGCACCACCGCGCCCAGCGTGGCCTTGAAGATCACGAAGTAGCTGACGTTGCCCAGGCAGGCCGCGGTCCAGTATCCCAGCGCCGCCAGGAACCCGATATAGCGGCCGAACCCCACTTTGGGGTAGATGAAAATGCCTGAATCCAGTTCAGGGCGCCGGCGGGCCAGGAACTGGAACACCATGGCCAGCGTCAGCATGCCCGTGCCGGCGATGGCCCAGGCGACCAGCCCGCCCAAGGGCCCCGTGTTGCGCGCGAATACGCTGGGCAGCGAAAAAATGCCTGCCCCGACCATGGAACCCACCACCATGGCGGCCAGGGCCATGCGCGACAGCTTGGTCTGATCGTTCACGGCGTTCTCCCGGTGCTAGATCCGGCGGTTGGCGGCCTTGGACGCATCCATGCCGGTGCAGGAATGCGCCCCGCCGTTCCGCATTCCTGCGCCGCTCATCCTCCTACTCGGCGGCGTCGCGCGCAATGGGGCATGTCATGCAGTGCCCGCCGCCCCGCCCGCGGCCCAGCTCGGCGCCTACGAAGGTAATGACCTCGATGCCGGCCTTGCGCAGCATGGTATTGGTGTACACATTGCGGTCGTAGGCCAGTACCACGCCCGGCGAAATGCACACCAGGTTCGCGCCGCTGTCCCACTGGGTGCGCTCGCGCATATAGGCGTTGCCGCCGGTTTCCACCACCCGCATTTTCGGAATACCCAGGGCCTCGCCGATGGTATCCACCAGCGAGCCCTTGTCCTTGTGCAGCTCGAGCTGTCCCGGCTTGTTGCCGGGCCGGTACGAGAAGGCCTGGATGCCGTTGACGATATCCGGATACATGAGCACGCAATCGCGGTCGGCGAAGGTCAGCACCGTGTCCAGGTGCATGGCCGCGCGCAGCTTGGGCATGGCCGCCACAATCACCCGGTCGGCCGCGTTCTTCTCGAACAGCGAGGCGGCCAGCTGGCTGATGGCCTGGCGCGAGGTGCGCTCGCTCATGCCTATCATCACCGTGCGGTTGCCGATGGGCATGACGTCGCCGCCCTCCAGGGTGGCCAACCCGTGGTCGGCCGTCGGGTCGCCCCACCATACGTTCACCTTGCCCGCGAACCGGGGATGGAATCTGTAGATGGACGAGGTCAGGATGGTTTCTTCGTGGCGCGCCGGCCAGTAAAGCGGGTTGAGCGTCACCCCGCCATAAATCCAGCAGGTGGTGTCGCGCGTGTACAGCGTATTCGGCAGGGGCGGCAGCAGGTATTCGGTGACACCCGCGGCCTCTCGGATCAGCGCCAGCTGTTCGCCACCTATCGATTCCGGAAATTCTTCGGTCGATAGGCCCCCGATCAGGGTCTCGGCCAGCTTGCGGGCCGGCAGTCCGTCCAGATAGCCGCGGATCTCGTCCAGCAGCCCCAGGCCCACCTGGTTCGCCACCACCTGGTTGTCCAGTATCCACTTCTTGGCCTCGGGCACTTCCAGCGTCTCGGCCAGGAGATTGTGCATCTCCAGCACCTCGACATCCCTGTCGCGCATCTTGGTCATGAAGTCGAAATGATCGCGCTTCGCGTTATCTACCCAAAGCACGTCGTCGAAAAGCAGTGCATCGCAGTTGGACGGGGTCAGTCTTTCATGCGCCCGCCCGGGCGCGCACACCATCACGGTGCGCAATTGCCCTACCTCGGAATGCACGCCAAATGCTAGGTTCTCAGCCATGGCAAACTCCTTCAGTTAAATAACAATCCAACCACGAACCAGGCCCACGATGGCAGCGATGCAACCTATCCAGGCCACGATGAAAATCACCAGTTCCACAGAGGTGAACAGGCGCCGGCCCTGCTCCCGCCGCGCCCAGTAATACAAGACCGAGCCGGGCGCGTACAGCAGCGCGGACAGCAGCACGAACTTCAGTCCGCCCGCCAGTATCATGAAAGCCGTGTACACCACGGCGATGCCCGCCAGCGTCAGGTCGCGGTTGCGGCCCACGCCGGCCTCGTAGGTTTCGCCGCTGCGCGCCAGCATGAAGCCGAAGCCCGCCACCAGCAGGTAGGGAATCAACGACATGGCGCTGGTCAGGCTCAGCATCAGGGCAAACGCATCGCTCGACCAATACGTGCTGATCACGAACAACTGCACTATGATGTTGGTTACCCACAACGCCACGGCCGGCACGCCGTTCTTGTTGGTCCGCGCGAAGGCCTTGGGCATGTCGTCGTTCTTCGCCGCGGCAAACAGCACTTCGGCGCAGATCAGCGACCAGGCCAGGTAGGCGCCCAGCACGGAAATCAGCAGGCCCAGGCTGATGAACACCGCGCCCCACGGCCCCACCACGCTGGCCAGCACCCCGGCCATGGACGGCTGCCGCAGCCCCGCGATATCGCCCTGCTCCATCACGGCATAGGGCAGCAGGCTTACCAGCACCATCAGGCACAGCGCGGTGACGAAACCGATCAATGTGGCCACGCCGACGTGCGAGCGCTGCGAGGCAAAGCGCGAATACACGCTGGCCCCTTCAATGCCCAGGAAGACGAACACCGTCACCAGCATGGTCAGGCGCACCTGCTCGAACAAGCTGTAGCCTTCGGCGCCCGAGGCGCCCCACAAGTTGGCCCGGAACAAATCCACCTTGAATGCAATCAGCAACATGATGATGAACAGGACGATGGGGATGACCTTCGCCACCGTCACCACGGCATTGATGAAGGCGGCCTGCTGGATGCCGCGCAGGATCATGAAATGGAACAGCCAGATGCCCACCGACGCCGCCGCGATGGCAATGACGGTATTGCCGTCGCCGAACACCGGAAAGAATGCGCCCAGCGTCGACTTGATCAGCACCCAGTACGACACGTTGCCGATGCAACTGCCTATCCAGTAGCCGAACGCCGACAGGAAACCCAGATAGTCGCCGAACCCGGCCTTGGCGTAGGCGAACACACCGGCGTCCAGGTCGGGCTTGCGCTCGGCCAGGCTCTGGAACACGCGGGCCAGCGTATACATGCCCGCGCCGGCGATGGCCCACGCGATCAGTGCGCCGATGATGCCGGTGGCGCCGCCGAAGGTGCGGGGCAAGGAAAATATCCCCGCCCCGATCATCGATCCCACTACCATGCCCGTCAGGGCCATCAAACCCAACTTCTTTTCAGTACTGTTTTCCATCATTCACCTCGGCTAAAGAGATAAGCACAGGTAATGGCGTGCCGGGACGGCTAGCGTCGGTCAGTCGGTTTCATGGCGGACGGCTCCGGTGCGGTTGAAAGAAATGCTGAACGCCGTCGTGCAGGCGATCAGCAGCGGTACCCCGATGAACGTGCCCGGTATGCCCCATACGAACCCCCAGAAGAACACCGCCAGCATCACCATCAGCGGCGACAGCGACAAGGCGTTGCCGGCCAGCCGCGGCTCCAGGTAGCAGCCGTAGGCAATCTGGATGAAATTCAGCACCAGGAACACGGCCAGGCTGGCCTGCAGCGATTCATACTGGCCGAACGCGAATAACGCGGGGAATACCGTGGCCACGAATGGCCCCAGGAACGGGATATAGTTCAGCAGGAACGCCAGGCCGCCCCACGCGGTGGCCAGTTCCAGCCCCGCGTACATGGCAAACAGCCATACGGTCAGGCCGGTCAGCACGCTGGCGATGGTGCGTATCCACATATAGCGGCGCAGTTTGGCGGCGATCTGGGCGGCCCCGCGCAGCCAGTCGCGGCTACGCTGGGGGCCCAGCAGTTTCTCAAGCCGCGCGGGCGCTTCGTCCAGTTCGAACAGCCCCAGCGCAATAAAGATGATGGTAAGGAAGGCCAGCCCCAGCATGCTGTTGATGCGCAGGGCCACTTCCTGCACCAGCCGCACCAGCCACGAAACATTGAAACTGTCCAGGAACATGCGTACCAGCAACGCGCCATGCGGATGCAGGTTTTCCGTTTCCAGGCTGAACAGGCGCTGGAAGCGGTTGGCGTTGCCCAGCATCCATTGCGCGATCAACCCGAACCCCCAACCGGCCAGGGACAGGAACACCGCGGCGCCGGCCGCGGTCAGCAACAGGGTGGCAAGCGCCGCCAGCCACGCGGGCATGCGGCGGTTCAGCCAGGCCCGTGCCGGCGCAACCAGCGCAAGCATGAACAGCGCGAACGCCAGCGGCACGAATACCGGGCTGGCCAGGTACATCAGCCCCAGGACCAGGATCGCGCAAATGACGAACAGTACGGTGGGCGTGCTGTCAGGCTGCCGGCTCATCATCGTGGAATGACTCCATCAATACGTCCCAGCATGTAGGGAAAGAACGGGTTGGATGTCAGACGGGCCAGGGAATCCATGCCGATCACGAAGGCGCCCACTTCTCCCCGCATCGACACGGCTCCCAGGCTGATGCCGAATTCCTCGATATTGTCGGGATGCTGGCCATAAAGCGCGTCGTTGGTGGGAAACGGCAGTGCCACGTGCGACAGCGAGTAAATCTCGCGCGGATAGCTCAACCCGATGGAACGCTCGACGATCTCGGTCGAGCCCGCCTCGGTGACCCGCTCGATCATGTCGTTGGACGCGGTATTGACGTTGGTGACTATCGTCAGCCGGTAGTTGCGCCGCTCGCCAGGCAAGGTGCCCGCCATGGCCCATTCCACGCCCCGGCGGAACAAGGGCCCCAGCTTGGTGGCGCGGTTCAGGTCGAACAGCACCAGTTCGCTGCCGTTTTCGGGCAGGCGCGCGTACAGCGCGTTGATCAACGCCCGCGTGCTGACGGTGAAATCCAGCACCGAATGGAAGCTGATGACGGGGGGCAGTCTCGCCAGGCCGCCGTCGCGCTGGCGCGCGGCCAGCCTGTCCTGCAGGGCCATGGTCAACTGATATGACTGGCGCGCCGCGTTGATGGGGAAAGAGTTGTACTTGAACGGGTTGAATTCCGGCACGATGCTCAGCCAGGCGGCCTTGGCAAACGCCGGCAATATGGCCGGCAGGCCAGCCAGCCCGGCAAACCGCGCGAACCGTGTGATGCCTATCATGGGGGAAATCAGGATCAGGCGATCCGGTGCCGCCAGGCTGGAGTCTTCCAAGGCCTGCAGGGTGTACATCATGGCCAGCGCGCCGCCATTCGAAAACCCCACCATGTGCAGGGGCCTGGGCGCCGGAACCCGGCGGCGCGCCTCGCGCACCGCCAGGCGCGTGGCCGCCAGCCAGTCTTCCCACACCGACTCCGTCAATGCGGCGGGAACGGTGCCGTGCCCGGGAATGCGGATGGCAACGACGGCGTAGCCCACCGACTGGTAATGGAACGCCAGGTGCCGCAGGCTGTACGGGGAATCCGTCAGGCCGTGCAGCAGCACTACCGCGCCCACGGGCTCGCCCTGCGGCATCAGCACATAAGAACGGTTCCAGTCGTGCGCGAAATGGTCGGGGTTGACCACCGAACCGGCGAAATAGCGGTTGCTTGCAACCTTCTCGTCTTCGTCGAGCTTCTGGGTGACGTTCTGCCGCACATCCTGGAACAACTTCTGCTCGTGCCGGACATAGGTATCCCAGTCGGTCTTGTCGATCCGTGCCGCATCCATTTCATCGGGCACATAGGTGTGCCAGGGCCCCAGCGGCGGGCTTTGCTGGATCTCGAGCAAGCGCAAGCCGATCAAGGTGACCATGGCCACCACCAGGATCAGCGCCGTTATCTTCAGGGTTTTCTTCAGCACCCTAGTCATTTCCGCCTCCCAGTGCAACGTATAGCGATACGCCGTTCTGCAGCTGCGCCGCGCGCAGCAGCAGCATCTGCTGTTCGGCGTTGAACAGGTTGCGGCGCGCGTCCACCACTTCCAGATAAATCGAAATGCCATTCAGATAGCGCAGTTCGGCCGTCTCGGCCAGCCGCCGCTGGGCCTGCACCGCGGTTT
This sequence comes from Bordetella petrii, assembly GCF_020991325.1. Taxonomy (GTDB): domain Bacteria; phylum Pseudomonadota; class Gammaproteobacteria; order Burkholderiales; family Burkholderiaceae_B; genus Bordetella_A; species Bordetella_A petrii_E. Next base: position 1,229 of record NZ_JAJMLX010000161.1, on the reverse strand, counting down.
CCAGGGCCTGCAACTGGTCGGTGTAGCGTTTGCGCCGCTCCAGCGCGGTGGCCACTTCGCTGAAAGCCGTCTGCACGGTGCGCTGGTAGGTGGCGGCCAGCTCGTCGCGCTGCGCCAGCGCCAGGTCTACTCCGGCACGCCGCTGGCCCCAGTCGAAAATGGGCAAGCCCAGCACACCGCCGAAGCTCCACACTTCGCTGTGGGACGAAAAAAGGTCGTTCAGCTCGGTGGAGGCATAGCCGAAGGTGCCGGTCAGGGCAATGCGCGGGAAAAACGCCGCCCGGGCCGCGCCGATATTGGCGTTGGCGGCGCGCAGGCGGTCTTCGGCCTGGCGCACGTCGGGCCGCAACACCAGCAAAGACGATGGCAGGCCCGCGCTCAGCGCGGTGAACTGGCCCATGTGTTCGATGGGGTTGGGCCGCGGCGGGGCCTCGTCCAGGCTGCCGCCCACCAGCACGCGCAGCCGGTTCCAGTGCTCCGCCGTGGTGCGCTGCAGTTCCGCCCGCTGCGTCTGCGCCTGGGTCAGCAGGATAGCGGCCTGCTCGTAGTCCACCGAAGACGTCACGCCGGCGTCCAGCCTGTCCCGGGCCACTTGCAGCGCGTAGCTGCGGGTGGCCAGGGTACTCTCGGCCAGGGCGATGCCCTCTTCCCCCGCCCGCGCGGCGTAGTAGGTGGCCGCGATATTCGCGATCAGCGACAACCGGAAGGCCTGCTTGCCCTGCACGGTGGCCAGGTACTGGTACTTGGCCGCCTCGCTCAGGTTGCGCACCCGGCCCCACAGGTCCAGTTCGAACGAACTGACCATGGCCTGGGCGTTGTACTGGTCGAAGATGATGGTGCGGCGCACGTCGGCGAATGCCGGGTCCACGCTGGACAAGGGCGCCTGGGTACGGCTGGCGCCCGCGCCGGCATCCACGCGCGGCAGCCGGTTGGCCTGCTCGATGCGGTAGAAGGCCCGCGCCTGTTCGATGCGCGCCATGGCCGCCGCCAGGTCGCGGTTGCGTTCCAGGCCCAGGGCGATCAGGCGCTTCAACTGTTCATCGCCGAAAAACTGCTGCCAGCTGATGTCCTGGGCGTACACGTGGACAACGGGATCGGGGTCGGCGAACTGCTCCGGTATGTCCACATCGGGCGCGCGATGCGGCGGCGCCAGGTTGCAGGCCGCCAGGCTGCCGCACAGCAGCCCGGCCAGCAAGGCGCGGCGCGGCTTCACTTGTCTCCCTCCGGCC
>NZ_JAJMLX010000160.1 GCF_020991325.1 Bordetella petrii | reverse complement strand
CCCCGCCGAACCGGGTAAGTCGGCAATGACGACATGCGCGCCGGCGGCCGCCAGCCTGCGCGCCGTCGCCAGCCCCAGCCCCGACGCGCCTCCGGTAACCAGCGCAGAAATGCCTTCGGTGCTCATTGCCATGCCCTCCTGGAAGAATGCCATGGCAGCCATATTACATACCATATAGTATCTTTTCAATGAATTCTGAAAGTACTATCAATCCCCATTTTTTACGCTAAAAAATCCAATAAAAATCCATGCTCGAATTACGTTGACCACAAAACATACCTAATAGTATGCTGATCTTATTGTACGGATGAAGCACCCAAAGAATGGATTCACCGTGCATGGCGGCCTGGCCGCCGTGCAGCCACGAGCAGCGCCGGGCATTGCCCGTATAACGATAGGAGACAACCATGAAACGGATTCAGAAACTGGTGGCCGTTGGTTTGATCGGCCTGGGCATGAGCGCGCTGGCGCAGGCGCAGGACCCCGTGAAAGTCGGGGTGATTTTTCCGCTGTCGGGGGGGGCCGGGCCGCAGGGCCAGCACGTCACGCAGGCCATCCAGGCCATGGCCGCCGTCATCAACGAAGACGGCGGCGTGCTGGGCCGCCAGATCGAGATCGTGTCGCGCGATGACGAATCCACGCCCGCGGTAGGCGTATCGCGCGCCAATGAACTGGTGGGCGCGGGCGTGTCGGTCATTATCGAGGGCTGGAACAGCCCGGTGACACTGGCCATGCAACCCGTGATTGCCCGCGCCGGCATCCTGGACATCACGGCGGTATCGAAGGCGGACCCCATCCTGTCCGGAGAAGGCAACCCCTTGGCCGTGCGCCTGAACAGCTCGAACTCGCAAGACGGCGCCATCATCGCCAAGTACATTGCCGACCAGAAGGCCAAGCGCATCGCCTTCCTGACCGAGAACGACGCCTACGGCAACGGAGCCCAGGCCTCGATCGAGGCCGCGCTCAAGAGCCTGAACTACCCATACGAAAAAGTGGCCGAGGAGAAGTTTCCCTTTACCCAGGCCGACTTCCGGGTAGCCCTGACCGCCGTGCGCGGCGCCAACCCCGACCTGACCGTGGCCATCAACGCCAACGAAGGGCTGGGCATGCCGGCCATCATCCGGCAAGCCAAGCGGTCCCGCCTGCCCGGCACGCTGGTGGCGGCGGTGGGTACCGTGGCGCCCAGCGTCATCAAGGTGGCCGGCGACGCCGCCGACGGCCTGGTCGGCGCCGATATTTACTTCCCCGATGTGGAGCCTTTTGCCTCCAACCCGGCCAACCAGCGCTTCGTGGCCAAGACCGAGGAACTGTTCAAGTACACCCCGGACAAGTTCATGGCGTTGGGCGCCACGTCGCTGCAGGTATGGGCCATGGCCGCCAACGAACTGAAGACGCTGGACCGCGAAGCCATTGCCAAGCGCATCCGCGGCGGCACCTTCAAGAACACCGTCATGGGCGACCTGACGTTCGAACCCAACGGCCAGCTTAAATCGAACCACTATCTGTTTACGGTGCAGGGCCAGAAGATCGTGGTTGAGCAATGACGATGGCCAGTAGCATGGGCAGCAACGGGGCCGCGCAGGCCGGCCCCGTGCTCACCGTGGACGGACTGGGCGTGCGCTATGGCGCCCTGGTCGCGCTGCAAGACGTCAGCTGGGAAGTGCGCGCCGGGGAACTGCTAAGCATCATCGGCCCTAATGGCGCGGGCAAGAGTTCGTGCTACGACGCGGTCACGGCCCTCATCCCCCGCAGCGGCCGGGTGCATCTGCATGGGCGCGACATTACCAACGTGCCGCCTTATCGCCTGGCCTCGCTGGGCCTCAAGCGCACGTTCCAGCAGAACGCTTTTTTCGACGACCTGAGCGTGCGCGACAACATGATGGCGATGCTGGGCGACGAGGCGCATGCCGGGCTGTGGGCCAGCGCGGCCAACCCCTTCATGGCGGCGCGGCGGCGGGCCCAGGCGCGCGGCTACGCCGAGCGCCTGCTCGAGCGGTTCCGTATCCCCGCCCAATGCCATGCCCTGCGCCCGAAAGAAATTTCGTATGGCATGCAGCGCATGCTGTCCATCGCCCTGGCTTACGGAAAGGGCGCCAGCGTGCTGCTGCTGGACGAACCCGCGGCCGGCCTGGGCGGCGCCGACATGGCCGAACTGGTGCGCCTGCTGGCGGAACTGAAGGCCGAAGGCATGGCAGTAGTGGTGATCGAACACCACATGGACCTGGTCATGGCCGTGGCCGACCGGATCTTCGTGCTGGACCTGGGCCGCCCGCTGGCCTGCGGCACGCCCTCGTCCATACGCAACGACCCACGCGTGCTGGAAGCTTATCTGGGGAAAGCATCATGACCACCACGCGCGATGCGCCGACACTGCAGGCCCGCCGGCTGAACGTGGCCTATGAGGGCAACCATGCGGTGCAGGTTGAACACCTGGCCGTGGGCCGCGGCGAGATCGTGGGAGTGGTGGGCGCCAATGGCGCCGGCAAGTCCACGCTGGTCAACGGCCTGGCCGGCTGGTCGCGCGGGCCGGCCCGGGTAGACGCGGAAATTACGCTGGACGGCCGGCGCGTCGATGCGCAGCCCACGCACGAACGCGTGCGCAACGGGCTGTTGCTGGTGCCCGAGGGCCGCCTGGTGTTCGCCAGCATGACGGTGGACGAGAACCTGTGCACCGCCTTCACGCCGGATGCCGCTACCGGCCGGCGCATCTATGCGCGGGACGAAGTGTATGAATTGTTCCCGCGCCTGAAAGAGCGCCGCGGGCACCTGGGCGCGCAGTTGTCGGGCGGCGAACGCCAGATGCTGGGCATAGGCCGCGCCCTGATGATGGGCCCGCGCGTACTGCTGCTGGACGAGCCTTCCATCGGGCTGGCGCCCATGCTGGTGCTGCAGGTACTGCGCACCCTGCGCACCCTGGCCGCATCGGGCTTGTCCATTCTGCTGGTCGAACAGAACGTACGCGCCGCCCTGGAAGTGGTAGACCGCTTGCTGTTGCTGGAGCGCGGCCGTGTCGTGTTGGAGGGCCCGGCATCCGAAGTGGGCGCCAACCCGAAAATCGCCCAGGCTTATCTCGGGGAGCATGCGGCATGAACCTGGTTCAACAACTCATCAACGGCATTGTGCTGGGGCATGCCTACGCGCTGATTGCCATCGGCTGGACAGTACTGCTGGGCGTGGCGCGCCTGGTGAATTTCGGCCACGGGCAGATGTACATGCTGGGCGCGTTCGTCACCTGGTGGGCCACCACGGGCGCCGGGGTGCCGTATGCCCTGGCGGTGCCCCTGTCCATGCTGGTGGGCGCCGTATTCGGCGTGGCCATGCAGCGCGTCATGCTGCGCGCCACCTTCGAGCAGAATCTCGTTTCCATCATGATCATGACGCTGGGCTTCGGCTACGTGCTGCATGGCGCCGCGTCGCTGGTGTTCGGCTCCACCGGCCAAATACTGGACACCCCGTTGTCGATGCGCGACCTGGAGGTCGGCAGCCTGTGGGTCACTTGGCAGGACACGGCCATCGTGGTGGCCGCCATCATCGTGTTCATCGCGCTGAAGTGGGTGCTGGACCGCACGCGCATCGGGCGCCTGGTACGCATGGTGGCCGAAGACCCCAAGCTTGCCCAACTGGCGGGGATAGACGTGCGGCGCGTGTACTACGGCGTGTTTGCCTTCGAAGGCGCGGCCGTGGCGTTCGCCGCCAGCATGGTGGCGCCGCGCACGCCTATCCTGACCTCGATGGGGTTCGAAGAGGTCATCATGACCTTCGTAGTGGTGGTGCTGGGCGGCATAGGCAGCGTCACGGGCAGCTATGTCGCCGGTGTTGCGCTGGGGATATTCACGGCGCTGTTCGGCGCCCTGGTCTCGCCCGCCTATGCCACCGCGGCCGCTTTCCTGGTATTGATCGCCGTGCTGGTGCTGCGTCCGGCCGGGCTGAGCGCCGGCGCGGCCAAGGGGGTGCACTGATGGCCTGCCTTCCCATGCAGCGCGCCGCCCTGCTGCCGCTGGCGGCCGCGGGCTTCTTCGCCCCTGCCTTGCTGGGCGGAGGCCCCGCGGTGTACAGCGCGGCGGTGCTCATCGCGATCCTGGCCGTCATGTCCTACGGGCTGGATGTCATCGTGTCCGACCTGGGCGAAGTCAGCCTGGGGCATGCGGTGTTTTTCGCCGGTGGGGCCTATGCCACGGCCCTGCTCTCGACCCAGGCCGGCGCGGGCGCCTGGGCCACCCTGGCGGCTTCCATCGCGGTGGCCCTGCTGCTGGCGGCAGCCATCGGCCTGGTCACCCTGCGCCTGCGCGAATTCGTGTTCTCGCTGGTGACCTACGCGGTGTCGGTGGTGGCCATGACGCTGGCCGCCAACTGGGCTTTCCTGGGCGGTTCCGATGGAGTGCGGGGCCTGCCCACGCTAGACCTGTCTTTCGCCGGGTTTACTCTTGCCGCGCGCAACGACCAGGAACTGTGGCCCTACGCCTACGCCCTGCTGGTGGCCGCCCTGTACCTGGTCGACCGCTTCCGCCATTCGCGGCTGGGCAAGGCGGCCGTCATGGTGCACCTGAACCCGCGGCTGGCCACCATGGCGGGCATCGACCCGGCGCGCGTGCGGCTGCAGGTGTTCCTGTTCTCGGCGCCCATCAGCGCCGCGGCGGGCTGGCTGTATGCGTACCAGCGCGCCTATGTCAGCGCGGACATCCTGGAAACCTATTTCCTGATTCTGATGCTGACGGCGGTGGTACTGGTGGGACGACGCCAGTTACTGGGCCCTCTGGCCGCCACGGCCTTGATCCTGATACAGGAAAAGTTCTTTTCACTGGGAGGCTACGTGGACAAGATCGTCCTGGGCAGCGTGCTGGTGATCATTCTGGCCTTCTTTCCGCAGGGACTGATGGGGCTGGCGCGTCCGCTGGGCCGCCTGGCGTGCCGCCGCCCGCCCCGCCCCTCTGCGCCGACCTCTCTGGAGAATCCCAAGTGACCGTCATCTGGAACCCGCTGTTGGACGATTCCGCCACGCGCTGGCAAGCCCTGGCCGACCGCCTGGGACGCGAACAATTCGCGCCGCTGGCCCCGCAACTCGACCGCGACCAGCGCTACCCCTGGGAAACCATCGACACCCTGGTCCAGCACCAGTTCACCGGCCTGTTCCTGCCGCGCGAATGGGGCGGACAGGGAGAAAGCCTGACCACCACGGTGGCGGCGGTGGAAACCCTGGGCCGGCATTGCTCGTCCACGTCCGCCATCATGTGCGCCTATCAACTGGGAGCTTTTCCGATCCTGCTGGCCGGCAACGACGAGCAGAAAAACTTCTATCTGCGCGAAATGACCCAGGGCCGCGCCACCAGCTTCGCCTTGTCCGAGCGCATTGCCGGGTCCGATGCCGCGGCCATCGAGGCCACCGCCGTGCGCGAGGGCGACGGCTGGCGCCTGCGCGGCGAGAAATACTGGATCGGCAATGGCGGCGCCTCGCGCTACTACGTGGTGTTCGCCAAGACCGACCCGGCCGCTGGCGGCCGCGGGATTTCGGCCTTCATGGTAGACAAGGAGCAGCCCGGCGCCATCATCGACGAACTGTCCGACAAGATGGGCATACGCGGCACCCAGACCTCCAACCTGAAGCTGGACCTGGTGGTGCCGGACAGCGCCCGCGTGGGCGAACTGAACCGCGCCCTGCGCCTGGCCCTGCAAACCCTGAATGTAGGCCGCATCATGGTGGCGGCCCAGTCCCTGGGGTTGGCCCTGGCCTCATTCCACGAGGCAGCCGCGCGCGCCGTGCAGCGCAAGACTTTCGGACAGGCCATCGGCGAGAACCAGGCCATCGGCTTCAAGCTGGCCGACATGGCCACCGAGATCTCGGCCGCCCGCATGATGCTCTACGCCGCCGCCCAGGCCTATGACGAAGGCCGGGACGTTTCCAACCTGGGCGCCATGGCCAAGCTGTACGCCTCTGAAGTCTCGCACCGAGTAGTGGACAATACTGTCCAGATCTGGGGAGGCCTGGGCTACTGCAAGCCCACCACCGCGGAACGCCTGTACCGCGACCAGCGCATTCTCGAGATCTACGAGGGTTCTTCCGAAATCCAGCGGCTCGTGCTGTCCCGCGCCGTGCGCAAGGAGGCGGAAGAACAGGCGCAATGAATCCTGCACTGAAGAGGTAGTAATGGCTAATGCATCACAGACCCCGGCCGAGACAAGCGGCGGCGAATCGCGCGATGAAATCCTGCGGGCCGCGGCGGAACTGTTCATGGAATTCGGCTACGCGGCCACATCCATCGACGCCGTGGCGCAGCGGCTGGGCGCCACCAAGGGACGCATCTACCATCATTACCGCAGCAAGGCCGATCTCTTCTTCGACGTACAGGTCGCGGCCATGAACCGCCTGACCGAGCAGGTGGAGCCCATCGCGCGCGGCGCTGGCAATGCCGTCGAACGCCTGGCGGCCATGGCCTTGCGCCACACGCAGATCCTGCTGAAAGAACTGCCCATGCAGAAAGTGGCGGTGCAGGGGCTGGAACGCCATCTGCTGGAGGCCTCGGCCGCGGCCAAGCGGCTGCGCGCGGTGGTGAAGATGCGCGACGACTACGAGGCCATGTTCGTCGAGGTCATCGACGAAGGCACTCGCGGCGGCGCGTTCGTGGACCTGCCCGCCAAGCTTCTGAGCAAACCTTTTTTTGGTGCATTGAACTGGGCAACCATCTGGTACAGCCAACGGCGCCTGCAAAGCGCCGAGGCGGTCGACGACATCGCCCACGCCCTCGCGGCCTTTGCCTTGCGGGGCTTACTCAAGGACTCCAGCAATGAAGCAGCAAGAGAGACAGCCCTATTCCGATACGATCTGGGATGAGGCAGAAACGTGGTCACGCGACCGCATAGAAAGCTTCCAGCTCGATGCGCTGCGCCGCCAGCTGCGGCGCGTGGCGCAAACCAGCAGCCATTACCAGCGCGTGTTTGCCGCCGCCGGCTTCCAGCCGGATGACCTGAAAAGTTTTGCCGACCTGCGCAAGCTGCCCTTCACGCGCAAAAGCGATTACATGGCCGGCCTGCAGGCCGAGCCCCCCTTCGGCAGCCTGGCCGCCGTCCAGCCCGGCGAGGCCGTGCGGGTACATTTTTCGTCGGGCACCACGGCGCGCCCCGCGCCGGTGCTGTGGACGCAAGCCGATATCGATCGTTGGGCCGATCTCTATTCCCGCTATTTGTACGCGCAGGGCCTGCGCCGCGGCGATGTGTTCCAGTGCATGTTCAATTACGCCTGGTTCGTGGGCGGCCTGGGCGCCACGCTGGCCGCGCAGCAAGTGGGCGCGCTGGTGATTCCCGCGTCGTCGGGGGACACCCAGCGGCAGATCGAGACCATTTTCCAGTACGGCACGCAGTGCGTGATAGGCACGCCGTCGTTCATGGCGCACATGGCCGAAGCCGCCCAGGCCATGGGGCGCGATCTGGCCGGCTCCAGCGTGCGGATGGTGTGCGTGGGCGGCGAGCCCGGCGCCAGCATTCCGGGCACGCGGGAACGCATAGAACGCCAGTGGGGCGCCAAGATGTATGACTGCTACGGCGCGCTGGAATGCCAGCCCATAGGCTGGGACACGGCCTCGCAGTTGGGCCCCACCCTGGCCGAAGACTTCATCTATGTCGAGATCCTGCATCCCGACACCCACGAACCCGTGCCTGACGGCGAGCGCGGTGTACTGGTGCTGACCCACCTGGACCGCCAGGCCTGCCCGCTGGTGCGCTGGTGGACGGGCGACATGGTGGTGCGCGACAGCCGCCCCGCGCCCGACGGCCGCACCCATGCCCGGCTGGCCGGTGGCGTGCTGGGGCGCGCCGACGACATGCTGATCGTGCGTGGCGTGAACCTGTTCCCCTCGGCGGTGGAAGACATCGTGCGCGCCTTTCCCGGCCTGACCAATGAATACGTGCTGGTGCTGGACGACAGCGTCAAAGACCCCAACACCGGCTTTCTCACGGGAGTGAAGCTGCGCGTGGAACGCGAGCGCGGCGCCGCGGCCGACCTGGGCGAACGCCTGTCGCAACGCCTGCGCGAAAAACTGCAGGTGCGCTTCCACGTCGAAGTCGTGGAATCCGGTACGCTGCCCCGCACCGTGCACAAGGCCACGCGGGTGATCCATGGCTGACGGCGAACCCCAATTGCCCCGGCCGCTGGCGGGCAAGCGCGTGGTCGAGCTCTCGCAGTTCATCGCGGGTCCGACCGCGGCGCAGTACCTGGCCGACTTCGGCGCCGATGTGGTCAAGATCGAATCGCCCCAGGGCGACGGCGTGCGCACCCTGCCCGGCAACGCCTTCGGCAGCTACTACGCCCGCAGTTTCAACACCGGCAAGCGCAGCCAGGTGCTCAACCTGCGCGACCCGGCCGACCGCGTCCGCCTGGACACCTTGCTGCAAGAGGCCGATGCCTTCATCTGCAACCTGGCGCCCGCCTCGCTGGCCGGGCTGGACCTGCAGGGCCCCGGCCTGCGCAAGCGCTACCCGCGGCTGGTGATCGCCTTGATCTCGGGCTATGGCCAGCAGGACCCGCGGGTGTGCATGGACACCATCGCCCAATGCGAATCCGGCTTCGCCCTGCTCAACGGCAATGAAGACGGCACCCCCCGCCTGACCACCAGTTGGCCGGTGGACATGTTCTGCGGCATGTATGCGGGCATGAGCAGCGCCATGGCCATGCTGGATCCGGCGGACCGAGGCTGCCTGGTAGACCTTTCCATGATGGAGGTGGCCGCCAGCATGCTGATCGGGCCCGCGGCGCTGGCCGTCAGCGAAGGCGATGCCCTGGATCCCCCCATGGGCAATCGCGACCGCGCCTCGGCGCCATCCAGCATTTACCAGTGCGCCGATGGCTATGTATATATCCTGGGCGGCCTGGACGCGTACTGGCTGAAGCTGCGCCCGCTGATCGGCGCCGACGATGCGCCCATCAAGGAACGCATCCGGCGCGCGGCGCACTTCGACGCGCAAGTCGAGGCCTGGACCCTGCCGCAACGGCGCGATGATGTGCTGGCCCACATGCGCCGCCTGCAGATTCCCGCCGGCATCGTGCGCGCGCCTGACGAAGCCTTGGCCATCATCCGCGCGCTGCGCCCCGGGGCGGTGTCCACCCGCTTGCCCACGGGCGAGCATGTCCCGGCCTTCCCCGCCCTGTTCGACGGCTTGCGCCTGCCGCGCAGCGCCACGCCGCCTGTCGGCGGCGACCGCCGGCCAACCTGAACGCCATACCCCGCCCAAACTTCCATGGAATCCGCGATGACCACCGCTTCCGCCGCCCATCCCGTACATGCCCTGCAACCCAATATTTTCAAGGGCAGGTCGGCCTTCATCACCGGGGCCGGTTCCGGCATAGGACGCGGCATAGCGCTGCGCCTGCTGGCTCTGGGCATGGACGTATTCGGCACCGGCCGCCGTCCCGACCCGCTGCGCGAAACCGGCGAACTGGCGCAGGGCCTGCCCGGCCGCTACGAATACGAGCCCTGCAATGTCCGCGATACCGAAGCCATCGAGGCTCTGGTTGCCAAAGTGGGCGAACGCCAGGGCATCGACCTGCTGGTGAATAACGCGGGCGGGCAATTCTTCGCGCCCGCCACCGGGATCAGCCGCAAAGGCTGGGACGCGGTCATCGACGTCAATCTCAGCGCTATTTTCGTGGTGACCAAGGCGGCCTACCCTTATCTGAAGGCGCGCAAGGGATCGGTGGTGTGCATTTCGCTGTCGGGCGTGGACCGGGGCTCCATGGGCATCGCGCATTCCATCGCCGCGCGCGCGGGGGTGCTGGGCCTGATGCGCACGCTTGCGCTTGAATGGGGGCCGGACGAAATCTCGCTGAACTGCATCGGCCCGGGGGCGGTGCTGACCGAAGGGCTGACCGGCGAAGCCGCCAAGCCCATGCTGGACCGCCTGGTCCAGGCTACTCCCATGGGGCGCGCCACCCAGGTTGAAGAGCTGGCCGAACTGGTGGCCTTCCTGGCCACCCCGGCTGCCCACCTGATGACGGGGCAGCTCATCCAGATTGACGGCGCGGCCCATTTGGGACCAGGGCTGCATATGGTGGCAGCCTGAACCGCCGGCGCGGCATAGCCGCCAACTAGCGGCATCCAGCCCGGTTTTTTCGCTGATTGATTCTTAACGTAACAAATTATTCTCGCGGCACTTGCCGCCCCAATAACCTCTTCCAACCCGGGCGGTCCGAAATGTACCGGTCGCCCAATGAGCCCATTCGCCGCGTTGATGTCGCTGTATTACCTTTCCATAGACCCGCTGCTGGTGCGCCTGCGCAAGCGGACGCGCCTGCGGTCATGGCTGCACCGCGATGAACTTCCCGTGAAGCGCCTGGCCATGCACGAGACCGCGGCCCATGGCCCCGACGGCACGCTGGCCCTGCGGCGCTTCACGCGCGTGGCGCGCCGCTACGACAT
>NZ_JAJMLX010000016.1 GCF_020991325.1 Bordetella petrii | reverse complement strand
AGGCTGATACCGCCCAAGAGTTCATATCGACGGCGGTGTTTGGCACCTCGATGTCGGCTCATCTCATCCTGGGGCTGTAGCCGGTCCCAAGGGTATGGCTGTTCGCCATTTAAAGAGGTACGTGAGCTGGGTTTAAAACGTCGTGAGACAGTTTGGTCCCTATCTGCCGTGGGCGTTGGATACTTGACGGAGCCTGCTCCTAGTACGAGAGGACCGGAGTGGACGTACCTCTGGTGTACCGGTTGTCATGCCAATGGCATTGCCGGGTAGCTAAGTACGGAAGAGATAACCGCTGAAGGCATCTAAGCGGGAAACTCGTCTGAAGATTAGGTATCCCGGGGGCTAGACCCCCCTGAAGGGTCGTTCGAGACCAGAACGTTGATAGGTCGGGTGTGGAAGCGCAGTAATGCGTTGAGCTAACCGATACTAATTGCCCGTGCGGCTTGATCCTATAACTCTGCGGGTTTTATACAGACCTGATATGAGCGCGTAGCGACCAAGTGCCGTTCAACACATAGATATACGCAAGTCCCAACCCTTGCCTCGAGCCTCACAGGCTCGGCAACACACACGCTGTGCTTCTTCCCAATTCGGGCGGCCAGGACCCAAACCCTGACCGCCCAACCCGTCACGCTTGACGACCATAGCAAGGTGGACCCACTCCTTCCCATCCCGAACAGGACCGTGAAACGCCTTCGCGCCGATGATAGTGCACTTCCCGTGTGTGAAAGTAGGTCATCGTCAGGCTCTTATCCCGCAAAACCCCAGCACACAACGTGCTGGGGTTTTGTCTTTGCGGAAACAGTTTTGGGCGCCGTTATAAACATCCATGAGGCCTTACGCATTAATTCTTACCGTTTGTCCATAATTCAAAGGGTTATTAATGCCCGTGGCGGGCTAGAATCGCCCTCGTTTCAGTTACCGCGCAGGGCCGCGCCGCGTTCATGCAAGAAATCGTCGTCTATATCCGCAGCCGGTCCAAGTTTGGCGACCAGGTGGTTGCTTTCCCCACCCTATATCAATTGAAGCAATGGTGGCCGCAGGCCGTGCTGCGGGTGGTGGCCAAGCACGACGTGCCGGGTTACTACCAGCCCCTGCCCTGGGTGGATGAGTTTGTGCGCGCGGAAAGCCTGTATCGCTCGGTAAGAGCTACTCCCTGGCGCGCCGACATGACGGTGTATCTGCACCACAGCAGCGAGCGCTACGGGATGATCAGCCTGCTGCGCCGGCCGAAATGCAGCCTGGGGTTTTGCAACGACCGCATGCTGGATTTCGCCTGGACCCACAAATGGAAGAAGAACATCAGCGAATACATAGGGTTGGCCAATCTGCACTTGCTGAATACGTACCGGGCCGTACAGCCGGAAGCGGCGGCGCGGCGCTGCTTCGAGACCATCGCCGCGCTTGGCCCCAGGAGCGCGCAATCAGCGGACGTAGTGCTGATACCGGGCGGCGGCGATGGTGAGTTCAAGCGCTGGGGGGTGGCCAACTTCGTGGCATTGGCCGATCGGCTGAGGGCCAGGCTGGGCCCGGACACGCGTTTCAGCTTTATCCTGGGGCCCGCCGAGGCCGCCGAGCGGGCCAGCCTGCAGGCTTTGCAGCGACCGGATTTCCAACTGATCTGTGACCGCTCGATTCCGGAACTGACGGCCTTGATGCTGGATGCGCGGCTGATCGTGGCCAATGACTGCGGGCCTTCGCATATCGGCCAGGGCGTCTGCGTACCCTATGTGGGCGTTTTCAACGAGGCAAACCCGGAATGGTTCTGGAACCGCCCCTATTCGGCGGCGGTGTATCCAGAACAAGGGGTGGTGGATATCCAGGCGGTCAAGCCTGATCAGGTGGCCCAGGCTTGCCTTGAGGTGCTGCAGGCGCCCAGGCGCGCCAGCTCAGGGCACCAGGACGCCCACGCGGCGCAGCAACTGGGCAGTTTCGTAAACGGGTAGGCCCATGACGCCGGTATAGCTGCCGGCCAGGTGTGACACGAAGACGCCGGCCAGGCCCTGGATGCCGTAGGCGCCCGCCTTGCCATAGGGCTCGCCGCTATCGCAGTAGCGCAAGATTTCGTCCGGGCCGAGTACACGGAAGCGCACTTCCGAAATGGAAACGTCTTCGTGAAGCCGGCCTTCGTGCCATAGCGCCACGGCGGTATGAACCTGGTGGCTGGCTCCTGATAGACGCGACAGCATCTGAACAGCATCGGCGCGGTCGGCGGGCTTGCCCAGGACATTGCCGTCGAGAATGACGGTGGTGTCAGCGGCCAGCAGGGGCAGGGCGGGAAGGGATTGGCCCGCCAGCCAGTGCCGGCCGCGTTCGGCTTTCTCGCGGGCCGTGCGCCGCACGTAGTCGGCCGCGGCTTCGCCGGGGTGGCGGGGTTCGTCTTCACCGGGCGGCGCCGGCACTTGCAGTACGGCATGAGGTAGCCCGATCTGGGCAAGCAGTTCGCGGCGGCGCGGGCTGGCCGAGGCCAGGTAAATGCGCGCTGCCGGCGCTTCTGGATGGGTTGGCGTTGCCACGGGCGGCCTCAGGCGCGATGGTAGGGATGATTGGTCAGGATGGCCCAGGCCCGATACAGCTGTTCGGCCAGCACCACACGCACCATGGGATGGGGTAGCGTCAGAGACGACAGCCGGATCTGTCCGTCGCACGAGGCCTTCAGGCTGTCGTCCAGGCCGTCTGGGCCACCTACCAGGAATACGACGTCGCGCCCGCCGGCGCGCCACTGTTCCAGGCGCTGCGACAGGACCATGGTGGTGAGGTCGCGGCCGCGTTCGTCCAGGGCCAGGCGCAGGGCGCCTGCCGGAACGGCCGATTCGATGCGGCGCGCTTCCGCAGCCATCATCTGCGCCGGCGTCTTACCGGTGGTGCGGGGCTCGGGCTTGATTTCCCGAAGCTCCAGGGCGCAGTCGGCGGGCAGGCGCTTGGCGTAGTCGCTCCAGGCGGTTTCCACCCAGGCCGGCATGCGGTTGCCCACGGCGATGACGATCAGTTTCACGCGGCGTCAGTCTTCCGGCTCGTCCAGGCCGGCGCTGCCCATGGGAACGGTGCCCGAGCCCGGCAACAGTTTGACGCGCACGGGTTTGTCGCCCCAGATTTCTTCCAGGTTGTAATACTGGCGGATGGCGGGCTGCATGATATGCACGACGATATCGCCCAGGTCGACCACCACCCATTCGCCGGTATCCTCGCCTTCGACCGTGACGCCGCTGAGCTTCAGGGCGCGTCCGCGGTCGGCCACGCTGGAGGCGAGCGCGCGGGTTTGCCGGTTCGAGGTGGCGCTGGCTACCACGACGCGGTCGAACAGGCTGGTGAGATGGGTCGTGTTGAAGACCTTGATGTCTTGCGCCTTGACGTCTTCCAGGGCGTCAATGACGGCGCGTTGGAGTTTCTGTATATCCATGTTCACAAATATAACCCGCCCGGAAGGGCGGTTGAGTGGCCGTCGGATGACGGTGCTTATTGGTACAGCCCGTGGTTGGCGATATAGCGGGACACCGCGGGCGGCAGCAAGCCTTGGGTGGGCAGCCCTTGCGCCAGCCGGGTACGGATGTCGGAGGCCGACACGTCCATGGGCGCAAAAGGCAGGGTGGCCAGCGCACGGCCATGGGCGTCTAGCCATGCCTGCAACTCGACGGGAGGGCTGAGCGGGGTGCCGGGCCGTGTGGCTACCGCTAGGTCGACCCGTTCGGCAATGGCCTGCCATTGGTGCCAGGTGCAAAAATTGGCCAGTTGGTCGGCGCCCAGCAGCCATATGTAGTGGTGGCTGGCTGGCAGGGCACGCAGAGTATCGATGGTGTAGGTAGGCCCGCTGCGCTCCAGTTCGATGGGATTGGCGGCCAGGCCTGCCTGGCCGTCGATGGCCAGTTCTATCATGCGCAGCCGGTGCTCGGGGGCCGCCTGCAGCGGCGCGCGCTGCCAGGGGTTGGCGGCCGGAATGAACTGGACCTGGTCCAGCCGCAGGCCGTCGCGCGCCGCGCACGCCAGCGCCAGGTGCGCCTGGTGCACCGGGTCGAAGCTGCCGCCGAGCAGGCCGATGCGCTTCACACCCAGTCCCGTGGCTGCAGAAAGCCATTCAGTGCCGCTTCGGGGGTGCCGGGCGCGGGATGCCAGTCGTAGCGCCACTGGGCCATGGGGGGCATGGACAGCAGTATGGATTCGGTGCGGCCGCCGGATTGCAGGCCGAACAGGGTGCCGCGGTCGAACACCAGGTTGAATTCTACGTAGCGCCCGCGGCGGTAGGCCTGGAAGTCGCGCTGCGCCTGCCCGTAGGGCGTGTCGCGGTGGCGCTGGACCAAGGGCAGATAGGCCGGCAGAAAGGCATCGCCCACCGAGCGCAGCAAGGCGTAACTGGCATCGAAGCCGGGCTCATTGAGGTCGTCGAAGAAAATGCCGCCCACACCGCGCATTTCTTGGCGATGCTTCAGGTAAAAGTACTCATCGCACCAGCGCTTATAGCGCGAATAATAATCAGGGCCATGCGGATCCAGCGCGTCGCGGCAGGTTCGATGGAAGTGCCGGGCGTCGTCCTCGTAAGCGTAATAGGGGGTCAGGTCGAGCCCGCCGCCAAACCAGAATACATCGTTCTCGTCGTGGCCCGGCCGCGCCGCCGCCACGAACATGCGCACGTTCATGTGCGTGGTGGGAATGTAAGGATTGCGGGGATGCAATACCAGCGATACCCCCATGGCCTGCCATGACCGGCCGGCCAGCTCGGGCCGGTGCGCGCTGGCAGACGGCGGCAACTGGTTGCCATGAACGTGGCTGAACAGCACGCCGCCGCGCTCGAGCAATTGCCCGCCTTCGATCAGGCGCGAGATTCCGCCCCCGCCCTCGGCGCGTGTCCAGGTGTCGGTGCGCAGGGGCTCGCCGCCGGCCTGTTCCAGCGCCTGGACGATGCGTGACTGCAGGCCGGTCAGGTACGCGTGGACATCGGAAACGGGAATGCCATTCATGGTGCTGCGCGGGTCAGGCCTGCGGTTTGGCTTTCTGCTGCGAAGGCTTGAGGGCGCGCCAGCCTATGTCGCTGCGGTACTGGCGGCCGTCGAACTGCACACCGTCGACCGCCGCATAGGCGCGCTCGCGCGCCATGCGCACGGAATCGCCCAGCGCGGTTACGCACAGCACGCGGCCGCCCGAGGTTTTCAGTTGCTGGTTCTCGCGGCGGGTTCCGGCATGGAATACCACACAGTCGTCGGTGTCGGCGGGCAGGGCGGCGATGACGTCGCCGTTGCGCGGCGTGCCGGGATAGTTGTGCGCCGCCAGCACCACGCCCAGCGCGGTACGGCGGTCCCAGGTGATGTCGGCCTGGTCGAGCGTGCCCTCGACCGCGTGCTCCAGCGCATCGAGCAGATCGCTTTTTACGCGCATCATGATGGGCTGGGTTTCGGGGTCGCCCATGCGGCAATTGAATTCCAGCGTCTTGATGGCGCGGTCCGGATCGTCGCCCGGGGCGATCATCAGGCCGGCATACAGGAATCCGGTGTACGGAATGCCGTCGCGCGCCATGCCCTGCACGGTGGGCAGGATGATTTCCCGCATGATGCGGTGGTGCAGTTCGGGGGTAATGATGGGGGCCGGGGAATACGCCCCCATGCCGCCGGTGTTGGGGCCTGCATCGCCGTCCTGCAGGCGTTTGTGGTCCTGGCTGGTGGCAAGGGCCAGCACATTGCGGCCGTCGCACATGACGATGAAGCTGGCTTCTTCGCCGGTAAGGCATTCTTCGATGACCACGCGGGCACCCGCCTGGCCCAGGCTGCCGTCGCCCAGCATGGCATCGATGGCGGCGTGGGCTTCGTCGAGCGTGGCGGCCACCACCACGCCCTTGCCCGCGGCCAGGCCATCGGCCTTGATCACGATGGGCGCGCCGTGCGTGTCGACATAGGCGTGTGCCTTGGCGGGATCGGTAAATGTTTCGTAGCGCGCCGTGGGAATGCCGTGGCGCACCATGAATGCCTTGGCATAGTCTTTGGAGCTTTCGAGTTGCGCGGCGGCCTTGGTGGGGCCGAAGATTTTCAGGCCGCGCGCGCGGAAGGTGTCCACCACGCCGGCGGCCAGGGGCGCCTCGGGGCCGACCACTGTCAGCGACACGCCCTCGCGTTCGACGAAGTCGGCGAGCTCTTCGGGGCTGGTGAGCGGCAGGTTCTGCAGCAGGTCGCCTTGTTCTGTGCCGCCGTTGCCCGGCGCCACAAAAACCTTGTGCACGCGGGGAGAGCGGGCCAGGCGCCAGGCCAAGGCATGTTCGCGACCGCCGGAGCCAATTACCAGGAGTTTCATTTTCTTGAGCTTCTTAAAGTGGCCATGCGGCAGCCGCAGCAGGCATGGCAAGAGGTGCGCGGCGCGGCGATTGCTCCGCGCCGCGCAGGTTATTGTGCTTCGTCGAATACGACAGTGGTATAGACTTCCTGCACGTCGTCCAGGCCTTCCAGGGCGTCTAGCAGTTTCTGCATCTTGACGGCATCTTCGCCGGTGAGTTCGGTTTCGTTCTGGGGCTTCATGATGACGCCCTCGACCTCGGCCTTCAGGCCGGCGGCCGCGAAGGCCTGGCGCACCGCCGCGTAGTCGGTGGGTGCGCAGATGACCTCGATGACGCCTTCTTCGTCGGTAAGCACGTCTTCGGCACCGGCTTCCAGGGCGGCTTCCATGACGGCGTCTTCGGCGGTGCCCGGCGCAAACACAAACTGGCCGCAATGCTTGAACATGAAGGCCACCGAGCCTTCCTGGCCCAGATTGCCGCCGTTCTTGGCGAATGCGTGGCGCACTTCGGCGACGGTGCGGGTGCGGTTGTCGGTCATGCAGTCGACCACCACCGCGGCGCCGCCCACGCCGTAGCCCTCGTAGCGCACTTCTTCGTAGTTGGCCCCGTCGGCACCCCCCGCGCCGCGCTGGATGGCGCGCTGGATGTTGTCTTTGGGCATATTGGCGTCGGTGGCCTTGTCCCAGGCCAGCCGCAAGCGCGGATTGCTGTCGGGATCGGCCCCGCCGGCACGCGCGGCGACGGTGATCTCACGAATGATTTTGGTCCAGAGCTTGCCCCGCTTGGCGTCCTGGCGCCCCTTGCGGTGCTGGATATTGGCCCATTTACTGTGTCCGGCCATGGTGTCCCAGAAGGTGAAATATAGGCAAAACAGGCATTTTAGCGTGGATGGGACGCTGTGCGCCGGGGCGTGCGCATTCTGCGCACAAGCCGTGGTACTCGCTCTACACTTGTGGCACCAATTTTCGCGTAGCCGGAGAGCCGCCATGCCCGACCCCATTGTCATTGCCCGGAATGCACAGACCCCGTTGGCCCTGCTGCCGGCGCTGGCCAACCGGCACGGTTGCATTACCGGCGCTACCGGTACGGGCAAGACGGTGACGTTACAAGTCCTGGCCGAGGCATTCTCGCGCATCGGAACACCCGTGTTCATGGCGGACGTCAAGGGCGACCTTACCGGCATTTCCCAGGCGGGCGCCCCTTCTCCCAAGCTGCAGGAGCGGCTGAAAAACCTGGGCCTGCCCGAACCGGCCTGGGGCGCCAGCCCCGCCGCCCTGTGGGACGTATTTGGCCAGCAGGGGCTGCCGGTGCGGGCCACGGTATCGGACATGGGGCCGCTGTTGCTTTCGCGCATGCTCGAGCTCAATAACACCCAGGAAGGGGTGCTGACCCTGGTTTTTCGCGTGGCGGATGACGAAGGCCAACTGCTGCTCGACCTGAAAGACCTGCGGGCCATGTTGCAGAACGTGGCCGACCGGGCCAGTGAACTCAAGACCCGTTACGGCAATGTGTCGTCGGCATCGGTGGGCGCGATCCAGCGCAGCCTGCTGACGCTGGAGTCGCAGGGCGCGGAACAGTTCTTTGGCGAACCCATGCTGGACATCCACGACCTGATGCGCACCGATGCGCAGGGGCGGGGCATCGTCAGCATCCTGGCGGCCGACAAACTCATGCAGTCGCCGCGCCTGTATGGCGTATTTTTGCTGTGGCTGCTGGCCGACATCTACGAAAAACTTCCCGAAGTGGGCGATGCCGACAAGCCCAAGCTGGTGTTCTTCTTCGATGAAGCGCATCTGCTGTTCGACGATGCGCCCAAGGCCTTGCTGGACAAGATCGAGCAAGTAGTGCGCCTGGTGCGCTCGAAAGGAGTGGGGGTGTACTTCGTTACACAGAATCCCCTGGACATTCCGGATTCTGTGCTGGGCCAACTGGGCAACCGCGTCCAGCATGCGCTACGGGCGTTCACGCCGCGCGACCAGAAGGCCGTCAAGACAGCCGCCCAGACAATGCGCCCGAATCCCGGCCTGGATATCGAGGCCGCCATTACGGAGTTGGGGGTGGGCGAGGCGCTGGTGTCGCTGCTGGACCCCAAGGGCCGGCCCACGCCTACCGAACGTGCCTGGATCATGCCGCCGGGCAGCCGCATTGGCCCCGCTACAGAGGCGGAACGCCAGGCGTTGCGCCAGGATGCCACCCTTGCTGGCAAGTACGCCACGGCGGTGGACCGCGAGTCGGCCTACGAGGTGCTGGTGGCCCGGGCCAGCGCGGAAGCCCCAGCGGCGCCGGAAGCCGCCGATGCCCCGGCCACGGGCAAGCCGGCCGGCCGCGCCAAGGACGCCGCTGATGAGGCATCCGGTGGCGGGCTGATGGACAGCCTGAACGACGTGTTGTTCGGATCCACGGGGCCGCGCGGAGGCAGGCGCGACGGCGTGGTGCAGTCTGTCGTCAAGAGCTCGGCTCGCACCCTGACGCGCCAGTTGGTGCGGGGCATGTTGGGATCGCTGCTTGGTTCGCGGCGGCGTTGAGCCGCGGCGAACTTACCGGGCCGGCGAGGCTGATCCGAGGCTGGAAAGAACCTAGCCGGCCACGAATGCGCCGACATCGTCCAGCGTGGCGGCAAAGCGCCTGGCGATGTCGCGCACTTGTTCGGGCTCGATGATCAGCGGCGGGCAGAACGCGACAGTGTCCTGGATGCCGCGCACGATCAGGCCGTGGGCGTGTGCGCGCTCATAGGCGTAGGCGCCGGCCTTGCCCAGCGGGTCGAACGGGCGGCGGCTGTCTTTGTCGGCAACCAGTTCCACCCCCGCGATCAGGCCCAGTCCGCGTACCTCGCCCACCAGCGGGTGGCCGGCCAGCGCCTGCAATTCCTGCTGCAGCAACTGGCCCATTTCGGCCGCGTGCTCGATCAGTCCGCGCTCGTCGATGATATTCAGGTTCTCCAGGGCTACCGCGGTGGCCACGGGGTGCCCGCTGGCCGTGTAGCCGTGCCCGAACGTGCCCAGTTTGCCGCTGTGGGCGGCAACCGCGTCCGCCACCTTCGCGTTCAGCAGCACGGCGCCCAACGGCTGGTAGGACGAGGTGATCTGCTTGGACAGCACCATGATGTCCGGGGCTATGCCTAGCACGTCGCAGCCGAAGCGCTGGCCCAGCCGTCCGAAACCGGTGATGACTTCATCGGCGACGACCAGCACATCATGCTTGCGGCACACGGCCTGGATCTTCTGCCAGTATGTGCGGGGCGGCACAATGACGCCGCCGGCCCCCATTACGGGCTCGCCGATAAATGCCGCCACCGTATCCGGGCCTTCGCGCAGGATCAGTGCGTCGAGCTCATCTGCCAGCCGGGTGGCGTAGTCTTCTTCCGATTCGCCGGTTCGGCCGTAACGGTAGTGGTGCGGGCAGTCGGTGTGCAGGATGCGCGCCAGGGGCAGGTCGAAGTCTTTGTGGTTGCCGGCCAGCCCTGTCAGGCTGGCCGAGGCCACCGTTACACCGTGATAGCCACGCTGGCGCGCGATGATTTTCTTTTTCTCGGGCCGGCCCAGTGCATTGTTGTAGTACCAGACCAGCTTGACCACGGTATCGTTGGCCTCGGATCCGGAATTGGTGAAGAACACTTTCGCCATGCGCCCGTCAGTGTAGTTGACCAGCCGCTCGGCCAGTTCGATGGCGGGTGAATGCGATTTGTGCGTGAAGGTATGGTAGTAGGGCAGTTTTCCCATCTGGCGGGCCGCGGCATCCGCCAGCCTGGGTTCGCCGAAACCGACCGCCACGCTCCAGAGTCCCGCCATGGCTTCCAGGTATTGCCTGCCCTGGTCGTCGTATACATATATGCCTTCGCCGCGATCGATCACGATCGGGCCGGTGCGCTGGTGCGTGACGGCGTTGGTGTAGGGGTGCAGTTGATACTGCACGTCGCGCAGCTGGGTGTCGTTCAGTGAGCTCATGAGCGTGGCCTGTAGAGAGCAGCGGGGCGATGCGCCGGCCGCCTGTACAGCCTGTTATATCATCAACGGATCGTGGTGTGCGTGGCCGGCTAGGTGCGCCGCCGTTTCTTTACTTGCCCCGACCAGGACACCCGCGCCATGAAGATTGTGTTTGCCTCCTGCCACCAGATTTCTCAGCAAGAATGGATCGACCCGCTGGCGGCCGCCCTGCCGGGCGCACAGGTTGTCCTGTGGCAGCCCGGCATGGCGCCGCAGGACGCGGACGTCGCCGTGGTCTGGGGGCCGCCTGCGGAGCTGTTCGAGCGTGAACGCAAGCTGCGGGCGGTGTTCAATCTGGGCGCGGGCGTCGATGCCTTGTTCCGCTTGCCCACCTTGCCCGCCGGTTTGCCCATCGTGCGCCTGGAAGATGCCGGCATGGCAGTGCAGATGGCCGAGTATGCGGTATGGGCGGTGGTTCGTGCCAGCCGGCAGCTCGACGATTATGTGGCCCAGCAGCGTGCCGGCCAGTGGAACCCGCTGCCCGAGCTCGTCCGCTCGGAATGGCCCATAGGCGTGCTGGGAACGGGCGTCATGGGCACGCGCGTCGCCCAGACGCTGGCGGCGCTGGAGTATCCGGTGGCGGGGTGGTCGCGCAGTGGCAAGGTACCCGAAGGCGTACAGCGCTTTGCGGGCACCGGCCAGTTGCCGGCTTTCCTGGCGCGTACCCGGGTGCTGATCAATACCCTGCCGCTTACCGACGAAACGCGCAATATTCTTTGCCGCGAGACGCTGCAGCAATTGCGTCCGGGCTCGCATCTGATCAATATGGGCCGCGGCGAGCACCTGGTCGAGGAAGACCTGCTTTCAATGCTGGAATCCGGCCATATGCACGGCGCCACGCTGGACGTGTTCCGCCAGGAGCCGCTGCCCGAAGCCCATCCGTTCTGGACGCATCCCCGGGTAACCATCACCCCTCATGTGGCGGCCTTGAGCCTGCGGCGCGAGACGATCGCCCAGGTTGCCGACAAGATCGGCCGCTTCATGCGCGGCGAAGCACTGACCGGAGTGGTGGCGCGCGATCGCGGCTACTAGCACCGCCCGCTTTTCCCCAGGACAAAGGCCAGGCGGCGGCCGAGGCGTCTTGATCTGGAACAAGGCAATTGTGTAGGACTGAGTCCTACACTGCCGCATGGAAACGCGACCCTCTGCTCTTGACCTGGTGGCGCCGGCCGGCAGCCTGGCGGCCCTGAAAGCTGCCCTGGCCGCGGGTGCCGACGCGGTATACCTGGGGCTCAAGAACGCCACGAACGCCCGCAACTTTGCCGGCCTGAATTTCACCGAGGCCGACGTTCGGTCCGGCGTTGACCTTGCCCATTCCATGGGCCGCAAGGTGCTGTTTGCCATCAATACTTTTCCGCAGGCCGGACGCACCCTGGAATGGCGCGCCGCCGTGGACGCGGCGCAGGCGCTGCAGGCCGATGCCGTCATCATGGCCGATCCCGGCCTCATGGCATACACGCGCGACCGCTATCCCGACCTGCGCCTGCATATGTCGGTACAGGGCTCGGCAACCCACGTCGATGCCATCGAACTCATGCGGGAACAGTTCGGCATCAGCCGCGTGGTATTGCCGCGTGTGCTCACTATGTCCGAAATCGGAAAAATATGCTCACAGACCTCGGTTGAAATCGAGGTCTTCGGCTTTGGCAGCTTGTGTGTTATGGCGGAAGGGCGCTGCCTGCTGTCTTCCTATGCCACCGGAGACTCCCCCAATAATAAAGGCGTGTGCTCGCCGGCGCACGCCGTGCGCTGGGTGGAAACCGATGGCCGCCTGGACGCCCGCCTGAACGGCATCCTGATCGACCGCTACGGCCCGGGCGAGCCGGCTGCCTATCCCACCCTGTGCAAGGGCCGATTCGATATCGACGGCGAGGCCGACTACGCCCTGGAAGAACCCGCCAGCCTGAACGCGCTGGGCTTGTTGCCGGCCATCCGCGCCATGGGCGTGGCCGCGGTCAAGATCGAAGGGCGCCAGCGCAGCCCGGCCTATGTAGGCCAGGTTGTCGCCACGTTGCGCGCCGCTCTGGACGCCGTAAGCGCCAATCCGTCGCGCTACTCCGCCAGGCCCGAATGGCTGGCCGCCCTGGCGCGCCACGCCGAGGGCTCCCAGGTTACGCAAGGCGCTTTCGACCGCCCCTGGAAATAATGCATATGTCTTACCGAATTTCGCTCGGGCCGCTGCTGTACTACTGGCCCCGGCGCACCGTCCTCGATTTCTATGCCGACGTGGTGGACAGCCCGGTCGATATCATCTACCTGGGGGAAACCGTGTGCAGCCGGCGGCACGAATTGCGCGCCGCCGATTGGCTGGACCTGGCCCGTTCGTTGCGCGACACGGGGAAAACCGTCGTGCTGTCGAGCCAGACGCTGATTGAAACCAGCGCGGACGCCCATGCCTTGCGGCGTCTGTGCGAGCACGATGATTTCCTGCTTGAAGCCGGCGAGGTAGGAGCATTGCGCCACCTGAAAGGCCGGCATTTCGTCGCCGGCCCCCACTTGAACGTGTATCACGGCGATACCCTGGCCTGGCTGGCCGGGCGGGGCGCGATACGGTTCGTCGCGCCCGTCGAAATGGACGGCCAGTCGTTGCTGCGCCTGCTGCAAGACCGCCCCAGCGGCATCCAGGCCGAGGCCATGGTGTGGGGGCGCATGCCTCTGGCGTTCTCGGCACGCTGCTTCACGGCACGCCATTACCGCCTGAAAAAAGATGCCTGTGAATTCCGTTGCATCGAACATCCCGATGGCATGCTGATGCGCACGCGCGAAGGCCAGGATTTCCTCGCCGTTAACGGCATTCAGACACAGTCGGCGGCCTGCCTGGATCTGCTGGGCCAGGTGGACGAACTCGTTGCTGCGGGGGTGGACGTACTGCGTGTCAGCCCCCATTCGCACCATACCCTGGATGCGGTGGCCGCCCTGGACGCCATTCGCCAGGGGCGGCCGGCTGATCCTGTTCCCACCCCCGGCGGCATGGGGCGGTGCAATGGTTATTGGTTCGGCCGAGCCGGCATCGACTACGTGGAACTCTCTAAATGATTCGCCTGACACCTGTACTGTCCAATTTGAACCGTGTGCTACCCGCGCCCCTGGTCTCGGCGCATTTCGCGCTGGGCCTGGAAGTGGCGCGTTACCTGAAATGGTTGCAACCTCCTGCCGAAATTGAAGGGAAGCGATTCGCCATCAAAATCGAAGACCTGCAATTACGCAGTTGCTTTACGTGCCGGCAAGGACGTTTCCGGCCGTTGTGGGCTTCCGAGGCCGACCTGGAACTGGGGGCGGCGCTGGGCGATTTCGTGGCCCTGATGCGTGGCGCAACAGATGCCGATACCCTTTTTTTTCAGCGCCGGCTGAGAATCTCCGGCGACACCGAACTGGGGCTGATCGTCAAGAACTGGCTGGATGCCACTGAGCGGCCGGGCTGGCTGCGGCGTGCCGGCAAGACAGCCTGAAGGATATTCCATGGCTACCCAGTCGAACAGAACCTTGCCCCTGGTCTATGCATGCTCGGGGTGTTCCAGCGTGGCTCAACTGGCCAACCAGTTTGCGGTGCGGCTGGATCGAGAAGGCGCGGCCGAAATGTCCTGCATCAGTGGTGTAGGTGGAGGCGTGCCCGTGCTGGTGAAGCGGGCACGCAGCGGCCGGCCCATTCTGGCGTTGGATGGCTGCGTGCTGGCATGCGTGAAGGCTTGCCTGGCACAGGCCGGCGTAGAGCCCAGCCGGCATGTGGTGCTGAACGAGCACGGCGCCACCAAGCGCTATCACCAGGACAGCACCGAGTCGGAAGGCGCTGCTGCCTGGCAGGCCGTGCATCGCGCCGCAAGCGATCTACGACACCGCTAGGCGCTCGTCGACAGGCACGTTCAGCGCTGCGGGCATGTTGCCGTGCAGCAGGTAATCGATGAGTTCGCGCACGGGGCGGATGGCGTCTCCGAATGGCAGCCGGGAATTGCCGCGGAAGAACAGGCCTTTGTCGATTTCGCCGCGTACTGCGGCCGCCAGCTTGAGGTCGATGCAGAACTGGCCGAAGCGGGCCAGGCCGTCGCGCAAGCCGCATTGGGTCAGGCAGTCCATGCGCTGGGTGCAGCGGCGCGGGTCTGGCTTGGCATTGTCTTGCAGTTTCTTTTCCTGGCGCAGGTAGCGCAGCAGCCAGGGGGTTGGGGCGGCGCGTGCCGGCAGCCCGGCGACACTGACGAATTCTTTTAATTGCGCGGGGTCGGCGTCGATCAGGACTTGCTTGAAGTTTCGGTGGGCATCGCCTTCTTCGGTAACGGCGAAGGCGGTGCCCACCTGCACTGCGTCGGCCCCGTTGGACAGCCAGTGCCTGACCTTCTCGTGGTTGCCCACGCCGCCCGCCACGATGATCTTCGGGGCGTCGCGGCTCAGGCCAAGTTCGTCGAACAACGCACGGCATTCGGCCAGGACTCGGCTGAAGCTGAAGCGTTCGTCGTGCAGGTCGGACAGTTTGGTGGCACCCAGGTGCCCACCCGCGTGCGCCGGATGTTCAATGACAATGGCGGAAGCCAGGCGGCCTTTTTTCAGCCATTTCTTGAGCACCACGCCCACCCCGCGGGCTTCGGACAGGATGGGGATGAGGGCGACGTTATCGTGGCCTTCGGTGAGTTCGGGCAGGTCGAGGGGCAGGCCGGCGCCCATGACGATGGCGTCGGCGCCGCTTTCGCAAGCTTGTTTCACCAGGGCGGCGTGGTCGCGCACCGCTTTCATGACATTGACGGCGATCAGGCCGCGTTGGCCCGACAGTTGCCGGGCGGCACGGATTTCGCGGTCGAGGGCCACGCAGTTGGCCTGGTCGATGGCGGTGCGGTCACGGCATTTGAGCGTTTGCGCAAGGAGATCAGGGTGATGGTGACGGAGGTCGACGCTGGCGATGGTGCCGACGGCGTTTTCCCGCGCGACCGCGCCGGCCAGGCGGTGGGCCGATACGCCAACCCCCATGCCGCCTTGGACGATGGGAAGCAGCTCGCGACCCGCAAGGGTCAGTGTTTTGAACCACATGGATACAGGAATCCCTAGTTTGGGCGATGACGCCAAGGTAGGCGATCGGCAAAGTGAGCGCGTTGCGAAAAATCAAACAGGCCTTAGCGATAGGCAAAAGAATCGAATAGCAAGCGCAGCGTATTCTGGGTTGTAAGGCTGAGTACGGCGGATGGCGCGGCGCCGGGCGCGCCACGGTGGTTTTGCACGGCGTAGTGGCGCACCCCGCGCGCGGACAGGTGCCGGGCCAGGGCCAGCAGGGCGGGTTCGCTTAGCCACTGCGGGCTCCAGGTGGTGCGGCATTCGAAGATGGCCTGGCCGCGCAGCAGGATGTCCAGGCAGGCCTGAGTGGCGGCGTGGCTGCCGTTGCGGCCGGTGAGCAGGTCGTAGCCGGCGGCGTCCGCCTTGATGTCCATGCCTACCCAGTCCAGGCAGGGAAGCACGTCTTGCAGGCGCGACGGATAAATACCGGCGGTATGCAGGGCCACGCGCAGCCCGAGAGACCGCGCGGTGCGGATCATCTGGGGCAGCAGGGGTTCGCTGAGGGGTTCGCCGCCGGAGAACACCACACCGTCGAGCAGGCCTTGGCGCCCGCGCAGAAACTCGACGATAGATTTCCAGTGGTAGTGGCCCCCGCGTATTTGCAGGTGGGGGTTATGGCAATAGCCGCAGCGCCACGGGCAGCCGGCGATGAAGACCACGGCCGATAGTGTGCCGGGCCAGTCTACGGTGGAAAAGGGTACGAACCCCCCGATGGAGGGTTCGCCGCGTGGCACCGCCGCTTCCCAGCCGGGAAGGGGAACCCGGCGGGAGGCGGACTGGACGGGCTTAGGAGGCACGTTGTTCGGTGAAGAAGCGGCGCTCATTGAATTCGCCCTGCTTGCCGGTATTGAATGACGTGACGGGGCGGTGATAGCCCATGACCCGCGTCCAGACTTCGCAGCGCACGCGCTGGCTGTTGTCGAGCGTGATGGGGGCGGGGATGTTTCGGGTAGGGGACAGTGCTTGCATGGGTGGACTCCTGAGTGGGGAGGAAG
This sequence comes from Bordetella petrii, assembly GCF_020991325.1. GTDB lineage: Bacteria > Pseudomonadota > Gammaproteobacteria > Burkholderiales > Burkholderiaceae_B > Bordetella_A > Bordetella_A petrii_E. The sequence goes on along the minus strand of NZ_JAJMLX010000016.1, from coordinate 16,300 downwards.
AACCGGCCCGGCCTTGCCGGGCCGGCGGTGCCAGGCATTCGCGTATGCCTAGCTGCAGCATGCCTGTTGCCGCGACAGCAACTCGGCATCGCATTTGGGGCAGTATTCGTGGTGGCCGGACAAATAGCCGTGCGTGGGGCAGATGGAGAACGTGGGCGTGATGGTGATATAAGGCAGGCGGAAGTTCTCGAGGGCGCGCCGCACCAGTTGGCGGCACGCGGCGGCGGAGGACACGGCCTCGTTCATGTACAGGTGCAGCACGGTGCCGCCGGTGTACTTGCCTTGCAGGGTTTCCTGCATGGCCAGCGCCGTGTAGGGATCGTCGGTATAGCCCACCGGCAACTGGCTGGAATTGGTGTAGTAAGGCTGGGCGTCGGTGCCCGCCTGGAGAATGTCGGGCCAGCGCTTGCGGTCTTCGCGGGCGAACCGGTAGGTGGTGCCCTCGGCGGGCGTGGCCTCGAGGTTGTACAGATGGCCAGTGGCCTCTTGGAATTCGGTCATGCGTGTGCGCACGTGGTCGAGCAGGCGCACCGCCAGCGCGTGGCCCTGCGGCGAAGCGATGTCGTAGGCGTCTGCGCTGAAATTGCGCACCATTTCATTGATGCCGTTCACGCCCAGCGTGCTGAAGTGGTTGCGCAAGGTGCCCAGGTAGCGCCGCGTATATGGGTAGAGACCCTGGTCGATATAGCGCTGCACGACCTTGCGCTTGACTTCCAGGGTGTCGCGGCCCAGTTCCAGCAGGGTGTCCAGCTGCCTGAGCAGGCCGGCTTCGTCGCCGGCGTGCCGGTAGCCGAGCCGCGCGCAATTGATGGTAACCACGCCCACCGAACCGGTTTGCTCGGCCGAGCCGAACAGGCCGTTGCCGCGCTTGAGCAGTTCGCGCAGGTCGAGCTGCAGGCGGCAGCACATGGACCGCACCATGTGCGGTTCCAGGTCGGAGTTCAGGAAATTCTGGAAGTACGGAAGCCCGTACTTGGCTGTCATGTCGAACAGCAGTTCGGTGTTGGGGTGGTTCCAGTCGAAATCGGCGGTGATGTTGTAGGTGGGAATGGGAAACGTGAATACGCGGCCCTTGGCGTCGCCCGCCATCATGACTTCGATGTAGGCGCGGTTGATCATGTCCATTTCGGCCTGCAGGTCGCCGTAGTGGAAAGGCATTTCTTCGCCGCCGATGTACGGGATTTGCTCGCGCAGGTCGGCGGGGCAGGTGAGGTCGAAGGTAAGGTTGGTAAAAGGCGTCTGGGTGCCCCAGCGGCTGGGCACGTTGAGGTTGTAGATCAGTTCCTGCATGGCCTGCTTGACCTCGGCATAGCGCATGTTGTCGCGCCGTACGAAGGGGGCCATGTAGGTATCGAACGAACTGAAGGCCTGGGCGCCGGCCCATTCGTTTTGCAGCGTGCCGAGGAAATTGACGATCTGGCCGATTGCCGCAGACATATGGCGCGGCGGCGTGGCCTCGACTTTGCCTGGTATGCCGTTGAAGCCTTCGGTAAGCAGCTGGCGTAGCGACCACCCGGCGCAGTAGCCGCTGAGCATGTCAAGGTCATGGATATGGATGTCGCCTTCGCGATGCGCCTGCCCGGCCGCGGGACTGTACACATGCGACAGCCAGTAGTTGGCGGTGACCTTGCCGGCCACGTTCAGGATCAGGCCGCCCAAGCTATAACCCTGGTTGGCGTTGGCGTTGACCCGCCAGTCGCGCTGATCCAGGTATTCTTCCATGGCGCTTTCGACGTCGACCAGCGTATGGCGCAGCGACCGCAGGCGCGCGTGCTGTTCGCGGTAGACGATGTAGGCGCGGGCCGTGCGCCAGCATCCGGCCTGGACCAGGGCCTCTTCGACCAGATTCTGGATGGTTTCAATGCCGGGGCAGGGGTAACCCGCCAGATGGGCGGCCACGCGCGCGCCCAGGATCTCGGCGGCGGCGGGGTCGACCTCGCCGGTGGCCTGGCCGGCGGCGGCGATGGCCTGGACGATCTTGGCGCCATCGAACTCGGCGACGCGGCCGTCGCGCTTAAGGATTTGCTGAGGAATCATGGCGAAATACTTCATGTGGTAGCGACCTGGCTAGCCTACTACTACATGATGTGGTCGCGCCCGCGTTCTCGGTCGTGCGTTTGATGCTGCGCAAGCAGTGTGTGGATCTTGCTTTTATTTGCGATTTATCAAGGTAAATAAGGCACGGGCTCGCATAATGGCTCCATGCAATCGCCCCCCTCGTTCTCGCGCGACATCCTGGCCCGCCTTGACAAGAACGGCCCTCGGTATACCTCCTATCCCACCGCTGACCGCTATCAGGCCGGTTTCGGCCCCGCCCAGTACCGCGACGCGCTTGCCGGTCGCGCCCGGCGCAGCGCCGACGAAAAAGCGGGGCCGCTGTCCCTGTACCTGCACATCCCTTTCTGCCAGTCGCTGTGTTACTACTGCGCCTGTAACAAGGTGATTACGCGCCATCCCGAACGCGCGGCGCGCTACCTGGACGCCCTGGAGCGCGAAATGGCCTTGCATGCTGCCTTGCTGGGGCACCGCGAGCCCATCTCGCAACTGCATTTGGGCGGCGGCACGCCCACCTTCCTGGACGATGCCGAACTCGAGCGCCTGATGGCCGCGCTGCGCGGCCACTTCCGCCTGCTTCCCGATGCCGAGATCTCTATCGAAATCGACCCCCGCACGGCCTCCACCCAGCGCTTGCTGCATCTGGCGCGGCTGGGCTTCAACCGGCTGAGCTTCGGGGTACAAGACTTCGACCCCGACGTGCAGCGCGCGGTGCATCGCATCCAGCCATACGAGAGCGTGCGCGACCTGGTGCTGGATGCCCGCGAGATCGGTTTCGCCTCGGTGAACATGGACCTGATCTACGGCCTGCCGCTGCAAACCCTGGATTCCTTCGCGCGCACCATCGACCAGGTGTGCGGGTTGCGGCCCGACCGCATTGCGTTGTACGGCTATGCGCACCTGCCGGACCGTTTCAAACCGCAGCGCCGGATCGTGTCGGCCGACCTGCCCAGCGGCGAAACGCGCATCGGCCTGCTGGACGCCGCCATTTCGCGTTTTCTGGCGGCGGGCTACGACTACATCGGCATGGATCATTTCGCCCTGCACGACGATGCCCTGGCCCGGGCCAAGCGCGCCGGCACCTTGCACCGCAACTTCCAGGGCTACAGCACCCAACCCGACTGCGAACTGATTGCCCTGGGCGTATCGGCCATCGGTCGGGTGGGCGACACCTACAGCCAGAACGCCAAGACACTGGACGACTACTACGCGCGTATCGAGCAGGGCGAATTTGCCATCGAGCGCGGCTTGGCCATGAGCCTCGACGACCTGCTGCGCCGCGAAGTCATCATGGCCATCATGTGCCAGGGCGGCCTGGATTTCAGCAGCATCGAACGGGCGCATGGCATTGTGTTCGAATCGTATTTCGCAACCGAACTGGAATCGCTGCAGGGCCTGGCTGGCATGGGCCTGGTGCAACAGTCCGCCGGCAGGTTCCAGGTAACCGGCACGGGCTGGTATTTTGTGCGGGCCGTGGCCATGGTTTTCGACCGCCATCTGCGCGAACGCCGCACCCAGGCGCAGTATTCGCGCATCGTCTAGGGCCGCCGGGAAAGCAGGAACAGGCCCGCCGCCACGATCGATGCCATGCCCGCCATGGCCATCATGTCCGGCGGCCGCCCGAACACGTAGGTGCTGAATCCCACGGCCATCAGCAGGTGGCAGTAATTCAGCGGGGCGAGCGTCGACGCGGGCACGCGACGGAAGGCCGCGATCAGCAGAATCTGCCCCAGCCCGTTGGTGATGCCCAAGGCGGCAATGGCCAGGCCGTCGACCAGGCCGGGCCAGGGATCGGGCAGGAAGAACGGCGCGGGAATGGCCGTGATGACCAGGCAGACAAAGGCCGTGTAGGCGTATTGGACATGGCTGGGCACGCGCCCGGACAGCTTGCGGGTGAGTATCTGGAACACCGCGTAGCTGGCCGCGGCGACCGCCATCAGCACCGTGCCCAGCCACGGCAGGCTGGAGCCCGGGCGCACGATCATCAGCATGCCGATGCAGCCCAGGCCCACCGCGCCCCACTGGCGCGGGCCCACCTGTTCGCGCAGCAGCCATGGCGACAATGCCACCACGATCAACGGCGACGTGAAGTAAATGGCGGTGGCTTCGGACAGCGGCATCCAGATGAGCGCCGTCATGAAGCAGGTGCCGACCGTGCCCAGCATGAGGCCGCGCAGCAGCAGCAGGCCCATGTCGGGGGTGGCCGACGGCCGCGGCAGGCCGTGCCGCAGAACCAGGAAGACGCCGATCGTGGCCACCGCCAGATAGCGCATGATGTTCAGGAATGGCGCGGGGTAGAAGGCGAGCAGATGCTTGACGGCAGCATCGAAGCTGGCAAAGCACACCAGGGCTGTCAGGTACAGGGCAATGCCCGCGCCCGGCGAAATAGTGGGGGCGGGCGAGGCTGCGGCGGGAGAGGCCATGGGCGCGGGAAGGCGGTGGGCGTACCGGTTAATGAGAGGTGGCCAGGGCCATGCCCTGCAGGAAGGCGTCCAGGGCGGGGCCGATGGCATCGACCAGATAGCCGCCTTCCTGCACGACCACGGTGGGCAGGCCCAGCCCGTTGACGCGCTCGCCGATATGCCGGTAGGCATCGAGATCCAGCGACAGCACGCTGATGGGGTCGTCTTTGTAGGTGTCGAATCCCAGGGGCAGTACCAGGGCGCGCGGGCGGTAATCGCGCAGCGCTTCGAGCGCCAGATCCAGCGCGGCCAGGAAGACGGTGTTGTCTGCGCCGTGGGCGAGGGGGAAGTTCAGGTTGTAGCCATGGCCGCTGCCGTAGCCGCGTTCGTGGGCGTAACCCGTGTAGAAGGGATAATAGCCGGCGGGGTCTGCATGCAGCGACAGGGTCATGACATCGGGCCGCTGGTAGAAGATCTGCTGGGTGCCGTCGCCATGATGGGCATCCACGTCCAGGACGGCAACGCGGTCATAGGTTTGCAGCAGGTGCTGCGCGGCGGCGGCGCTGCTGTTCAGGTAGCAGAAACCCGAGGCGCGGTCGCGGTGTGCGTGGTGGCCGGAGGGGCGGCATAGCGCATAGGCCACGCCCTGGTGCTGCGCCACCCAGTCGGCGGCGGCCACGGCGCTGTGGGTGGAGCGCAAGGCCGAGCGCCAGGTGTGGGGCCCTATGGGGCAGGATAGGTCGCCCAGGTAGTAGCCGGCCTGCGCCACGACGGACGGGGACGGGCAGGGTCCCCGTTCGGGCTGTTCGGCCTGGCCACTGTAGTACGGGGCCAGATTGGGCAGCACTTCGCAGCCGGGGTTCAGGCCGTTGGCACGCAGATCCAGCCAGCGCATGTGGGCGTGTTCAAGGAAATCGAGATAGTCCGGGCTGTGCACGCCATGCAGGGGCGCGCGGCCGTAGTCGGGCGGGGCGGTTACCGTGATGCCGCGCGTGGCCAGCAGCGCACACAGGGTTTCCGCACGGGCCGGCGTATCGGTGGGGGCGCACAGGCGACCCAGCCGCATGAACTGCTGCGGTTCGTGCAGCAGCTGGTCTTCGGAAAAGTAAGCCTTCATGTCTCTACTCGCGGCTCTGGTGGCGGGACGCACCCTGGTGGCTACTTGATCTCGATCTCGACGAAGACAAACTCGGCGTCGCCTGGGTTGATGACGTTGTGTTCGATGCCGACGGGCCGGTAATACGCCACGCCGGAAGTCAATGCGCTGGTGACGGGGCCGTCCGCCGTTTCCAGAAGCAGCGGGCCGGTAGTCTGCGGCACCACGACATACGGCATGCCGTGTCGATGCCAGCCGGTTTCTCCGCCAGGGGGGAATCGCCATTCGGTGACACGCACCTGCTCGTTGTCGATCTGTACCGTGGGCACTGCGCCGGGACGGGTCATGGAGTGTCTCCGTGGGAGTGAGGGGTCATGCGGGCTCCGCTTGCAGGGAGGCCGGCGGATCCCAATGCTGGCCGGGTACCGCCGCTATCAGTTTCTGCGTGTAAGCATCGCGCGGCTGGTCGAAGATCTGGGCCGGACTGCCGTATTCGACGACCTTGCCCTGGTGCATGACCAGCACCGCGTTGCAGATCTGCGCGGCCACGCGCAAGTCGTGGGTGATGAAGATCAGCGCGATCTGCAGTTGTTGCTGCAGCCGGTGCAGCAGTTGCAGCACCTGGGCCTGCACCGAGACATCCAGCGCCGACACCGATTCATCGGCCACGAGTATCTTCGGCTCCAGCGCCAGGGCGCGGGCGATGCCGATGCGCTGGCGCTGGCCGCCCGAAAACTGGTTGGGGTAGCGGTCGAAGGCCGAGGCGTCCAGCCCCACCAGGTCCAGCAGTTCGCGCGCGCGGGCTTCGGCCTGGGCGCGCGGTGTTCCGCTGGCCACCGGGCCGTCGCTGATGATGCGGCCGACCGTGTGGCGCGGGTTCAGCGAGGCGAAGGGATCCTGGAAGATCATCTGGATATCTTTGCGCAATGGCCGGAACTGGCTTTCGCTCAGGCCGGCGATGTCGCGGCCGTCGAAAATGAGTTCCCCGCCATTGATGCCGATGAGTTTGAGCAGGCATTTGCCTATGGTGGATTTGCCCGACCCGGATTCGCCCACGATGCCCAAGGTCTCGCCGCGCCTTATCGAGAAGCTGACCCCGTCGACCGCGCGCACCACGCGCTTGTGGCCGAACCAGCCGCGGCCCGTGACGTAGGTCTTGCTGAGATTGCGCACCTCCAGTATTGGCGGGCTGGCCTGGCGCGCATCGCTGGCCTGGGCGCGGCGGCGCGGTACCGCGCCGATCAGGCGCTGGGTGTAGGGGTGCCGCGGGGAGTTCAGGATCTGTTCGGCCGGGCCTTGCTCGACCAGCTCGCCGCGTTCCATGACCGCCACGCGATGCGCGATCTCGGCCACTACTCCGAAGTCGTGCGTGACGAACATCACGCCCATGCCTTTTTCCTTCTGGATGCGGGCGATCAACGCCAGAATCTGCGCCTGGGTCGTGACATCCAGCGCGGTGGTGGGCTCGTCTGCGATCAGCAGTGCGGGTTCCAGGGCCAGGGCCATGGCGATCATGACGCGCTGGCGCTGCCCGCCGGAGAGGCGGAACGGATAAACCTGGTACAGAGTGGCAGGGTCGGGCAGGCCGACGAATTCCAGCAGTTCCAGCACACGCCGCTGGCGGGCCGGGCCGGGGTAGGCGCCATGCACGCGCAGGACTTCGGCGATCTGCTCGCCCACGGTCATGAGCGGGTTCAAGGCCGACAGGGGTTCCTGGAAGATCATGGCCATGTCTTTGCCGCGCATGGCCTGCAGGCGGACTTCGTCCTGTCTGAGCAGGTCGGTACCCTGCAGCAGGATCTGGCCGCGCTGCGGCGCCAGGTAGTCGGGCAGCAAGCCCATGATGGCATTGGCGCTCATGGACTTTCCCGAGCCGGATTCGCCCACGATGCACAGGATCTCGCCAGCGCGCACGTCGTACGAGATGTCGCGCACCGCGTACTGGCGGTCGCCGCCGGCGGGCAGCGCGATGGTCAGGTTGCGTACTGAGAGCAGGGGCGTAGTGTCGTTCATGCCGTCCTCCTATTCGCCGCGCTTGCGCAGTTGGGGGTTGAGGGCATCGTTCAGGCCTTCGCCGATCAGGTTGATGGCCAGCACCGTCAGGAGGATGGCCACGCCAGGCCATACGCTCATCCACCAGGCCTCGCGGATCATGGTGCGCGCTGCGCCTATCATGAAGCCCCAGCTCATCAGGTTGCGGTCGCCCAATCCCAGGAACGACAGCGCCGATTCCGTGAGGATGGCGGTGGCCACCATGAAGGATGCCGAGACGATGATGGGCGACATGGCATTGGGCAGAATCTGGGTGCAGACGATGCGCGAGGGCCTTTGGCCGATGACGATGGCGGCCTGCACGAATTCGCGCTGCTTCAATGTCATGAACTCGGAACGCACCAGGCGCGCGGCCGGAGGCCACGATACCAGGGCGATCGCTCCCATGATGGAATACACGGTGGGGCTCAGCACGGCCACCAGTACCACGGCCATGGCCAGTTGCGGGATGGTCTGGAAAAATTCGGTGAAACGCATCAGCGCGTCGTCGATGCGCCCGCCGCAATATCCCGCTACGGCGCCAACCAATATGCCGAACAGCAGGGCCACGCCAGTTGACAGCAGGCCTACCAGCAGGGAAACGCGAGCGCCCCACACCAGCCCGGCCGTAATGTCACGGCCCAGCATGTCGGTGCCGAATGGATAGGCCGGGTCGGTGAAGGGTTTGATGAGCGGGTCGGCCACCATCATCCAGGGCGATTCCGGGTACAGCAGCGGGGCGGCCAGGGCGGTGGCCACCACCACCAGCATGACAAGCAGGCCGGCCACCGCGCCATAATTGCGCATATAGCGCTTCAGGAACGCGTTCATGCGGAACCCTCCTGCGAGCCCGCTGCGATGCGCGGGTCTATCAACCTGTACAGCATGTCGGTCAGCAGGTTGAACACCACCACCATCACGGACGTCACCAGGAAAATGCCCAGCAGTAATTGGTAGTCGCGCTGCAGCAGCGCATCGAACATCAGCCGGCCGATACCGGGCCAGGCGAACACGGTTTCGGTCAATACTGCCCCACCGGCCATCTGGCCAAGCTGGATGCCTGCGAACGTGACCACCGGCAGAAGGGCGTTGCGCAGCACGTGGGCACGGATCACGCGATTGGGGCTGACCCCCTTGGCCCTTGCGGTTTTCACGAAGTCCATGCCTATTACTTCGAGCATCGAGGCGCGCGTCAGGCGGACATATACGGCCATGAAAAAGCAGCCCAGGGTGATGGTGGGCAGCACCAGGTGCATGGCGATGTCCTGCACGCGTGCCCAGCCCGTGAACTGGGTGCCGACGGATTCCATGCCGAAGGCAGGCAGCCAGCCCAGCATCACCGAGAACAGCAAGATGCCCATCAGCGACAGCCAGAACAGCGGCGTGGCGTACAGCAGCAGCGCGCCCGTCATGACCGTGCTGTCGATCCAGCGGCGCTTGTTGCGGTAGCGCGCCTTGGCAGCCACGACACCGAGCAGTACGCCGAATACGATGGAGAACAGGAACGCGCAGGACATCAGCAGGAAGGTGGCCGGCAGGCGCTCCAGGATCAGGTCCAGCACGGGTACGTGATTGCGGTACGAGAAGCCCAGGTCAAGCTGGACCACGCCTTTCAGATACAGCCACAGCTGCGTCAGCAGCGGTTGGTCCAGGCCGAATTCGGCCCGCAGGTTGGCCAGGTAGGTGGGGTCGCCCGCGCCGGCCTGGCCGGCCAGCACGGCAGCAGGGTCGCCAGGCGCCAGGCGGATCATGAAGAAGTTGATGATGACCACGCCCAGCACCACCATCAAGGCCTTGCCCGCGCGCGAGATAAAGAAGGACAGGAATTTCATGCAGTGCAATCTCCATCGGAACGCCGCGGCCCCCGGGGCCGAGGGTTGCGGCGGTACGCCACGGACCGGTCCGCGGCGTACCGGGCCAGCCCGTCTTTATTTCTCGATATAGACGTCGGCGAACGTCTCGTTCATGCCGATGGCGGTCTGCACCAGGTTCTTGACGTTGCCGCGATACAGCGTCGGGAATTCCATGTCGACCAGGAACCCGTTGGCCACGTCGTTGACCAGGATGGTCTGGATCTTGGTGTAGAGCTCCTGGCGCTTGGCGGGGTCTACTTCCGATGCGGCCGCTGTCCACAGCTTGTCGGCTTCAGGGTTGTTGTAGCCCTGCACATTGGCAAATGGCGAACCCTTGACCATATTGGCTGCGGCGTACAGGCGCTGCACGCCCAGCGCCGGATCGCCGTACTGGTAGGTGTAGTTCAGGGTCAGGTCGAAATCCCAGTTGCCGGTGCGGCTGGCCCAGCCGCCGGCATCGGTGGCTTCCACCGTAATGTTGAAGCCCAGCTGCTCCATGGACTGCTTGACGTATTCGCCCAGGCGGTCCCAGGTGGATCCGTACGGAAAACTGAGGAAGCGCAGGGTGTAGGCGCTGGGGTCTATGCCGGATTCCTTGATCAGCGCGCGCGCCTTCTTCATGTCGAAGTCTATGGCGGGCATGTTCTTGTCATAGAACATTTCCGTCGTGACGAACGGGCTGGTGGCGACTTTGCCCAGGCCGAAGAAGATGTTGTTGACGATGAGCTTGCGGTTCAGCGCCGCCATGACCGCCTGGCGCACCTTGACGTTGTCCAGCGGCGGCGTGCGCATGTTGAACATCAGGTAGGCCTGGGGCGAGAACATCTCCCAGCCCTTGGTGGTGTATTCGACGTTGGGCAGGGCGCGCAGGCGCTTGACGTCGACGTTGTCGACGTCGCCGCCGCGCAGCACGTCCACGCTGCCGCGCTCGAACGCCACCGCGCGGGACGCCGAGTCGGGGATCACGTTGAAGACGAGTTCGTCCAGGTAGGGCTGGCCCTGTTTCCAGTAATTCGGATTGCGCTCGAGCTTGATGTATTCGCCGCGCTTCCATTCCTTGAACATGAACGGGCCCGTGCCTACCGGCTTCTGGTTGGCCGGGTTCTTCATGTAGTCGGTGCCGGCATAGATGTGCTTGGGCATCATGGGCGCGAACCCGGGTTCGAACATCAGCATGAAGGCCGGGAAGGGCGTCTTCAGGCGGATGGTGACCGTGTGGTCGTCAACCTTCTCGACCTTGTCCAGGTAGCGCCCCAGGATGACGCGCGCGCGGGCGTGCGTCTTGGGCAGCAGTTCGGTCAGCGAGAACACCACGTCATCGGCGGTAAAGGGCTTGCCATCGTGCCATTTCACGCCTTCTTGCAGATGGAAGGTGTAGGCCAGCCCGTCGGGCGCGACTTCCCAGCTCTTGGCCAGGCCGGGCTGCGGCTTCAGGTCGAACGAATACGTCAGCAGGCTTTCGTAGATCTTGCCCGCCACGAACTGGGTGGGAGCCTGCTGGTTCATGGCCGGAATCAGAATCGGCGGCTCGGGCTGCACGATCATGCTGAGCGTACCGCCGCGCGTCTGCGCCTGCGAGGCCGCGGTGGGTAGGATGCTTGCCAGGGCCAGCGCGCCTAGCGACAGTTTGAGGCGTGTTGTCAGTTTCACTATGAACCTCCGGGCTTGAATGGAAGGAGGGCGGACGGCGCTGGGCTCCTGTGCATAAGCGGCCGCCGTACCACCCCGGCTACTCGGGTGCTGCGGTTGGAACAGGTAAAACAAGGTACGACGCGGCGCTGGCCTTCGTCCGGCCAGGGGGTGAGGCGGCAAGTTGCGGCAAGTCCGGCTGCATGGTTTCCCCTTGGCATTTCTATGGACGTTTCTGCTTGCGCTGAGGCAGCGTATCGGATATTTGGTACTCTCAATAGGTCCAAATCGTTTTTTGTTTCTGGTGCCACTTTGAAAGAACTGATTCTGTCCGAGTGCCTGTTACAGCGATTGGAGCGCCGCGCCCCGGTCGCGCTGTCCCGGCAGATCTACGACATCGTGCGTACGCTCATCCTGGACGGAGACGTGCCGGCCGGCACCAAGCTGCCGGCCACGCGGGCGCTGGCGTCGGACACAGGGTTATCCCGCAATACCGTGCTGCATGCTTACGATCAGTTGCTGGCCGAAGGGTACCTGGTGTCGGTATTTGGAAGTGGTACCTATGTTTCCGATACCGTGCCCGCCATGCAGCAGGCCGCCGCGCCCGACGGGCAGGCCCAGGGGACGGCCCTGCCGCAGTTTGCCTTGTCGCGGCGGGGCTCGCGCCTGGTGCATGAGGCTTCTGCCTCGGACCGCCAGTGGGGTGCGTTCGTGCCGGGGGTGCCGGATGTGTCGTTGTTTCCGCGCGCGGTATGGGCCAGGCTGCAGGGGCGCCGTTGGCGGCAGGCCCAGCCCGAGTTGCTGACCTACGCGCATGGGGCGGGATACCTGCCGCTGCGCCGCGCGCTGGCCGAACACTTGCGGCTGTCGCGCTCGGTAAAGTGCGAGGCCGACCAGATCGTGCTGACCAGCGGCATTCATCAATCGCTGAGCCTGCTGGCCCGGCTGCTCGGTGACCACGGCAACACGGCCTGGATGGAAAACCCCGGTTATTGGGGCGCGCGGTCCACCCTGGTGGCCTGCGGCATTGCGCCCGTGCCGGTGGCGGTGGACGATGAGGGCATGGCGCCCAGCCCGCAGCAACTGCGCGATCCGCCGCGCTTTATTTTCGTGACACCGTCGCACCAGTACCCGTTGGGCATGGTCATGAGCCTGGCGCGCCGGCGCATGCTGCTGGAATACGCCCACACGCGCGGCGCCTGGATCATCGAGGACGACTACGACAGCGAGTTCCGCTTCGACGGACGGCCCATCGCATCGCTGCAGGGGCTGGACCAGCACGACCGGGTACTGTATGTGGGCACGTTCTCGAAGACACTGTTTCCCGGTTTCCGGCTGGGCTATATGGTGTTGCCCAAGCCGTTGGCCAGCCACGCGGCGATGGGTCTGTCGGAGTTGTATCGCGAGGGGCGCCTGATGGACCAGGCGGTGCTGGCGGACTTCATCGAGGGCGGGCACTACGCCAGCCATATCCGCCGCATGAAGCAGCGCTACGCGGCACGGCAGGCGCTGTTGCGCGAGGCCATTACCGGGCGGTTCGGCGCGGACTGGCCGATTTCCACGCACGAAGCGGGCCTGCATCTGGTGATGCACCTGCCCGACGGCGTCGACGACCTGGGCATTTCCATTGCCGCGCGCACATTGGGCCTGCACGCGCGGCCTCTGTCGCGCTACTACGCCAGCGAGCGCGAAGCACGCCCTGGCGTGCTGCTGGGCTACGCCTGTGTGCCCGAAGAAGAGATCCATCCCGCATTCGACAAACTGGTGCAGGTCATTACCCCGGCGCTGGACCATGTACAACGTTCGCAGCGCAAGGCTGTATACAGCGATAAACTGAACGCCGAGGCGTGGAGCGGCGCCTAGCCGGGCCTTGGCCCCCGCCGCTGGCGCGCCGGATCAGGTTTGGACATCAATTGGAGAACATAGGTGGCAGCAACTACACACAAAATCGCGGTCATTCCCGGAGACGGCATCGGCAAGGAAGTGGTGCCCGAAGGCCTGCGCGTACTGGATGCCGCGGCCTCGCGGTTCGGCATAGGCTTCCAGTGGGACCAGTTCGACTGGAGCTGCGACTACTACGCCAAGCACGGCAAAATGATGCCCGATGACTGGGCCGCGCAGATCGGCGGCCACGAGGCCATTTTCTTCGGCGCCATCGGCTGGCCCGCCACCGTGCCCGACCACGAGGCGCTGTGGGGTTCCCTGTTCCGCTTCCGCCGCGATTTCGACCAGTACATCAACCTGCGGCCGGTGCGCCTGATGCCGGGTGTGCCCTCGCCGTTGGCCGACCGCAAGCCGGGCGATATCGACTTCTTCATCGTGCGCGAGAACACCGAGGGTGAGTATTCGAACAGCGGCGGCCGCCTGTTCGCGGGTACCGAGCGTGAGGTGGTGATCCAGGAAAGCGTGTTCACCCGCGTGGGTGCCGACCGGGTACTGAAGTTCGCCTTCGAGCTGGCCCAGAAGCGCGGCAAGCACCTGACGGCCGCCACCAAGTCGAACGGCATTTCCATTTCCATGCCCTGGTGGGATGAGCGGGTAGCCGATGTGGCCAAGCAGTATCCCGACGTGCGCTGGGACAAATACCACATCGATATTCTGTGCGCGCACTTCGTGCAGCATCCGGACTGGTTCGATGTGGTGGTGGCATCGAATCTGTTCGGCGACATCCTCTCGGACCTGGGCCCGGCTTGCACCGGCACGATCGGTATTGCGCCGTCGGCCAATCTGAATCCCGACCGCAAGTTCCCCTCGCTGTTCGAGCCCGTGCATGGTTCGGCGCCCGATATCTATGGCAAGGGTATTGCCAACCCGATCGGGCAGATCTGGAGCGGCGCCCTGATGCTGGACTTCCTGGGCTATCCCCAGGCGTCCAAGGCGGTGGTCGATGCCATCGAGAAAGTGCTGGCCGAAGGGCCGCGCACGCCCGACATGAAGGGCAAGGCGTCCACGCAGGACGTGGGCAAGGCGATTGCCGAACTGGTGGCGGCGGGCTGATCTGGCCGGTGCCTGGCCCCCGCGGGAGCCAGGCACCCGGCAAGTTCCGCGCCGACCCGCTGCCAGCGGCGGGTCAGTGCGCTCCTGCGGCTGCCTCGGCGGCACCGCCGCCGCTGGCGGATGTCTTGTCCCGGCCGTGCGCGAACCACACCAGGCCGGTCAGCAGGACGAAGATCACTCCCGATGCATAGAACACGTCCAGCGCCGACATGGTGAACGCTTGTGTGTTGATCATGCCGTCCAGCCGCGTGATGGCCTCTTGGTGAGACAGACCCAGGGCGTTTTGCAGGGTCGAGAGCGCCTGGTCGAACGGCTGGTGCCCGGGCGAGGCGATTTCCGTCAGGCGGGCGTGGTGCTGCGAGGCCCGGTTTTCCCATAGCGTGGTGGCGATAGACGTGCCGAATGCGCCCGCCGTCAAGCGCAGGAAGTTCGACAGGCCCGACGCCGCCGGAATGCGCCACGGCTCGAGCCCCGACAGGGTGATGGAGGTCAGGGGCACGAAGAATGCCGCCATGGCCGCGCCCTGGACGATCGTGGGAATCATCAGCGTGCGCATGTCGACCTGCGGGTTGAAGCCGGCGCGCATGAAGCACACCACCGCGAAAATCAGGAAGGCCACCGTGACCAGCTGGCGGGGGTCGCGCGTGGCCAGCATCTTGCCGACGATGGGGGTGAGCAGGATGGCCAGCAGGCCGACCGGCGCGGTGACCAGGCCCGCATAGGTGGCGGTATAGCCCATATTGCTCTGCAGCCACAAAGGCAGCAGCACGACGTTGCCGAAGAACACGCCATAGGCCACGGCCAGCGTCAGGGCGCCCACGGTGAAATTGCGCTCTTTGAACAGGCGCAAGTCCACGATGGGATGGGCGTCGGTCAGCTCCCAGATCAAGAAGAACACGAAGGCCACGAAGGCTACCAGGGCCAGTGCCAGGATGACCGGACTGGCGAACCAGTCCAGTTCCTTGCCCTTGTCCAGCATGATCTGCAGGGCTCCTACCCACACCACCAGCAGCACCAGCCCCACCTTGTCGATGGGCAGCTTGCGCGTGGCCGATTCGCGGTCGCGGTAGACCCGCCAGCTGATCCACGCCGCCAGCAGGCCTACCGGCACATTGATGTAGAAAATCCACGGCCAAGTGTAGTTATCGGATATCCAGCCGCCCAGCAATGGCCCCGCCACCGGGGCCACCAACGTGGTCATGGACCACACCGCCAATGCCATGCCGGACTTGGATTTTGGAAAACTGGCCAGCATCAGGGCCTGCGATAGCGGGATCATCGGCCCCGCGACCGCGCCTTGCAGCACGCGGAAAGCGATCAGCGCTTCCAGCGAGGGAGAAAAACCGCATAGCCACGAGGCCACCACGAACAGCAGGGTAGAGATCAGGAACAGGCGCACCTGGCCGAAACGCTGGGTCAGCCAGCCGGTCAGCGGCACCGTGATGGCGTTGGCGACGGCAAACGACGTGATGACCCAGGTACCCTGGCTGGTGCTGACCCCCAGGTCGCCCGATATCGTGGGAATGGATACGTTGGCGATCGAGGTGTCCAGCACGTTCATGAACACGGCTGTCGACAGCGCGATCGACCCGATGATGCGGGTGGCGCCTTCGAGCGGCGGCGGCGCGCCGCCCGCGGCGGATGACCGGGGCGCGTCGCTCATGATGCCAGGTTGGCCTTGATGATCTTCGCGATCAGGGCGTCGGCCTCGGCCTGCGTGTCGCTGAACGCCTGCGTGGACCAGGCCGGTTCATGGCGCTGCGGCAGCGGCTCCAGCTGGCCGCCGTCCTGGCTGATGTCGACTTCGACATCCATGGACAGACCTACGCGCAGCGGATGCGCCTGCAGTTCCTGGGGGTCCAGTTCAATGCGCACGGGTACGCGCTGCACCACTTTGATCCAGTTGCCCGTGGCATTCTGTGCGGGCAGCAGGGCGAAGGCGCTGCCCGTGCCGGCATCTAGTCCGACCACGGTGCCGTGGTATTCGACAGCGCTGCCGTACATGTCGGCCGTCAGCGTGGCAGCCTGGCCGGGATGCATGTGGCGCAGCTGGCCTTCCTTGAAGTTGGCCTCGACCCATACCTGGTTCAGCGGCACTACGTTCATGAGCGTGGCGCCTGGCGCCACGCGCTGGCCGACTTGCACGCTGCGGCGGGCGATCAGGCCGTCCACCGGCGCGGGCAGCAAGGTACGCGACTGGGCCAGCCAGGCATCGCGCAGCCTGGCCGCGGCCTGGC
>NZ_JAJMLX010000159.1 GCF_020991325.1 Bordetella petrii | reverse complement strand
CACCGTGGGGGGCAAGCCGCAGGTGCGCAGCGCCGAACCGCATGCGCACGTTTATATCCGGTCGCCTTACGGGGTGTTCGCCACCCGCGATGGCTACCTGGCGCTGGCCATGCCCGACATGCGCGTGCTGGCCCAGGTATTGGAAGAACCCCGCCTGCTGGACTATGCCGGCGATAACGACGGCTGGGACCACCGCGACACCATCTTCGTCCTGGTGCGCGACGCACTGGCCGGGCTGTCCACCGACGATGCGTTCGCGCGCCTGAACGGCGCCGGCATCTGGTGCGGTCCGGTGTATGGCTATGCCGACCTGGTGGCCGACCCGCAAATCGCGCACAACGGCACGTTTGTCGAGTACGAACACCCCACCGAGGGCAAAGTGAAAACGCCGGGCTTCCCCATCCGCTTCTCGCGCACGCCGGCGCGGGTGGAGCGCGGCGCGCCGCTGACCGGCCAGCACACAGACGAAGTGCTGGGCGAATTCGGCTACAGCGCCGAACAGATCGCGCGCTTCGAGGCCGAAGGCGCCGTGCTGCGCGGAGAGTCCGCCTGATGCCCGCCCACCGCGGCCTGACCTGGGACCATCCGCGCGGCTATGCGGCCTTGCAGGCCGCCGCGGCGCGCGACCCGCTGATCGCGTGGGACACACATCCGCTGGAGGGTTTCGAGTCATCGCCCATCGCCGGACTGTGCGCGGACTACGACCTGGTAGTGCTGGACCACCCCCATCTGGGCGAGGCCCTGGCGCACGGGTGCCTGATCCCGCTGGACGAGGTGTTTGCCCCCGCCGACCTGGCGCGCATCGCGGCCGACAGCATCGGCCGTTCGTACGAGAGCTACAGCATGGCCGGCCAGCAATGGGCCCTGCCCCTTGACGCCGCGACCCAGGTCATGGCGGTGCAACCCGATCTGCTGGACGCGCAGCCGCCCGCCGATTGGGACGCCGTGCGCCGGTTGTCGGCCCGCACCGGCAAGGTTGCCCTGTCGCTAGCGGGGCCCCACGCGTTCCTGTCGTTCCTGTCCATGGCAGCGGCGCTGGACCCCGGCGCAGACTTGCGCAATGGCGACCGCTGGCTGGACCACGCGGTGGCAACCGAAGCCTGCGCGTTGCTGGCGGAACTGGCGGGCCGCAGCCCGGC
This sequence comes from Bordetella petrii, assembly GCF_020991325.1. GTDB lineage: Bacteria > Pseudomonadota > Gammaproteobacteria > Burkholderiales > Burkholderiaceae_B > Bordetella_A > Bordetella_A petrii_E. The sequence continues at coordinate 9,445 of NZ_JAJMLX010000159.1, read as the reverse complement.
ATCGGTGCGCAGCCTGAACCCCATCGGCCTGCTGGCGCACATGACATCCCATGACGACGTGGCGCTGTGCCCGCTGGTATATGGCTATGTGAACTATGCCGCGGCCACCCTGCCCCGGCCCCTGTCCTTCCATGACGCGCCAGCCGCCGCGGCGGGTGTGCCTGGGTCCATCCTGGGCGGCACCGGCATCGCCCTGGCGCGGCGTTGCAAGGTCGATAACGCACTGCGCGAGCACCTGCTGTGGCTGATGAGTGAGACCGCGCAAACCGGCTTCATTCCCGCGCACCAGGGGCAACCCAGCCACCGCCGCGGCTGGACGGCGCCGCCCCCCGGCATGCCCGCCGCCGGGTTCTACCTGCAAACCCGGCGCACCCTGGAACACGCCGCCATCCGCCCGCGCCATTCTGGCTACATCGCGTTCCAGGACCAGGCATCCGCCCTGCTGCGCGAGCGGCTGCAGGCCGGCCAGGCGCCGGCGGATCTGGCGCGCGGCCTGAGCAATCTGTACACCGCCAGCCGCCCCCCTGGAGACCTCGCAACATGACTACGCACCTGAATCTGGTTCGCGACGGACACGTCGCCCTGATCGAATTGAACCGCCCCGACAAACTGAACGCCATGACCCCGGAAATGGCCGACCTGCTGACCCAGGCCGTGTCGGAATGCAATAAGGATGACCACGTGCGCGCGGTGGTGCTGACAGGCGCCGGCCCCAAGGCATTCTGCGCCGGCTCGGACATTGCCGAACTAGACACCTACGCCACCCCATGGGAATTCCGCAACCGGCGAGAGTATTGCGACTGCATACGCGCCCTGCGCAAGCCGACGGTCGCGGCCATCAACGGCTACGCCTTCGGCGGAGGGCTGGAAATGGCATTGGCCTGCGACATCCGCATCGCATCCGGCAACGTGCGCCTCGGCGCTCCGGAAATCAAGCTGGGCTGGATCGGCGGCGGCGGCGTCACGGCACACCTGGTACATGCGATCGGGCAATCGAACGCGGCCTGGATGATCCTGACCGGCGAGCCCATCCGCGCGGAACAGGCGCTGGCCTGGGGCCTGGTCAGTGAAGTGGTCGCGCAGGAAGCGCTGCGCGGCCGCGCGCTGGAACTGGCCGCCATCGTGGCCTCGCGCGCGCCCATCGCCGCGCAAACCGCCCGCGCCAACCTGCGGGCGGCCGTCAGCATGCCTTTGGAAAAAGCCGTGGAATACGAACGCGACCTGCAGACCATCTGCTTCGCCACCGAAGATGCGGCGGAAGGCCGCCAGGCCTTCAAGGAAAAGCGGGCGCCGGTATTCCAGGGGCGTTAGCGGCCATTGGCACCATACGGGGAACAATCCGTTCCACGCTGTTCCCCGTCTTCTGACGCAGTGCGGCAGTTAGAATGCTTCGCACATTTCCCCTGCCTATCTACCAGTTGGAAGCCTCATGAACAACGCTTTTCTCGGCGCGCTGCAAAAGCGCCGCACACAGTACTCGCTGGGCCGCAATCTGCCGCAACCCAAGGAAGAATTGCTGGCCCTGATCCAGGAAGCGATCAAGCACAGCCCGTCGTCTTTCAATTCGCAGAGCTCGCGCGCGCTGGTGCTATTCGGCGCCGAAAGCGAAAAGCTGTGGCGCATTGCCGTGGACGAAGTGCGCAAAGTGGCCCCCGCCGAAGGCTTCGACAAAACCGAAGCCAAGCTGGGCAGCTTCGCCGCCGGCGTGGGCACGGTGCTGTTCTTCGAAGACCAGGACGTGGTGCGCAGCCTGCAGGAAAAATTTGCCCTGTACGCCGACAACTTCCCGGTGTGGTCGGAACAGGCCGGCGGCATGGCCCAACTGGCGGTATGGTCCACCCTGGCCAATGCCGACGTGGGCGCCAGCCTGCAGCACTACAACCCGCTGATCGACGCCGCCGTGGCGCGCGAATGGAACATCCCCGCCAGCTGGAAGCTGCGCGCCCAGATGCCGTTCGGTTCGAATGAAAACGGCTTCGGCGAAAAGCCCTTTATGGACGATGCCGAGCGGTTCCGCGTGGCGGGCTGAGCCCTTTCCCATGCATGCACAGGCCCGCGGATTCCGGTTCGCGGGCCTTTTGTTTTGTTGCAGCACCTTGCATCCGACGCGTCGGCACGGAAAGGAGCAACCGAATATGTATACCTAAATTAAATAAAGTATACTTTTATTCAACTCACTTTCTAACTGGTGGACTCGCGCATGAATTTCCTGACTTTTGCTTCCGCTTCCGCCCATCGCCTGGGGGTTCTGGCCGGCCCCGGCCAAGTGCTGGACCTGACCGAAGCCTGGACAGACGGCAGCGTCGGCGCCGCGCCCCCGACCCACGTGGGCGAGCTGATCGCCCTGGGCGATGCCGGCCTGGCGCACGCCAGATTCCTGCTGGAGCAATACGCGGGCAATGCAGCCAGGCTGCAGCCCCTGGACAGCCTGCGGCTGCTCGCCCCGATTCCCCGCCCCGCCAAGAATGTGTTCTGCATCGGCCGCAACTATCGTGAGCACATCATTGAAGGCAACCGGGCGCGCGGCCGCGCGCCAGATGATTTCCCACCCGTGATCGAAGTGTTCACCAAACCGCCCACCGCGGTCATCGGCGCGTTGGCCCCGGTGCCGGCCTATCCGCATGTCACGCAGCAGCTCGACTATGAAGTCGAATTGGGCGTGGTCATCGGCACACCAGGCCGCGACATCCCCAAGGAACGGGCCATGGATCACGTATTCGGCTACACCATCATCAACGACATCTCCGCGCGCGACCTGCAAAAAGCCCATGGGCAGTGGTTCAAGGGCAAGGCATTGGACGGGCACTGCCCGATGGGGCCCTGCATCGTGCACAAGAGCGCCGTGGCGGACCCGCACTCCCTGGCCATACAGCTGGATGTAAACAGCGAGCGCCGGCAAGATTCCAACACGCGGGACTTGCTGTTCCGCATTGACGAGATCATCGCCCAGCTGTCTGCGGGCCTGACGCTGGAAAGAGGCGACATCATCGCCACCGGTACGCCTTCGGGCGTAGGGCTGGGGCTGGAACCGCCGCGCTTTCTGGCGCCAGGCGACGTGGTCGAGGCTCGCATCGAGGGCCTGGGCACGCTGCGCAACCCCATCGGCCATTGACCATGGCGGCGCCGGCCGCGGCCGGCGCTGCCTATTCCATCAGGTCGGGCACGCGCTGGGCCGTGATCGACCGCGAGGCCATGGCCTCGGTATGACGCAGATGTTCCATCGTCAAGCGCCGGGCCTCGTCGATATTCTGATCGCGAATAGCTTCGTACAGGCTCAGGTGCTGGCGGATGGACTCCTTGCGCTCCTCCCATTCGGCAATAAAGAAATAGCGGCACAGGCGCAGTTCCAGTTCCTGGATGACCGAGAATGCCAGGCCGTTGCCCGCGGCCTGCGCGATGACGGTATGGAACTGGGAATTCACGCGTGAACTGCTGACGAAATCGTTGCGTTCGACTGCCTGCAGGCCCTCTTCCACCAAGGCGTACATCTGCTGCAGGTGCGAAGCCCTGCGCCGGTGGGCCGCCATGGCCGTGATCTCGGGCTCGACGATCAGGCGCAACTCGAAGAGCTCATGCAGCTCGTCCATGGACAAGCGCCGCACATAGGTGCCGCGGCGCGGCGCCGACTCTACCCAGCCCCGGCCTTCCAGGGCCTTCAAGGCCTCGCGCACCGGAATCTTGCTGACGCCGAATCGCTCGGCGAGTTCGTCGATCATCAGCCGTTCGCCGGCGCGCAATTTGCCGGTGACGATCTCCTCGAACAGCGCGTCGTAGACACCTGGCGGCCGGCGCGCGGGGCCAGCCGTCTCGGCGGAGTCGGCAACGCCGCCACGCCCATCAAAGCCTGTCATGGCTTGCATCGTCCATATCAGTAGTTACGCGTAGACACGCGGATTTTTCTTGACATGCTACCACGAGCGGATATCATTCAGCCATAAAGTATACTTAATAGACAATTAGTATTCTTAAAGGGGTATAGAGCATGTACGACACCAAGAAAGGGTTTGTCATCCAGTCCTTGCGCGGGCTTGCCGCAGCCGCCTCCGCTGCCTGTGTGGCAGCCGCGTTGCTGGTTCCGGCTGGCGGCGCCCGCGCCGCCTACCCGGAACGCCCGGTCACCCTCATCGTGCCGTTCGCCGCGGGCGGTGCCTCGGACATTACCGCACGCCTCGTTGCCCGCGAGCTGGGCAGCGCGCTGAACCAGAGCTTCGTGGTCGAAAACAAGCCGGGCGCCAGTACTCAGATCGCCACCCGCCAGGTCATCAATTCCACGCCCGACGGCTACACCCTGCTGCTGGCGACGACTTCGGTCATCAATAACGCCTATCTGTACAAGAACCTGAACTACGACGCGGCCAAGAGCCTGCGTCCGGTAATCAGCATCGTGGACGTCCCTGCTTTCCTGACGGTGGGCCCGGCCATGGACGTGAAGTCCGTGCCGGATTTCCTGGCCAAGGCGCGCGCGGCGTCGGCCAGCAACACCCTCAACTTCGGTTCGGCGGGCACGGCCAGCACGCTGCACCTGGCTGGCGAATGGTTCAACCAGGCTGCCCACCTGAAAGGCATACATATCCCCTTCAAAGGCAGCGGCCCGGCGATGGTGGCGCTGGCCGGGGGCGAAGTGGGCTATTCGTTCGAGAACTACGGCCCCGCCCTGCCGCAGGTCGACGCGGGCCGCGCGCACATTCTTGCCATCGCCGGTCCCAAGCGCTTCCCCGGCCTGCCCGATGTTCCCACTCTGCGCGAAGCAGCCGGCCTGCCCGATACCAACATGGCGAGCTGGTTCGTGTTGATGGCACCCGCCGCCACGCCCGATGCCAACGTCGATCTGCTGAACAAGGCCGTCAACACCATCCTGGCCAAGCCGGAGGTACAGCAGCAGTTGCTTGGCCTGGGCCTGGTTCCCACCGGCGGCACGCCGCAGTACCTAGCCGACCGCATGAAAGAGGACAGCAAGAAGTGGATCGACATCATCCAGGCCGGCAACGTAACCATCGAGAATCAATGACAGGCCTGGCCCACGCATATGCATAACGCTACATTGCCTGCCTCGGCGGCCGCCACTGAACGGCCGGCGTCCGGCATCGGCCAGCGCATTCCCCGCCGTGAAGACGCGCGCCACCTGGCCGGCGCCGCCGCGTTCATTGCCGACTTGAACGCCCCGAATTGCCTGGAGATCGCGTTCGTGCGCAGCCCCGTGGCCCATGGCGTGCTGAAGGGCGTGGATATCGGGCCAGACGTGCCGGCCGACATGGTTCGCCACGCCGGGCATTTCGCGCATCTGCCTCCCGTTCGCGGCAAGCTGCTGCGCGAAGGCTTCAATGGCGCGCCGTATCCGCTGCTGGCCACCGGCAAGGTGCGTTTTGTCGGCGAGCCCATCGCGCTGGTCATGGCGCCCACCCGCGCGCAAGCCGAACAGTGGGCCGAACAGGTGGTGCCGCGTATCGAGGCGCTGCCGGCGGTGGCGGATGCCCGCGCCGAATGGGAACACCCCACGCCGCCGCTGCATGAAGGCCTGCAATCCAACTTGATCATGTGTTCGGCGCGCAGCGTGGGCGAGTTCGACCGTATCGCGCAGCAGGCCGGATCCCTGGACCTGCGCCAGGTGACCCGCGAGTTCACGATGGCGCGCGTGCTGGCCAGCCCGCTGGAAGGCCGCGGCGTGCTGGCCTTGCGCGACAAGGCCAGCGGCGCCATCCACCTGCACTTGTCGACGCAACGTCCGCACCTGATACGCAGCTTCGTGGCCGAACAACTGCCGGGCCTGCGCGAAAGCGACCTGCGGGTCATCGTGCCCGACGTGGGGGGCGGGTTCGGGGCCAAGAGCAACCTGTATCCCGAGGAAGTCCTGCTGACCGCGCTGGCCATCGAGCTGGGACGCCCGGTGCGCTGGATCGAAGACCGCTACGAACACTTCGTGGCCAGCAACCACAGCCGCCAGCACGACCAGCGCATCACCGCCTACTTCGACGCGCACGGCCGCATCCATGCTATCGACGCGCGCTTCATTGTGGACGGCGGCGCCTATTGCGCCAAGACCTCCACCGGCGCCATCGAGGCCAACATGGCGGCCAATATCATGCTGGGCCCCTACGACATCCGCAACTACCGCTACGAGGCCGTCAGCATTTACACCAACAAGAGCCCGATGGGGCCTTATCGCGGCGTGGGACGCCCCGGCGGCTGCTTCGCGATGGAGCGCATCATCGACGAAGTCGCGCATGAACTGGGCATGGATCCGGCCGAGGCCCGGCGCCGCAACTTGATTCCCCGGTCAGCCATGCCCTACGTCACGGCCACGGGCCTGCATTACGATTCCGGCGATTATCGCGAAGCCCTGGACGCGGCTGAACGACACGTGCGCGAACGCTGGAACCGCGACGCGCGGCCCGGGCGGCGCGCCGGCATCGGCTACGCCATGCTGGTGGAGCAGGCCGGGCACGGCTCGGTGGAATGGTTCCGGCGCGGTTCCCCCACCGTCTACGGCCACGAAGCGGCACGCGCCACGCTGAACGGCGACGGTACCCTGGAAATCGACGTGGGCACGTTGGCGCACGGGCAGGGACACGCCACCAGCTATGCCCAGATCGCCGCCGAGATCACCAGCCTGCCGCTGGAAGCCATACGCATCCGGCAGGGCGATACCGCGGCCACGCCATACGGCATGGGGACAGTCGCCTCGCGCTCGATCGTGATGGGCGGGGGAGCCGTGACCCAGGCATGCCGCATGATCGTCGACAAGGCGCGCCGCATTGCCGCGGCCAACCTGGGCCATGCTCCGGAAGCATTGCGGCTGGAAAACGGCATCCTGCACGGCGCGCAAGACAAATTGAGCCTGGCGGAAATCGCGCTGATCACCAGCGTGCAGATCCACAAGCTGCCCAGGGATATCGAACCCGGGATGTCGGTCCAGGCCTTCTACCGGCCCGACGTCGAGACCGGCACATTCTCATATGCCGTGCACTCCGCCCGGGTCGAGGTGGATGTCGACACCGGTTTCGTCGAGATCACCAACTACCTGGTGGTCGAGGATTGCGGCACCGTCGTCAACCCGCTGATCGTGGACGGCCAGATCATAGGCGGCGTGGCGCAAGGTATCGGGCAGGCACTGTACGAGGCCATGCGCTACAACGCCGACGGCCAACCCGAAACCGTGACCTTCGGCGACTACGCGCTACCCAGCGCCCTGGAAGTGCCGGCGATCGACATCGTCCACCTGCATACGCCTTCGCCGTTCTCGGCCTTCGGCGTGAAAGGCATGGGGGAAGGCGGATCAGTGCCGCCGCCCGCGGCGATCGCCAACGCCGTGCGCGACGCGCTGCGGGACCAGGACATCGCGGTCGACCGCACACCTATCTGTCCGGACTATCTGCTCGAGCAAATCCTCGTGCGCACGGAGCATCGCGCATGAAACTGCCCGACTTCGAATACCGCGCCCCGTCGTCACTGCCAGAAGCCGTGGAGACATTGGCGGCCCTGGGCAGCGATGCCAAGCTGCTGGCCGGCGGCCAGAGCCTGCTCCCGGCCATGCGCTACCGGCTATCACAGCCCGGCGTCTTGCTGGACCTGGGACGTGTCGCCGAACTGCGCCTGGCCGGCGACGCATTGCGCACGGGGCGAATTGGCGCGATGAGCACTCACGCGCAGTTCGCGCATAACGACTGCCCATCCCCGCTCGGCCGCCTGTTGGCCGAGCACGCCCGCCAGATCGCATTTCCCGCAGTGAGGACCCGCGGCACCGTGGGCGGCAGCGTGGTGCATGCCGACCCCGCCGGCGACTGGCCACTGCTTTTCCTGGCGCTGGACGCCAAGGTCGAATTGCACGGCCAGCGCGGCACGCGCAGCGAGGCATTGTCGGACTTCATCGCCGGCCCCATGCAGACCGGCATCGCCCTGGACGAGATCCTGACCGCCGTGCTGCTCGACGCGCCCGCGCGCGACCTGACTCACTGGGGACGCTCCAAGCTGATGCACCGTGCCGGGGAATACGCCGTCAGCAGCGCCGTGGCCGTGCGGCGCGCCGACGGTGCGTGGTCGTGCTGGATCGGGGCGATCGAATCCGGTCCGGCGTCCATGGCGGCCTGCGCGGAAATGCTGGCCGCCACGCCACGCCCCACCTCGCAGGCACTACTTGCCTGCGCCGTGGAAGACGCGCGCCGGGCTTGCCCGGAACTGGGCCAGGCCGCCATCCACCGCCACGCCATCAATCTGGCGCGCGCCATCACCCAAGCCCTGGAACTGACATGAACCGTATTGCCGTCAAGCTTAATGTCAATGGCCGACCCTGCGAATTACAGGCCGAGCCCAACGCCACATTGGCCGACAGCCTGCGCGAACAGGCCGGAACGAATTCCGTGCACCTGGGCTGCGAGCACGGTGTGTGCGGCGCCTGCAACGTCTATCTGAACGGTGAGGTGGTGAGGGCCTGCCTGACCTTGACGGCGCCTTGCGATGGCATGGAAGTCGTCACGCTGGAAGGGCTGGACGATGCCACGGCCACGGCACTCAAGGATGCCATGCATCGTCACCATGGGCTGCAATGCGGGTTCTGCACGCCCGGCATGCTCATCACGGGCCACGACATGCTGGTTCGCGGGCTGTGCGGATCCGAAACAGAGATCCGCCAACAGCTGTGCGGCAATATCTGCCGCTGCACCGGATACCAAGGCATTGTGGCGGCCATTGCCGAGACCCGCGAGGAGACCGCGCCATGACCGACATTCCCCGTCGCCAGGCTGGCATCGTGGGCGTAGCGGCGGTGCCGCACGCTCCCCAGTTCCTGTCGCTGCCCGATACCGAAGATGCCGCCCAGGTGGCGCGCGTGCGCGCGGCCATGGAAGCGCTGGGCGAACGGCTGCGCGGGCTGCAGCCCGACTGCGTGATCGTGATCTCCAACGACCACGGCGACCATTTCGTCACGCACGCCACGCCCCCATTCTGCGTGCACGCGGCCGACCGCGCCGACGGCATGCACAAGCACCGCGGCGACTGGGCGCTGGATGCGGACATGGCGTATCCACTGGTGCGGTGCATGGAAGAAGAAGGTTTCGACCTGTCCTTCACGCTGGACGCCAAGCTGCCCACGGCCTTCACCATTCCCCACGAATTCATGGGTTTTGGCCGCGCCATTCCGATGACCGCGATTTTCCTGAATGCCTACGTGCCGCCGCAACCATCGCCGCTGCGCTGCCATGCCTTCGGCCAGGCCCTGGCGCGGGCGATGGAACGCATGGGCAGGCGCGCCGTACTGATTGCCAGCGGCGGGCTGTCGCACTACCCAGGCACCCGCCACTATCCGCATCCGGACGTCGAGACCGACCGCTCGCTGCACGAGCAGATGCGTTCCGGCAACCTGACGCATCTGCTGGGCTACGACGCCGCCGCGCTGGACCGTACCGGCAATGTGGAACTGCGCATGACGCTTGCCGCCATGGGCGCGGTGGGC
>NZ_JAJMLX010000158.1 GCF_020991325.1 Bordetella petrii | reverse complement strand
CCTCCGCCGGCCGGCGCGGTTGCCGCTGCCGCCGGGGGGGCGGCGCCAGGCGCGGCGGGCGCGGTGCTCGCCTGCGCCACCAGAATGGCGTTGTGCATAGCGTTGGACATCTTAGTTCCTCATTACGAAATCGAACGGTAGTTTGGCTTTGGCCGGATACGCCACGCCGTTGCGGGTCAGGGGCTTGAAGCGGGCCTTGCGTGCTGCCGTCAAGGCAGAGTCGTCCAGCCGCGAGAACCCCGACGACTGCGCAATGGTGGCCCGTTCGACCAGCCCCTGGGTATTGATTTCCACCAGCACCACCACGCGGCCTTCCTCACGCAGACGCTTCGACGTCATGGGATAGACCGGCGCCGGGCGGCGCCCCAGATATTCCACGCTGGACACCATGATGGGCTCGTCCGGCGGCGGCCCCTGGACCGGAGCCTGGGTGACCTGCGCGCCTTCCTTGGCGCCGGCAGGCGGCGTTTCAACCTTCGGGGCCTCGACCGGTTTCTCGACCTTCGGCTTGGGCTTGGGTTTAGGCTTCGGTTTGGGTTTGGGTTTCGGCTTGGGGGCCGGCTCGGGAACCTTCTCGATCACCGGCTCGGGTTCGGGTTCAGGTTCGATGACGGGTTCCGGCTCGGGCTCGATGACCGGTTCTGGTTCGGGTTCAGGCTCGGGTTCCGGTTCCGGTTCGGGCTCGGGTTGCGGCTCGACCTCGGGCTCTGCCTGGGCAACCTGGGGCACGGGAGCCTCGATCACGCTGACCATCACCGCCTCGGGCTCGAGCAATTGCGGGGGGCTTTCTTCGGGCATCCAGTAGATCGCTCCGACCACGGCCATGTGCGCCGCCAATACCGTAAGGCCGGCACCGGTGCGTAAAGCCAGGGAAGACTGCGGACTAGCGGACCAACCGTGTTGAAGACGAGGCATGAATCAGCCAAAAACCATCGATGTCGGCCGGCCGCGCAACCGGCACCACGCCGGGAAACGCCAGGGCCGGCAAATTCCAAGTCCGACATATTATATTAAATGCGAATGATTCGCACATACTTTCTAGGCCGGCGGAATGCTTCGGATCAAGCATCCGGGCCTGCTCCCGGCCTGCCGCGGTCGATGTGGCCCAGGTCGCGCTGCGGGTCGAGGCGGTCGCGCACCCGCTGTTTCAGCGCCTTGGCGTCCGGGAACCCGCCGTCGACCTTGCGGTCCCAGAGTAGGCTGTCGTCGTAGTGAACCTGGAAAATGCCGCCCGTGCCGGGCACCAGTGCCACCGCCCCCAGGTCGGTACCGAAGGTGGACAGCAGTTCCTGCGCCATCCAGGCGGACCGCAATAGCCACTGGCACTGCGTGCAATAGGTAATGCTGATACGGGGAAGATTCGATGAATTCATTACATACTCCAGGCCAGGCTTGCGGGTATCGACGCCAGGCGCCCCGGACGCCAGTATGCGCGTGGCGGCGCGCCGCGGGCAACCAGCCCACGCTGCGGCGCAGCAGACGCTGGCGATTCGCAATACAATGCAGCCACCGCGCCCCTCCCCCGGGCGCCTGCCGAACGCCGCTCTGCGGCGGGCAACCCCGGTCGCGGGCGCCAGTCGCCCGACTTCCCGGCCGTCAACCGGCCAGGGCCGGTCGCTGATTTTCAATATGCCTGGTAGCTCCGCAAATTCTTTCCTGCGCACCCTGTGCAGCCTGCGCTGGCTGGCCATCGCCGGCCAGGCCGCAACCGTTCTGGTGGCCAGCGGCCTGCTCGGCCTTGAACTGCCCCTGCAGCAACTCTGGACCGGCGTCGCCGTGCTGGGCGCCTTCAACATCTACGCTAGCTTGCACGTGCGGCGCGGCCGCGCCGCGTTTTCCCCTGGCGTGGCGTTCGCCCACCTGCTGGTCGACATCGCCGTGCTGGCCTGGATGGTGGGCTGGAGCGGGGGCATCACCAACCCCTTCGGGGTGATGTTCCTGATCCTGATCGCCCTGGCGGCGCTGGCGCTGCCGCGCGGCTGGGCGCTCGCCGCCGCCCTGGCCTGCCTGATGGGCTATACCGCGGCGGCCTTGCTGGGCCGGCCGCTCGAGGGCCACCACAACCCTTACGTGCTGATTCTGTGGGGCATTGCCACCAGCTTCCTCATTTCGGCGATGGTGGTCCTGTACTTCTCTACCCGGCTGGCCGCCGACCTGCGCAGCCGAGAGCGCGAGCTGGCCATGCTGCGCGAACGCTTCACGCGCAATGAGGGCATCGTGGCGCTGGCCACCCATGCGGCGGCCATGGCGCACGAACTGAACACCCCGCTGGCCACCATGACGCTGCTGGCCGACGAAATCGCCTCGGAAGTCCAGACCGAAGACCTGCGCAACGACGTCACCCTGCTGCGCCAGTTGCTGGCGCTGTGCCGCGAACGCATCCGCAACCTGGCCGTGCCCACCGAGGTAGACCTGGTGCGCGTGGTGGGGCAATGGCGCCTGGTGCGCCCCGCCATCGACCTGCACCGCACCGGCGAACTGCCCGCCACGCTGCGGGTCGAGCCCGCCATTGCCCACTTGCTGCAGGCCCTGCTGAACAACGCGGCCGACGCCGGCGAAGCCGAGGGCCATGCGCGCGTCGACCTGCATCTCGAATACCGCGACGGCGTGCTTCAAGGCGAAGTGCGCGACCATGGCCGCGGCTTCGATCCGGACCATTCCCTGCTGCCCGCCACCAGCCTGTTCCATAGCGGCAAGCCTGGCGGCCTGGGCGTGGGACTCGCTTTATCGCACGCCACAGTAGAACAATTAGGCGGCGAAATGACCATGACCGCGGCCGACGGAGGAGGCGCCCGCATCCGCTTTTACTTGCCGCTGCAGCCCCGCGCTCGGCGCGCCTCAGGAACACCAGCATGACCCCATCCGATGCCGGCCTGCTCATCGACGACGACGAGCTCTATGTGCGCACCCTGCAGCGCAGCCTCGCCCGCCATGGCCTGGAAACACGCGTGGCCACCAGCATTGCCGAAGCGTTGCGCGTGGCTGAAGAAATATTGCCCTCGTTCGCGCTGGTCGACCTGCGCCTGGGCGAGGATTCCGGCCTGACCCTGATCCGGCCGCTGCGCGCGCTGCGGCCCGACATGCGCATTCTGCTGGTCACGGGCTACGCCAGCGTGGCCACCGCCGTGGAAGCCATCAAACGCGGCGCCGACGATTACCTGCCCAAGCCCGCCACCGCGCCCATGATTCTTCGCACGCTGGGGCTAGCCAAATCGGAATCAGTGGCCATAGAATCAACCATGACGCCGCTGCACCGGCTGGAATGGGAACATATCCAGCAGGCCTTGCACGAATGCAGCGGCAATGTCTCGGCCGCCGCCCGGCTGCTGGGCATGCACCGGCGCTCGCTGCAGCGCAAGCTGGCCAAGAAGCCCGGCCCCGAACGCGACCTGTCCCTCGATTAGGCCAAACCATGTGCGACACATTGTCGCACCCAGCGCATCGCCCCTGATGCCTGCGCCCTAGGCACAAAGGGCCATTAACCACGTATCACCGCACAATCCAGCCCCTGCTGATGCGACTTTTCGTCGCATGTTTGCGTTGCAACAAACGGCTAGCATGGCGCCTTCACCGCATTTTGCGTCTGGACAAAGCGCAAATGTGATCCTTGCCCCAACGGCAATTTACCCTCAAGGCTGTACGTGAAACACCCCCACTTCGCCACTCTCGGGCGTACGCTCGGCATTGGTGCGCTCATGCTGCTCGGCGGCTGCACGATGGAAGTGCTTTCTCCCAAGGGAGACATCGGCGCCCAGGAAAAAACCCTGATCTTGACTGCCCTGGGGCTGATGCTCCTGATAGTCGTGCCTGTCATTATCATGACGCTGTATTTCGCCTGGAAGTACCGCGCCACGAATACGCAGGCGATATATATGCCGCGCTGGTCGCACTCGACCCGCATCGAAGTGGTGGTATGGACGATACCCTGCATCATCGTGGCCATCCTGGCCGTGCTGACCTGGCGCTCGTCGCACGCGCTGGACCCTTACCGCCCAATTGAATCCACCGTCAAGCCGGTGAATATCGACGTGGTGTCGATGGACTGGAAGTGGCTGTTCATCTACCCCGACTACGACATCGCCACCGTCAATGAAATCGCCTTCCCGGTTGACGCCCCGGTGCAATTCCGCATCACGTCGGCCTCGGTGATGAACTCGTTCTTCATTCCCCAGCTGGGCAGCCAGATCTACTCGATGGCGGGCATGGAAACCAAGCTGCACCTGATCGCCCGCGAGGCCGGCACCTACGCTGGCATTTCTGCCAACTACAGCGGCGGCGGCTTCTCCGGCATGCGCTTCGACGCCATCGCCACCACGCAGGAAGGCTTCGAAGACTGGATACGCCAGGCCAAGGCCAGCAACAACCCGCTGACGCCCGAGGCGTACCAGGGGCTGACCAAACCCAGCACTAATGTGAATACCCAGCTGTACTCCAGCGCGCCCACGGGCATGTTCGACTACATCATGCACAACCAGATGAGCAAGATCGCCGGCCTGGATCCGGCGACCTGCACGCCCACGTCGCAGAATTTGATCGCAGGAAATAACTGATGTTCGGCAAACTCACCCTAGAGTCCGTTCCGTACCACGACCCCATCATCATGGGGACGCTGGTGGCGGTGATCATGGGCAGCGTCGCGCTGCTGGGCGCGGTAACCTACTACGGCAAGTGGAAGTACCTGTGGACCGAGTGGCTGACCACCGTCGACCACAAACGCATCGGCATCATGTACATCATCGTGGCGATCATCATGCTGCTGCGCGGCTTCGCCGACGCCATCATGATGCGCACGCAGCTGGCGGTGGCCTCGGCCGATTCCGCCGGCATCCTGCCGCCGCATCACTACGACCAGATCTTCACCGCCCACGGCGTCATCATGATCTTCTTCATGGCGATGCCCTTCATCACGGGCCTGATGAACATTGTCGTGCCGCTGCAGATCGGCGCGCGCGACGTTGCCTACCCGTTCCTGAACTCGCTGAGCTTCTGGCTGTTCGGCGCCGGCGTGGTGCTGATGATGCTGTCGCTGTTCGTGGGCGAATTCGCCGCGACCGGCTGGCTGGCTTATCCGCCGCTTTCGGGGCTGGACTACAGCCCGGGCGTGGGGGTCGACTACTACTTATGGGCCCTGCAGATATCAGGGCTGGGCACCACGCTCAGCGGTATCAACTTCATCGTCACCATCCTGCGCATGCGCGCCCCGGGCATGGGTTTGATGAAGATGCCGGTCTTCACCTGGACGGCGCTGGTCACCAACATCCTGATCGTGGCCGCCTTCCCCGTGCTGGCCGCCACCCTGGCGCTGCTGACCGCCGACCGCTACCTGGGCACGCACTTCTTCACGAACGACATGGGCGGCAACGTCATGATGTACGTGAACCTGATCTGGATCTGGGGCCACCCCGAGGTGTACATCCTGATCCTGCCCTGCTTCGGCGCGTTCTCTGAAATCGTCGCCACCTACTCGAAGAAGCCGCTGTTCGGCTACAAATCGATGGTGTACGCCACCGCGGCGATCGGCGTGCTGTCGTTCCTGGTGTGGCTGCACCACTTCTTCACCATGGGTTCGGGGGCCAACGTCAATGCCTTCTTCGGCATCATGACGATGATCATTTCGGTGCCCACCGGCGTGAAGATCTTCAACTGGCTATTCACCATGTACCGCGGCCGCGTGGAAATGACCACCCCCATGCTATGGACGGTGGGCTTCATGGTCACCTTCGTGATCGGCGGCATGACCGGCGTGCTGATGGCCATTCCGGCCGTGTCGTTCGTGCTGCACAACAGCCTGTTCCTGATCGCGCACTTCCACAACGTCATCATCGGCGGCGTGGTGTTCGGCTGCATCGCGGCCATGACGTACTGGTTCCCCAAGGCCTTCGGCTTCAAGCTGAATGAGCGCCTGGGCAAGTATTCGTTCTGGTGCTGGCTGGTGGGCTTCTACCTGGCCTTCATGCCGCTGTACGTGCTGGGTTTCAAGGGCATGACGCGCCGCCTGAACCACTACGACAACCCCGAATGGCAACCCTACCTGATCGTGGCCCTGGTTGGCGCATTCATCATCGCCCTGGGCATCGGCTTCATGCTGCTGCAGGTGTTCGTCAGCATCCGCCAGCGCAAGCAGAACCTGGACACCACCGGCGACCCCTGGGGCGGCCGCACGCTGGAATGGGCCATTCCCTCGCCCGCGCCGTTCTACAACTTCGCCCACGTGCCCAACGTCGAGCACCTGGACCAGCATTGGGAGAACAAGGAAAACGGCGTCGCCTACGCCAAGCCGGCCAGCTACGAAGACATACACATGCCGCGCAATACCGGTGCCGGCGTCTACATCGGCGCCTTCGGCCTGGCCATGTGCTTCGGCCTGATCTGGCACATCTGGTGGATGGCCATCGTGGGTTTCCTGGGCATGATCGGCGCCTTCCTGGTGCGCGCCTATGACCGCGATACCGACTACTACGTGCCGGCGGCGGAAGTCGAACGCATCGAATCCGCCCATCTCGCCAATATGCAAAAGGCTGCCTGAGTCATGACCGACGCTGTAACCTCCCTACCCCACGGTGCCGGCCACGCCGGGCACCACGATGATGGGTCCAAGACCGTATTCGGGTTCTGGATCTACCTGATGAGCGACTTGCTGATTTTCTCGGTACTGTTCGCCACCTTCGCCGTGCTGTCCCAGGCCACCGCGGGCGGCCCCAGCGGCAAAGACCTGTTCGACTTGTCCTTCGTGCTGGTCGAAACCATGCTGCTGCTGATCAGCAGCTTCACCTTCGGCATGGCCATGCTCAATATGCATGCCGGGCGCGTCAACCGGGTCATCGCCTGGCTGTGGGTCACCTTCCTGTTCGGGGCCGGCTTCATAGCCATGGAAATCTACGAATTCCACCACCTGATCAGCATCGGCGCCGGCCCGCAGCGCAGCGCCTATCTGTCGGCGTTCTTCACGCTGATCGGCACCCACGGCCTGCACGTCACCTTCGGCCTGGTGTGGATCGTGGTGATGATCGACATGCTGCGCCGCCACGGCCTGGAGCCGGCCAACACTCGCCGCCTGTCCTGCCTGAGCCTGTTCTGGCACTTCCTGGACATCGTCTGGATCTGCGTCTTCACCTTCGTCTATCTTCTGGGAGCGCTCTGATGGCACACGATACGACCGCCTCGGCGAACCACGGGCACGGCGCCCACAGTGCCGAGCATGGCAGCCTGAAATCCTACCTGGTGGGCTTTGGCCTTTCCATTCTTCTGACGCTGGCGTCGTTCGGCCTGGTCATGGCCGACGTCGTGCCCCGCTCGCTGGCCCTGCCCGGCATCATCGCGCTGTGCGTGGCGCAGCTGTTGGTGCAACTGGTGTACTTCCTGCACATGGGCGCCTCGCGTTCGCAGCGCGACAACCTGTCGGTGTTCGTCTTCGCGGTGTTCGTCATCGCCGTTATCGTGGGCGGCTCGGCCTGGGTGTTGCACAACATGAACGCCAACATGATGCACCCCATGCCCGCCGGCCTGTAGGCGCAACGCGCATTTGCCGGAGCCGCCTGGCTCCGGTATACTGCGGTCCGCGTTGTGGCACTGCCGCAATGCACGCGTTACCGGGGGTGCTTAGCTCAGTTGGTAGAGCGGCGCCCTTACAAGGCGTAGGTCACAGGTTCGACCCCTGTAGCACCCACCACCCCCTTTGCATCAAGGCACTCGGCATCCGGGTGCCTTTTTGTTTTCTGCCTGCAAAAACACAAAAGCCCTTGAAATTCATCAAGGGCTTTCGGATGGCGGCGCCATGCGCCGCGTGGGTGGCCGACTTAGTTGACGGCGTCTTTCAGGGCCTTGCCGGGGCGGAACTTCGGCACCTTGGCCTTCTTGATCTTGATGGTTTCGCCAGTGCGCGGATTGCGGCCCGTACGGGCGGCGCGCGCCGAAACAGCAAACGTGCCAAAGCCCACCAGCGTGACCGTGCCGCCCTTCTTGAGCGTGGTCTTGACGGCACCGATCAGGGCATCAAGCGAACGGCCGGCGGCAGCCTTGGAGATATCGGCTTTGCTGGCGATATGATCGATGAGTTCGGTTTTGTTCATTCAGGATTACCCCTCACAAGGTATTGGTTCTGTCGGGCGCGACGAGCATCGGCAGGAGGCCGTATGCCGGCAAACGGAGAACGGACGAGTGGAAATGCTTCCGGGCACTGCCAAGCGCAACTGCAAAATTGCTGCGTCGCAGAGACTCGGCCGTAGCGAAGGCAAGGCAGAGTGTCGGCGACGCAGAGACGTATTAGGCCTTGCGCAAAAGCGGCTGTCAAGAGGAAAGCTGGCGGCAACCCGCGCCAATACTGGCTTTTACGGCTTGCCGCAAGTATGGAACTTGCCTATCGACAAGGTCCCGCCCAGGCAGGGTGCGCCAAGCTCATGCCAGGCAGGCCTGCAGCGCCTGGTCGAAATCGAACAACAGGTCGGCCTGATCTTCGATGCCCACGGACACACGGATGAAACTGTCGGCAATGCCCATCTGGGCGCGGCGTTCGGGCCCCATTTCGTAGTAAATGGTGTGCGCCGCCGGCAGCGCCAGGCTGCGCGTATCGCCCAGGTGCGTAGCCATCAGCACGATCTTCAGGCGGTTCAGGAAATCGAAACAATCCACGCCCTCGGCCAATTCGATGCCCAGCAATCCGCCATAGCGCTGGCCGAACAATTCGGCGGCGCGCTGGTGCTGCGGATGGCCGGGCAGCCCCGGGTAATGCACCTTGGCAACACCGGGATGCGCGTCGAGCATGCGCGCCAGAGCCAGCGCATTGTCGCAGTGGGCGGCCATGCGCAACGCCAGCGTTTCCGTGCCTATGGCGATGCGGTGGGCCGAATCGGCCGACAAGGTGCCGCCCATGTCGCGCAGCCCCTTCTTCTTGATCTGCAGCAGCCCCCAGCCCGTGGACGCGCCCTTGCGGTAGCTGTCGTAGATGTTCGCGTAGCCCGACCAGTCGTACAGGCCGGTGTCGGTGATGCTGCCGCCCAGGGCATCGCCATGGCCGCCGATGTACTTGGACAGCGAGTTCATGACCAGCGAGGCTCCCACCGCGCGCCCCTGGAACAGCCAGGGAGAAGTCAGCGTGTTGTCGATCACATACACCAGGCCGCGCTCGCGGCACAGGTCGCCGATGCCGGCCAGATCGGCAAGTTGCGTGCCAGGGTTGGCGATGGTCTCCACGAACACCATGCGCGTATTGGGCCGCAGCGCCGCGCGCACCTGGGCAGCGTCAGTGGGGTCGACATAACTGACTTCGACGCCCAGCTCGGCCAGCGTACCCAGCAGGCTGTTGGTATTACCGAATACATACTGGCTGGAAAGCAGGTGGTCGCCCTTGCGCAGCAAGGTGCTGAACACCGCTGACAACGCGGCCATGCCGGTAGCGAAAGACACCGACGCCGTCCCGCCTTCCATGTGGGTGATCTTGGCCTCCAGGGCCGCCGTGGTGGGCGTGCCCTGCCGTCCATAGGTGAAGCCCGCCTTCCCCTGAAACACCGCGGCAAGCTCGCGGGCATCGGCATAAGCAAATTCAGACGATGTATGAATCGGCTTGTGCACGGCGCCATGCTCGACGGACTGCTGGCGGTCGGAATGAAGAATGGTGGTGGTGAAACCGTTCTGGTGCATGGTGGAATACTGGAAAGTGAAGGGGCTGGCCTGCGCGGCCCAGCGTCAGCGGGAAAGTTTACTCCTGGCGCTGGCGCACGGCCTCGTACAGGCAGACCGCGCTGGCGACACTGACGTTCAGGCTTTCCACCGAACCCAGCATGGGGATATTGACCAATTGGTCGCAGGTATCCCGCGTCAGGCGGCGCATGCCCTCGCCCTCCGCGCCCATTACCCAGGCCATGGGCTGGCGGGCGTCGACCGCGTGCAGGCTGTCGGTGCCCTGCTCGTCGGTGCCCACTACCCATATGCCCCGCTCTTTCAATGCGCGCAGGGTGCGGGCCAGGTTTGTGACGGTAATGTACGGCACGGTGTCGGCCGCCCCGCAGGCCACGCGCTGGACAGTGCTATTCAAGCCCACGGCCCGGTCGCGCGGCGCCACCACGGCGTGCACGCCGGCCGCGTCGGCCGTGCGCAGGCATGCGCCCAGGTTGTGCGGATCCGTCACGCCGTCCAGCACCAGCAGCAGGGCCGGCCCTTCGACGGTGTCCAGCACCTCGTCGACGTCCACCGCCAACTGGCGCTCCTGCGCCAGCGCCACCACGCCCTGGTGCCGCGTGCCGCGGGCCAGGCCGTCCAGGCGCTCGGCAGACACGGGATGCACCTTCCGGCCGGCCCGCTCGGCCTGCTCCAGGAAGGTCAGCATGCGCTTGTCGCGGCGCGAAGCCTCGACATAGATGTCCTTGATCGATTCGGGCGCGTGCCGCATGCGCGCCACTACCGCGTGAAACCCCGCCAATACTTGGGCCGACGCCATGAAATTCACCTTGTTTTGCGTAAGAAAAGGCCGGCCGCCGGCGCGCGGATGCGCGCGGCCGGCGCGATCTTCATCGGCAAGACCAACACGCCCGAATTCGGGCTCGGCTCGCACACGTTCAACGAGGTGTACGGCGCAACGCGCAACCCGTACGACCTGACCAAGAGCGCGGGCGGCAGCAGCGGCGGCACGGCGGC
>NZ_JAJMLX010000157.1 GCF_020991325.1 Bordetella petrii | reverse complement strand
GCCACCCTGCCGCCGGTGCTGGCGGCCGTCAGCGAGCGCACCCAGACGGACCGCGACGCCCTGCTGCGCGACCTGGACCGCGCCCGGGCCGACGGCCTGGCCCAGGAACACGAGGAAGTCGCCGCCGGCCTGCACTGCTACGCGGCCTACGTGGGCGAAACCGCCCTGGGCAAGCGCGTGGCGGTCAGTTCGTCGATTCCGGGCGACCGCCTGGACCCCGCCCATGTGCAGGCAGTAACCCAGGGAGTGCAGCGTGCCGCCCGGGCCATTGCCACCCGCGTGGCGCTGGCGCCGGATTCACGCTAAGCGCCCGGCCTGTAAGGGCTTTTTGACTTTTCCACAGGGCCGCGCTAGAATCTACGGTTCGGTGAACACCGAAATACCTATTTTTAAGGAAATCCCCATGTACGCGGTCGTAAAAACCGGTGGCAAGCAGTATCGTGTTGCCGCTGGCGAAAAACTCAAGGTAGAACAGATACCTGCTGACATTGGGCAAGAAATCACCCTGGACCAGGTCCTGTCGGTAGGCGAAGGCGACCAACTCAAAGTTGGCACCCCTCTCGTCGCTGGCGCCGTGGTCAAGGCAACGGTTCTTGCGCATGGCCGGCACGACAAGGTCAAGATCTTCAAGATGCGTCGGCGCAAGCACTACCAGAAGCATCAGGGCCACCGTCAGAACTACACCGAAATCCGCATCGAAGCCATCACGGCCTGACGATTCTTTCGGTATTGATTAGCAGGAGCTATCAACATGGCACAGAAGAAGGGCGGCGGCTCTACGCGTAACGGTCGCGACTCAGAATCGAAGCGACTGGGCGTCAAGGTTTTTGGCGGCCAACAAATCCCGGCTGGCTCGATCATCGTGCGCCAGCGCGGCACCCGTTTCCACCCCGGCACCAACGTCGGCATCGGCAAGGACCACACCTTGTTCGCGCTGATCGACGGCAAGGTTCAATTCGGCTTCAAGGGCGCATTGAACAAGCAGGTCGTGTCGGTCGTGGCGGCTGATTAACGGTTTACCGTTAACCCGTACGGCAAAAGCCCTGTCGCATGCGGCAGGGCTTTTTTGCTTTAGCACTATAGGTAGAACGCTTCCATGAAATTCGTCGACGAAGCCACCATCGAAGTCATCGCCGGCAAAGGCGGCAATGGCGTGGCGAGCTTTCGCCGCGAAAAATTCATTCCCAAGGGCGGCCCCGACGGTGGCGATGGCGGGCGCGGCGGCAGCATTTTTGCCATTGCCGACCGCAACATCAATACCCTGATCGACTTCCGCTACGCGCGCCTGCATCGCGCCAAGAACGGCGAGAACGGCCGCGGCTCCGACCAGTACGGCGCCGCCGCGCCCGACATCACCCTGCGCGTGCCGGTGGGCACCATGGTGCACGATGCCGACAGCGGTGAACTGCTGTTCGACCTCAGCCGCCACGAGCAGAAAATTACGCTGGCCGCCGGCGGCCAGGGCGGCATGGGCAACCTGCACTTCAAGTCCAGCACCAACCGCGCGCCACGCCAATGGACGCCCGGCAAGGAAGGCGAACAGCGCCGCCTGCGCCTGGAACTGAAAGTGCTGGCCGACGTAGGCCTGCTGGGCCTGCCCAACGCGGGCAAGTCCACCCTGATCAGCCGCATTTCCAATGCGCGCCCCAAGGTGGCCGACTACCCCTTCACCACCTTGCACCCCAATCTGGGCGTGGTGCGCACGTCGGCGTCGCGCAGTTTCGTCGTGGCGGACATTCCCGGCCTGATCGAAGGCGCCTCGGAAGGCGCCGGCCTGGGCCACTTGTTTCTACGCCACCTGGCGCGCACGCGTGTACTGCTGCACCTGGTGGACATTTCCTCGGTCGACCCCGATACCGACCCCATCGAGCAAGCCGTGGCCGATGCGCGCGCCATTGTCGAAGAACTGCGCCGCTACGATCCGGAACTTGCCGCCAAGCCGCGCTGGCTGGTGCTGAACAAGCAGGACGTGGTGCCCGATCCCGACGCCGCGCGCCAGCGCTTCATCGAACTGTTCGGCTGGCAAGGGCCGGTGTTCGGTATATCGGGCCTGAGCGGCGACGGCACCCAGGAACTGATCTGGGCGCTGCAAGACTACCTGGACGCTGAACAACGCAAAGAGCACGTCGCGCAAGACCAGGCCGACGGCACCTACGTGGCCGAAGACCCGCGCTTCGATGCCACCCGCGGCGACGCGCCCACCCCCCAGGCGCCGCGTGGCGGTGACGAATAAGCCATAATCGCACTCTCGTCTACCGCCGGCCGCGCCATCGCGGCTGTTCATTACCGCAACACCGGTCATCGCCATGACTGCCGACCATACTGCCGTTTCTGTCGTTGCCTCTGCCACCCGGCTGGTGGCCAAGGTGGGATCTTCACTCGTCACCAATGAAGGGCGCGGCCTGGACCGCGCCGCCGTCGCGCACTGGGCGGCCCAGATCGCCGCCTTGCGCCAGCAGGGCAAGCAAGTCGTGCTGGTGTCCAGCGGCGCCATCGCCGAAGGCATGGCGCGCCTGGGCTGGGCCAAGCGGCCATCGGTCATGCACGAGCTGCAGGCCGCTGCCGCCGTGGGCCAGATGGGCCTGTGCCAGGCATACGAGGCCGCCTTCGCCGAACACGGGCTGCGCACCGCGCAGATACTGCTTACCCACGAAGACCTGGCCGACCGGCGCCGCTACCTGAACGCGCGCAGCACGATCTTCGCTTTGCTGCGCCTGGGCGTGGTGCCCATCGTGAACGAGAACGATACGGTGGTCACCGACGAGATCCGCCTGGGCGACAACGACACCCTGGGCGCCCTGGTAACCAACCTGATCGAAGCCGATGCCCTGGTCATCCTGACCGACCAGCGCGGGCTGTACGATTCAGACCCGCGCAAGAACCCGGCGGCCGCCTTCATCTCGCACGCCCAGGCCGGCGACCCGGCCCTTGAAGCCATGGCGGGCGGCGCGGGCAGCGGCATCGGCACCGGCGGCATGCTGACCAAGGTCTTGGCGGCCAAGCGGGCCGCCCACAGCGGCGCGCATACCGTTATTGCTTCGGGGCGCGAACGCAATGTGCTGACCCGGCTGGCGCAGGGCGAGTGCATAGGCTCGGAATTGTGCGCCGTGCTGCCGGTATGGTCGGCCCGCAAGCAATGGCTGGCCGACCACCTGCGCCTGCGCGGTCGCGTGGTGCTGGATGACGGCGCGGTGCGCGCCCTGCTGCGCGAAGGCAAAAGCCTGCTGCCCATCGGGGTAGTGGATGTGCAGGGCGAGTTCGAGCGTGGCGATGTCGTGGCCTGCGTCGACGCCCAGGGCACGGAATGCGCGCGCGGCCTGATCAATTATTCATCGGCCGATACGCGGCGCATTTTGCGCCAGCCATCGTCGCAGATTGCCAGCATCCTGGGCAGCATGACCGACCCCGAGCTGATGCACCGTGACAACCTAGTGGTGATCTAAAACACTGTGCGCCTTTTTCAGGTGAGCCGGCCTTAGCTGTCGACGGCCGCGTCCAGCAGCTCGAGCTTGGCCGGCGCACACTCGGCTGATGGGCCGGCCAGGAAGATATACCCCCACTGCCGCACGGCCAGCAGCGGCAGGTCTACCCCCAGCCGCTGCGCCTTGGCGCGCAGGCGCGACACCATGACATCCACGCGGCGCAGCGGGCCGGACTGCGCCGAATCCGGCGACGGCGCGGCAACCAGCTGCTCGCGCGGCAGGCGATGGCCAGGTGCCGCCAGCAGCCGCGCAAAAAAAGCGCTTTCGGTGAAAGTTAGCGGCAGATACTGCCCCTGCGGTCCGGCCAGGGCCCTGCCGCCGTTCGCCAGACGCCAGGACACCCTGCGGGCCGCTGGCGGCGGGACTGCCGCCCACCGCAAGCGTACCAGTGCTTCGCCCAGCGCCACCAGTTCGCGCACATCCACATCGGGTGCGCAGCACGCCTGGGCACCCGCGCCCAGTATGGCAACGCGGCGCTCGACGTCGGCCGGTTCGATCAGCGCGATGACGATCGCCCTGGGCACGATATAACGCACCACTCCCAGCGCGTTGCGCAGGCCGAGGGCCTCACCTTCCAGCACCAACAGGTCTGGAGGATGCGTGGTCGACAGATCGGCCAACCGCGCCACGGGATAGTCGTGCACTTGCCAGCCCGCGGTAGCCAGGCTGCGGGCCAGAAAGCCGTGGCGCCGGCCGTGGCTGTGAATGACGGCTGCCCGGATTGCACTGCGCATAGTGTCTCGCTCTTAATTATTACTAAAGTAATAATCATGATCGCCAACGTAATCAGCGTGCGCGGTTCAATCGCCAGGTGAGGACATTTTCAGACCGATTGAAGCACGCACGCAAGCTGCGCCTGCACACGCAGCAGACGCTGGCCCGCGCCTGCGGGCTGTCCCAAAGCACGATTGCAAGTTATGAAAACGGCGAACGTCGATCCAGCCGTTCGTTTCGCAAGATTGCCGCCGTGTTGCGCGTGGAACTGGATTGGCTGGAAACCGGCAAGGGCCCCATGGAAAAGCCGGGCGCCTACTTGCTATCCGAAACGCCCGCCCCCCACACACTGATGGAATCGAGCGGCCCGGCGGGCAAGTCCGGGCCCGCCACCACATGGCCGTTCCCCAGCGTTCCGCCCATGCAGATCAACGCCCTGGCAACGGCCGACCGGCGCGAAATCGAGAAATGGCTGCGGATGATGGTGGATGGGTACTTGCGGGCCTACGAGGCCAAGGGACGGAAGCGCCGCGGGCCGTAGCCGCGGCGGCGCGTTTTCGTGGGCACTGCCAAGTGTCTGGCTCCCATGGCGCTACGTTAAGGCGAAAGAGGGCACTTTGCGGGGCATGGCCGGGTGCCTGGCTCCGAAGGTGCCAGGCACCGTTGCGCACCACGACAGTTTCAGTCGGACGGTGTCCGGCACCCTGACGGGAGCCAGACACCAGGCGGCCCGATGGCCTGCGGAACAGGCTGGCGTGCGTCAGGGAGCCTTGGACGCCGGCGCGGTGGGAGCCGATGGCGAGGGTGGCGTGGCCGACGAGGGCGTGGCAGCGCCGTTGGCGGGCGCGGGCTGGTCGCCGCGGATCTTGGCGGCGATTTCGGATGCGGCCTGGGCCGAAGGCACGCTGAACGCCAGCACGCCGCGGTTCAGCGGTTCGGCGATGCGGGGCGCGGCAACCAGTTCGCGGTCGATGACCAGGGCCAGCATGTTGCCGATGTTCTGGCTGCTGACATCATTCAGCTTGCGGGCGCCTTCTTCAGTAAAGCGCAGGCCCACGAAATTCTGCCCTTCGCGATCGACCAGCGCGGCGGCCTCGGTAAGGTCGCTGCGGGTCAGCACGGGCTGGCGCTGCATGTAAAGCGCGCCATCGGGAACTTTCACTTCCATCAGGCCAGGGCCCGATTTGGGCTGGGCAACGTAGAACTCGACCGCGGCGGCCGTGGCAGGCTGCTGTTGGCCGGCCGGCGGGGTGGACGTGGTGCTTTCTGCGTCTTTCTGAGGAGCGGTCTTGCAACCCGCGAGCACGAGCGTCAGGACAGCGAGCGCCGGGGCCAATTTACGTAAGGTCGGTTGCATGAGGATTTCCTTCTGATTTAACGGGAGCCAAGCCAGGCTACGTGCATCCCGGCGTTACAAAAAAGTGTACAGGCCTGGGGGCCGCACCGATAGCCCCAAGCGTGTACAGATGTAAAGCGGTAATACGGCCTATACTGCCGGTTCGCAGGGGTACTCGCTGCCATTTGTGGCGGCGTGTTGAGAGAGTCCCTTCGTACCAGTACGGATAATGCCGATGCTGGGAGCGTATTCCGTGCCTGCCTGGCCATTCTTACGGACAGGCCCCGCCTGGCCCGGAATTCATCCCTATTCGGCTCCAACTTTATCATTGGAGCTTTCCATGAATGCCAACCCGAAGTTCCTGGCAGCCACGGCCGAGGTCGATGCCGCTGCTGTCGCGCCGTTGCCCAGGTCTCGCAAAGTGTATGAAACCGGCAGCCGGCCGGATATCCGCGTGCCGTTCCGCGAAGTGTCGCAGGACGATACCCCCACCATGTTCGGCGGCGAGCGCAACCCGCCCCTGACGGTATACGACACCAGCGGCCCCTACACCGACCCGGACGCCAGGATAGACATCCGCCGCGGGCTGCCCGAACTGCGCCGGGCCTGGATCGAAGAGCGCGGCGATACCGAAACCCTGGCCGGCCCCACCAGCGATTACGGCAAGCTGCGCCTGGCCGATCCGCAGTTGACCGCCATGCGCTTCGACTTGCAACGTCCGCCGCGCCGCGCGCTGGCCGGCGCGAATGTCTCGCAGATGCACTATGCGCGGCGCGGCATCGTCACGCCGGAAATGGAATTCGTGGCCATACGCGAAAACCTGCGCCGCGAGCACTATCTGGATACCCTGCGCGCCAGCGGCCCCGACGGCGAAAAACTGGCCCGCCGCCTGCTGCGCCAGCATCCGGGGCAGTCGTTCGGCGCCGCCATTCCGGCAATCATCACGCCGGAATTCGTGCGCGACGAAGTGGCGCGCGGCCGCGCCATCATTCCCGCCAATATCAACCACCCCGAAGTCGAACCCATGGCCATCGGCCGCAACTTCCTGGTGAAGATCAACGCCAACATCGGCAACTCGGCGGTCAGTTCGGGCATAGGCGAAGAGGTCGAGAAAATGACCTGGGCCATCCGCTGGGGCGGCGACACCGTCATGGACTTGTCCACCGGCAAGCACATCCACGAAACCCGCGAATGGATCATCCGCAATTCCCCGGTGCCCATCGGCACGGTGCCGATTTACCAGGCCCTGGAAAAAGTGGACGGCAAGGCCGAGGAACTGACCTGGGACATTTTCCGCGACACCTTGATCGAACAGGCCGAACAAGGCGTGGACTACTTCACCATCCATGCGGGCGTGCGCCTGCCCTTCATTCCCATGACGGCCGACCGCATGACCGGCATCGTGTCGCGCGGCGGATCCATCATGGCCAAATGGTGCCTGGCCCACCACAAGGAAAGCTTCCTGTACGAACGGTTCGAGGAAATCTGTGAAATCATGAAGGCCTACGACGTCAGCTTCTCGCTGGGCGACGGGCTGCGCCCGGGTTCGGGCTACGACGCCAACGACGAAGCCCAGTTCGCGGAACTGAAGACGCTGGGCGAGCTGACCCAGGTGGCCTGGAAACACGACGTGCAGGTCATGATCGAAGGCCCGGGCCACGTGCCCATGCAGATGATCAAGGAAAACATGGAGCTGCAGCTGGAACACTGCCACGAGGCGCCGTTCTACACGCTGGGGCCGCTGACCACCGACATTGCGCCGGGCTACGACCACATTACTTCGGGCATAGGCGCGGCGCTGATAGGCTGGTACGGTACCGCCATGCTTTGCTACGTAACGCCCAAGGAACACCTGGGGCTGCCCAACAAGAAAGACGTGAAGGACGGCATCATCACGTACAAGATCGCGGCGCACGCGGCGGACCTGGCCAAGGGCCACCCGGGCGCGGCGATCCGCGACAATGCCTTGTCGAAGGCGCGCTTCGAGTTCCGCTGGGACGACCAGTTCAACCTGGGCCTGGACCCGGACACCGCCAAGGAATTCCACGACGAAACCCTGCCCAAGGACTCCATGAAAGTGGCGCACTTCTGCTCGATGTGCGGGCCGCACTTCTGCAGCATGAAAATCACGCAGGACGTGCGCGACTATGCCGCGTCGCAGGGCGTGAACGAGCAGGACGCGCTGCAGAAGGGCATGCAGGAAAAGGCGGTGGAATTCGTGAAGAAGGGGGTGGAGATCTATCACCAGGCATGACCGCGGGCCTGGTGATAGAGAGCGCCGTGCAAGACATGGCCGGGTGGCTGGCTCCCGCCAGGGTGCCAGACACCGTTGTGCGGCACGATGGTCTCAGTAGGACGGTGTCTGGCACCCTGGCGGGAGCCAGACACCCATGTATACCCGTGAACGCTCGCCGCGCTGGCTTAAGGTAGTGCCATGGGGGTCTGACCCAGTAGCGCCATGGACATCTGACACAGTAGCGCCACCATGGGTGTCTGGCTCCGATAGGTGCCAGACACCGTCGGGACGAGAGCCTGCCAGTTATTTCCCCCCCGCCACCTCGATAAACGACCCCGTGGTGAACCCGGCCTCGTCCGAGAAGAACCACATGATGGCGCCGGCCACTTCCTGCACTGTGCCGCCGCGCTGCAGCGGAATGGAACTGGCCAACCGGTCTACCCGCCCCGGCTCGCCGCCGCTGGCGTGCATGTCGGTATAAATGAACCCGGGGCGCACGGCATTCACCCGGATGCCGTCGCCAGCCACTTCTTTCGACAAGCCGATGGTAAGCGTGTCCAGCGCGCCCTTCGAGGCCGCGTAGTCCACGTACTCGCCCGGCGAGCCCAGCCGCCCCGCCACCGACGACACATTCACGATGGCGCCGCCCCGTCCGCCATGCTTGGGCGCCATGCGCCGCACGGCTTCGCGGCAACACACGAAAGGGCCCACCACGTTGGTGGCCAGGATGCGGCTGACCCGGTCGGCCGCGATGTCTTCGACCCGGCTTTGCGTTTCCACGATGCCCGCGTTGTTCACCAGTGCGTCGACGCGGCCCAGTTCGCTGTCCACCGTTCGGAACATCTGCATGATCTGCGCCTCGTCGGCCATGTCGGCGGCCACCGCGATGGCGCGGCCGCCATCGGCCTGGATGGCTTGCACCACTTCGTCGGCGGCATCGCGGCGCTGGCGGTAGTTGACGCAAACGGCAAAACCGCGGCGCGCCGCCAGGCGCGCGGTGGCCGCGCCGATGCCGCGGCTGCCGCCGGTGATGATCATGACTTTATCGGACTGGGACATAAGAAGCTCCGTACAGGGGTGAAGGGTCAGGCTTGCGCCGGCGCGCCGGCGGCGGCCCATTGCAGCGCGTCTTCGAGACGGTCGTTGCCCCAGAACATTTCGTTGCCCGCCATGAATGTCGGAGCGCCGAAAATGCCCAACTGCCGGGCACGGTCTACCTGCTTGCGCAATGCCTCTTTGGTGGATTCCTGGCGCGCCTGCTCGATCAGCGCCGGGCCGTCCTGCCCCAGGCCGGCCAGCAGGCGCTTGACCGCGCCTTCGTCCTGGATGTCCTGATCGTGCACGAAATTGGCTCGGAACACCGCCTGGCAGAAGGCATGCCCCCAGGACTGTCCTTGCCCCAGCAGGCCCACCCGAGCGGCCAGCACGCTCATGCGCGGGAAGACGCTGGGGCGCCGGTAGACAATGCCGTATTTGTCGGCCAGGCGGGCGATATCGCGCATCATGTAGGCGCCCTTGCCGGGAAACAGGCGGAACGGCGAGTCGTTCCAACCCTGGGCCTGGAAAATGGGCCCCAGCAAGAATGGCCGCAGCGCCACGGTGACGCCAGCCTGGCGGGCCAGGGGCTGGATGCGCTCGATAGCCAGATAACTATAGGGGCTGGCGAAATCGAACCACATCTCGCAGGGCAAGGGGGATGACGCGGTCATGCGGGAATCTCCAGGATCAGGGCCACCCGGCCATCGGGCAGCCCGCTCAGAACAATATCGCGATTGCCGCGCACCCGCACGGCATCGCCCGCCCCCAGCACGTGGTCTTCACGGCTACGCTCTTCGGACACCCATATGGTGCCGGCCTGGCAAAGAATACGCATGGCCAGGCGGCGCCTCAAGCGCACGGCGGCGCGCGCCGGCAGGGCCAATGACATTCCCGTGGGGCAATACAGCTGGATCGCGGGGCATTCCATGGCGGCTCCTGGTTCAGGCACGGCCCGCGGGCCGCTCGGCATACAAGTACGGGGTTGATGCCAATTGAACGCCCGGCGGGTACTATTGTTCAACCGATTTCCATGCCGCATTCGCATGCGCAACAGGAATGCCATTTCCCTTGTCCAAACTGCCGCCGCTGGACCTGGTACGGGGCTTCGTGGCCGTGGGCCGGCGCATGAGCATTACCGCCGCCGCCCAGGACCTGCACGTCACCCAGTCGGCCGTCAGCCGCCAGGTGCGCGCGCTGGAAGCGCACCTGGGCGTGGCCCTGCTGGCACGCGGCTTCCGTTCGGTGGCGTTCACGTCCGAAGGCGCGCAACTGTTCCGCATGGCCGACCCCTGGCTGACACAACTGGGCGAACTGGCGGGCCAATGGCGCGCGCCCGAGCGCCGCACGCCGGTTACCGTCACCACCACCATCGGCGTGGCCTCGCTGTGGCTGCTGCCGCGGCTGGGCGATTTCCAGGCGGCGCATCCCAGCATCGACGTGCGCGTCGCGGCGGACAACCGCGTGCTGGACATCGACCGCGACGGCGTGGATATCGCCATACGGTACAGCCCGCGCGAACTGGTTCCCGAAGGCGCGCTGCGCCTGTTCGGCGAGGCGGTGATTCCCGTGGCGCATCCGCAACTGGGGATGGCGCGGCTGGATGCCGGCAACCTGGCCGAGGTGGTGCTGCTGGAGTTCGACGACCCGACCCGCCCGTGGCTGCAATGGACGGAATGGCTGCAGGCGCACGGGCTGGCCGGCGCGCAACCCAAGGGCATGCTGCGCTTCAACCAGTACGACCAGGTCGTCCATGCGGCGCTGGCCGGGCATGGCGTGGCGCTGGGCCGGCAGGCCCTGATCGAGCCCCTGCTGGCGCAACAGCGCCTGGTCAGGCTGGGCGATGCGCTGCAAAGCGCCGCGCGCCACGGCTACTGGATGCTGCGCGGCACGCCG
>NZ_JAJMLX010000156.1 GCF_020991325.1 Bordetella petrii | reverse complement strand
GCCGAGCTGGCTGGCGCAGGCCGCGACGGCGCGGACCTTGCGATCGCCCAGGTACTGCGGGCCGGCCAGCGGTGTCGCACTGATGTCCTGCGCGCGCAACTCGGCCAGCCGGTGCTGCACCAGGCCCGGGCGGGCGCGGTACAAGGCCTCTTCATAAGCCAGCCAGGTATTGTCCATGCTGGCGCGAAATAGCTGCCACACGGCCAGCGCCGCCTCGGAGGCGCGCAGACTGTCGCGCTGGAACACGCCCAGCGGCATCAACACGATGTCGGGACGCAGCGTCGTCAGGGCGGCCGCCAGCACCCCTGTCAGGCGGCCCGATTCTCCCAGCGACGCACCGTACTGATCCGTCAGCAGGCCCAGGCCCAGGCCGCGCGCGCCCAGCAGGGCCAAAGCAGCCTGGTTCTCTGCCTGCCGCGCCAGCACGGCCTGGTCGGCGCGTTCGAAACCGCAGCGCCGGTCCCAGTCGGACACGGGCACTCCGCTGGCGGGCACGCCAGAATATACCGTCAGCACGGTGGCGCCGGGACGCGCCGCCAGCCAGGCACCGCAACTGAACACCGCATCTTCGAAATGCGGAGATATCACCACGATTTTTCCGGCCGGTTGCATTGCCATCGCCTTTATCGTCTAGGCCAGCGGCCATGGTTCAAGGCCAGGGTGTCTCTTGCATGGGTTCCACCCTTACCTCCGGCACCACGGTTTCACCCGGCTGCGTCAACACAAAGCGCACGGCGCGGGCGACGTTTTCGGGATCCTGCTGGCAGCCGTCGTCAAGGCCGGGGTAACGGTCCCGCATGAACGGGGTGCGCATGCGCCCCGCGATGACCGCACTGACCTTCAGCCCCATGCCGCGCAATTCGGCATGCAAGGCATGCGACAGTCCCATCAGCCCCCACTGGGATGCGTGGTACGCGCTGGCGTCGGGCCAGGTCCGGCGCACCGTGGCCGATACAATGTTCACGACATGCCCACCCGGAACGAGCCGTTGGCCGGCCAGCTTGGCCAACAAGAACGGCCCCGTCAGATTGGTGCGCAGTACCCGCTCCCACGTGGCCAGGTCCAGGTCAGCCACCGACGCCTTGGCGTCGATGCCCGCGCTGTTCACCACCGCATCCAGCTTGCCATAGCGTTCTACCGCCGAACCCAGCGCGGCTGCCACTTGCGGCTCGCTACCGATGTCCATGGCGGCCGCGTGCGCGCTGGCGCCCGCCTCATTCAGCCGCTGCGCCTGCCGCTCGGCGCCAGGCCGATCGATGTCCGCCACGACCACGCTGGCGCCCTCGGCCCCCAGCATGGCGCAGATGGCGGCGCCCAGTCCGCCGGCTCCGCCAGCGACCAGCACCACGCGTCCGGCCAGTGTTTCGTGCTCCATCATGGTCGGTGCTCCCTTGCCGCGCGGCACGGCCCACCAAGGTGGCCGCGCCTGGCCCGGATTGCCCGCTGCGGCGGTTTACCAGTACGGCGTCTGGTCGTAGTATTCGTACAGTTCCTGGGCCCACTGCTTGTCGCCCATGCTGGGCCAGTGGTCCTTGTCAAAGCCGGTGGCATTCTTCAGCCTGTCTTTGCCCACGTCCAGCACGAAGCACTTGCGGTCGGTGTCCAGCACCAGGGCGCCCCAGGGAATGGCATAGAGTTTGTCGCCCACGCCCAGTACGCCGCCATGCGATAGCACCGCATAGGCCACCTGCCCATGCGGCACATCCAGCATGATGTGCTCGATAGTGCCCAGCTTTTCATTGGACGGGTTGTAGACATCGTTGCCCGTCAGGGTATCGGCCGCCATGACGTCGGGGCCGGGCCCGTCGGCCGTGGCCTTGCCCTTGCCTACGATGCGGGTCTGGCCGCCCGCGCCCGGATCCTGTGTAGCGTTGTTCATCATGTA
The DNA here is from genome assembly GCF_020991325.1 of Bordetella petrii. GTDB lineage: Bacteria > Pseudomonadota > Gammaproteobacteria > Burkholderiales > Burkholderiaceae_B > Bordetella_A > Bordetella_A petrii_E. The sequence continues at coordinate 8,904 of NZ_JAJMLX010000156.1, read as the reverse complement.
CCTCCGTTGTGTGCGTGCGTGGAGAATGGCTCATTCCATCCGGGTCATGCCGGGATGATTCTCCGGCGTGACGGCCACGCGTATGCGATTCTGGATATCCGATACGCCCAGACAATCGTCGGCGCAGTCCTCGATGGCATGCTTGGTGCGGCGGTTGGGCACGGTGCCCTCCAGGGTTACCGTGCTGTCGCTGACGTCCACCGACACATCGCTGACATCCAGCCCGCTGCGGCTCAGGCGTTCGCACAGGTCTTCGCGCACGCGCTCGTCCGACCGCACGTATCCCTTGGGGGTGATCCGCTGCGACCTGGCCAATGCCGGGTCTTGCCAGCCTTGCGGGCCGCTGCCCGCATACCTCGGCGCGCCGTGGTCGTCGTAGGACGAGGGCTCGCTATAATCCAGCTGCTGGCGCTGCCAGCGCGGGTCTTCGCCATAGAAGCCGCCATAGCTGCTTTGCCCGGGGTCCGCGCTGCGGCTGCGCAACGCCTCGTTCCTGCCCGCGGGTCGAGTCCCCGGGTACTGGCCTCCCTGTTCATATTGGGGACCACCGCGGTTCGGCCGTCCGCCCACGGACGGTGCCGGCCGGTCGCCATAAGAGCGTCCATACGAGGGCTCGTCGGCGCCCCAGCGGCCGCTCTGCCGGCTTTGCCGGTCGCGGCGATAGCGGTCGGCGTCGTCCTGTTCATCGTCGCGCTCTCCGGCGCGATAGTCGTATCGATCATCGCCCCAGTCGTCAGCGTAATTACGCTGCGGGGGCCGGTTGGAGTTACGCATGGCTAGTCTCCCGTGTGATTGGCGACGGCGTCCGTTTACCTGCGCCAATGGTCCGACATCAGGCAAGCGCCAATGGCGATGCCCAGGACAATGGCGACTCCCGCCGTCTTCCAGGCGTTGTCGTGCACATAGTCGTCAGTAGCGGCCGAGGCCTGCCGATAGCGGCCCACGGCCGAACGCTCCCAGGATTCCGCCTGTTCACGCGCGGCATCCAGCTGCCGCTTCAGGCGGTCGCGGGTCGATTCGATTTCCGCGCCGCTGTAACTGGCGGTTGAACGCAGCAAGTCCTCGACCCCCGAGACCAGTTCACGCAGGCCGCCCCGCATACGGTCCCGGGCGTCGTTGGAATCATGGTGGCGATGGGTGTGTAGGTTCATGATGGCTCCTTGGTAAACCGCTGGCCCGCGCCAACGTCTGTATAGATCCAGCACGCAAGTGGCGTGCCACGCCCGCCCCTCCCGGGACAGGGCTCACTCTCTCAAAGTTCGCGCGTGGCGCGGCGCCACGCCGCCTCGAATCCGTCGTCGAACTGGCGGTCGATACCCGGGGTTTGCTGCGGGTCCACTCCAGGCATGGGGTCGGGGATGCTATCGGGCGGATACGGCTTGCGACCGGGCGCGGGGTCTGGATCCTGGCCGGGTTGATCATCGTCCGGGTGCCGCGGCGGATCGCGGACGGGCTCGGCCGGCGGACGGGAATGCGTGCGGTGATCCATCGCGGGAACGGGGTGCGGGGTGTAAATCATGGACAGGCTCCTGGTTAGAAATGCGGACATGGCCTCAGCCTGCCCACCATTGCTTCAGCGTGGCGCGCAGGGCGGCGCCTCCGGATGCGTCCTCCTGGCGCAGCGCCTTGATGTAGTTCTGCACCTGTTTCAAAGGGATATGCGGCGGGATCGGCGGCACTTCCGGGTCGACCACCATCTCGAGCAACACCGGGCGGTCGCTGGCCAGGGCATGCTCCCAGGCGCCGGCCACTTGTTCGGGGTCGTCGACCCGTATGCCCTCCAGGCCCAGAAGATGTGCGTAGTCGGCATAGGGAAATGCGGGCAACAGTTGCGAATCCTTGAACCGCGGGTCGCCTCCCATGACGCGCTGTTCCCAGGTAACCATGTTGAGGTCGCCGTTGTTCAGCACCAGGATCACCATCGTGGGGTCCTGCCAGTCGCGCCAGCGGTGCGCGATGGTGATCAGTTCGTTCATGCCGTTCATCTGCATCGCCCCGTCGCCCACCAGGGCAACCACCGGACGGTCGGGGTGCGCCAGCTTGGCGGCCAGCGCATAAGGCACGCCGCTGCCCATCGATGCCAGGCCGCCCGACAGCGAGGCCGACATCCCTTTGCGCAGCCGCAGGTGCTGGGCGTACCAGCTGGCGGCCGACCCCGAATCGCAAGTAATGATGCTGCGGTCCGGCAAGTGCCGCGACAATTCCCAGAACGGCCGTTGCGGATTCATGGGCCGCGCGGACACCATGGCCCGGGCTTCGACCGTCTTCCACCACTGGGCTACATCCTTCTCGATCTTGTCGCGCCACCGGTGCGATTCCCGCGGCCGCAGCAGGGGCAGCAGCGCCTGCATCGTGGCCTTGCTGTCTCCCACCAGGCCTTGCTCCACCGGATAGCGCAGGCTGATCATGCGGCCGTCGCGGTCGATCTGCACGGCGCGCGCCTGTCCTTCTTCCGGCAGGAACTCGCTGTACGGGAATGCCGTACCCACCATCAGCAGCGTGTCGCACTCGTTCATCATGCGCCAGCTGGGCTGGGTGCCCAGCAAGCCGATGGAGCCCGTTACATAAGGAATATTGTCCGGCAATACGGACTTGCCCAGCAGCGCCTTGGCCACGCCGGCGCCCAGCCGGTCGGCCACCTGCAGCAGTTCGTCGCCTGCCCCCCAGGCCCCGGCGCCGGCCAGGATGGCCACCCGCTCGCCTTTGTTCAGGATATCGGCGGCGTTCTGCAGCGCGGTGGACGCCGGCACGCCGGCATGGGAAGTAAAGCCGATGCCAGTGTGCACCGTGGCGTGTTCGCGCGGCGGCTGCACGGCGGGTAAATCCTGCACATCGTTCGGCAGGATCACACACGTCACCGCGCGGCGCTCCATGGCAATGCGAATGGCGCGGTCTACCAGGTGGCGCGCCTGCATCGGGCTGGACGCCACATGCACGAAATCATGGGCCACGTCCTTGAACAGGCTGACCAGATCCACTTCCTGTTGATAATCGCCGCCCATGGCGGTGCGGGCTTGTTGTCCCACCAAGGCCACCACGGGCTGGTGGTCGAGCTTGGCGTCGTACAGCCCATTCAGCAAATGGATGGCCCCCGGGCCCGACGTGGCCATGCATACGCCCACCTGCCCGGTGAACTTGGCATGTGCACAGGCCATGAATGCGGCGGTTTCCTCGTGGCGTGCCTGGATGAATTCCAGCGGCTCGGCCGTGCGGCCGAACGCGCCTATCAGCCCATTGATGCCATCGCCCGGGTAGCCGTAGATGCGTTGGATGCCCCATTGCGCCAGGCGCGACAGGATGAAGTCCGAAACGGTTTGCATGCCTGCTCCCATAGAGGGTTTCTATGGCAGGCGCATCCAGCAAGCAACGTGCCTGTTTCCAGGCGCGTCCCGGTGTGCGGGTTGACCGGGCCCTAGCTTTCCGCGCGTTGCGGCTTGCCGTCTTCCGTGGGCAATGCGTAACCGGCGCGCGCATATTCTTCCAGCCGGTTGTACAAAGTCTTGGCGCTGATCCCCAGCACCGCGGCGGTTTGCTTCTTGACGCCGCCGCAGCGTTCCAGGGTGGCCATGATAAGGCGGCGGTCGGCCTCGGCCAGGGTGACCCCCAACGGCACCGTCACGCGCGCGGCCTGGGCGCCGCCGTCCGGGGCCAGTTGCGGTTGCAGGGCCGCGGCGTCGAGCGTGCCGCTGTCGGCCATGATGTAGGCACGGCGCACGTAGTTCTTCAGTTCGCGCACATTGCCGGGCCAGGGGTATTCGTAGATGGCGTGGCGCGCCGATTCCGAGAATGCCTTGGCCTCGCCATACTTCTCGTTCAGCGCCGCCAGGAAGCGGTCGGCCAGGAACAGGATGTCGGTGCCGCGTTCGCGCAAGGGCGGCAGGTCGATGGGAAACACGCTCAGCCGGTAGTACAAGTCTTCGCGCAGCTTGCCTTCCTGGATGGCCTGTTCGGGATTGCGGTTGGTGGCCGCCACGATGCGGATATCGCACGCCACTTCGCGGTGCGTGCCTACCCGCATGAAGCGCCCGGTTTCCAGCACGCGCAGCAGCTTCACCTGCAGGTCCAGCGGCATTTCCGTGACTTCGTCCAGGAACAGCGTGCCGGAATCGGCCCGCTCGAAATAGCCTTTGTGCTGGCGATCGGCGCCGGTGAAACTGCCGCGCTCATGGCCGAACAGTTCGCTTTCGATCAGGTGCGGAGAAATGGCGCCGCAATTGACGGCAATAAAGGGTTTGCGGCTGCGGTTGCTGAGCTCGTGGATGGCGTGCGCGGCAAGTTCCTTGCCCGTGCCGCTTTCACCGATCAGCAGCGTGGTGACGTCGGTGGCGGCCACGCGCGCCAGTTGTTTATACAAATGCTCCATCGATTCGGACTGGCCCAGCAGCTTGCCGAAGCGGCCCGGTTCCTGGAACGGCGTATCGTCGGCGGCGGCGCCGCGGTCGGCGGCCACGCGGCTCAGTATCTCGGTGAGGCGGTCCATGCACACCGGCTTGACCAGGTAATCGGTGGCGCCCAGGCGCAGGGCCTCGACGGCATTGTCCATGGTGCCGTGGCCCGTGATCACCACCACCTCGGCGTCAGAATTGGGCATGCGGCTGAAGATCTCCATGCCGCTGGCGCCGGGCAGGCGTACATCGGCCAGCACCAGGTCGGGCTGCTGGCGCTGCAACTGGATCACGGCGTCTTTCATGGTGGCGGCCTGCGCCACCGAATAACCGTGCTCGCGCGCGATTTCGGACAAGACTTCGCGTATGGCTTCGTCATCATCCAGGACAAGCAGATGAGGCATTATTTCTCCGGCACCAATACTTCTTTGGGCGCGACATACTTCGCGGTTTCGTTTCCGAGCATACCCCGCACCCCGCGAGCGTGGCACGATTCTTGTCCGCCCGCCCACTAACGTTTGCCAATGTTTGCACATGGTTGCAAATGGCCTTTGGCCCTGTCGTATCATCAAGCGCATCACTTCATTCCGTAAGCCAACGGCCGCCAGGGCCAGGCTTTGAACCCGGGGAAAAATATGCAGCTTGCTTCGCCCGGCCAACTCAGGCCGCCGGGCCGCTCGTCTGTGCAGAGCGAAGATCCTTTTGCGGGAATGTGCGCCGCCATGCGCGGGTTTGGCGCCCAGATGGATCGCGCCGCCCGCAGCGACGCCACCATATTCATTACCGGCGAAAGCGGCACGGGCAAGGAAATGATCGCCCGCGCCATCCACGACCGCAGCGACCGTGCCGAACAGCCGTTCATCGCGGTGAACTGCGGCGCCATCAGCAGCTCGCTGGTGCAGGCGCAGTTGTTCGGGCACGAAAAAGGCAGCTTCACCGGCGCGCTGGCGCAGACATCAGGCTATTTTGAATCGGCCAGCGGGGGCACCCTGTTCCTGGACGAAGTCACGGAGATGTCCGATGCGTTGCAGGTGCAATTCCTGAGGGTGCTCGAGAACGGCACCTATCAGCGCGTGGGCGGCACCGAGTTGCTGCACACCGATGTGCGCATCGTCTGCGCCACCAACCGTGATCCGTATGCCGCCGTGGAAAAAGGCGAGCTGCGGCAAGACTTCCTGCACCGTCTGCTGGTGGTGCCGATGCGGGTACCGCCCCTGCGCGAACGCGAAGGCGACGCGGCCAGGCTGGCGCAACGGTTCCTGGACGAACTGAATGCCTTGCACCAGGCGCGCAAGCGGTTCTCGCCTGGCATGCTCGAGGCCCTGTCTCTTTACGACTGGCCAGGCAATGTGCGCGAACTGCGCAATGTCGTACAGCGCGCCTTCATCATGTCGGACGCGGTGGTCGAGGCCGAATTCCGCCGCCGTCCGCCCGGCGCGGGCTCGCGCGGGGCAAGCGATGGCACCCTGTGCTTTCCGGTAGGCATTCCTTTGGGGCAGGCCCAGCGTGACCTGATCCTGGCCACGCTGGCGCACCACGACGGCGACAAGCAGCGCACGGCCGAAACCCTGGGGGTCAGCCTCAAGACCCTGTACAACCGGCTGGCCGCCTACAGCGCCGACTCCGAGTCCAGCGCCTGATCCCGCCCGGCGGCCGTTTGCGCGGCTGCCGGACCCAGCCCGAATTTACATGGCCCGGCAAGAACGGGCGCCATGCCTGTTGCCCTGGGCGCCGGACGGCCACTGCCGCCGCGCTGGCTATCGTGCCGGCATCCCGAGGCGCCGGCCGGGCACGCGCCTTGCGTAGTTCGCCAGGGGGACGCCTGTCCCCGTTTCCTGGATGAACGGCACTCGCATGGGAGCGGTCATGTCGCGCACAAGAATCTTGTTGGTTACATCGGAGGCATTCCCCCTGGCCAAGAGCGGCGGACTGGGCGATGCCGTAACCGGGCTGGCCCGCGCGCTCGACCGCGCGAACCTGGACGCCGGTTTGCTGATGCCGGCCTATCGCGGCGTACTGGACCGCGTCGTGGGCGTGCGCCGCATCGCGCACCTGGCCGGCATGCCTGGCGGAGAAGCCACGCTGCTGGGCGCGCTGTGCGCGCAATCGGGCCTGCCTGTCACCCTGCTGCAGAACGATGCCCTGTACGATCGCGACGGCCTGTACCTGGACGAACACGGCCAGCCCTACCGCGACAACGCGCTGCGGTATGCGGCCTTGGCGCATGCCGCGGTGCGCATGGCCGCGGGCCTGCCGGATGTGCGCCCGCCGGACATTCTGCACGCGCAGGACTGGCATGCCGGGCTGGTGCCGCTGCTGGTGTGCGCCGCCGGCCTGCGCTACGTGAAAACCGTCATCACCATTCACAACCTGGCTTTCCAGGGCATATTTCCGTTGGAGCACGCGCGCGAGCTCGGCGTACCGGACAGCTATTGTTCCGACGATGGCGCACGCTTCTACGATCAGCTCAGTTTCCTGAAGGCCGGGCTGCGCTATGCCGACCGCATCACCACCGTCAGCCACACCTACGCGCGCGAGATCCTCACCTCAGCATCCGGCTGCGGGCTGGACGCGCTGTTGCGCGCGCGCGCCCAGGATCTGGTGGCTATCCCGAACGGCATCGACGATACGCTGTGGAACCCGGCGGATGACCCTTACCTGGGGCACATCCAGTACAGCGCGCGCCACCCCGGCCACAAGCGGCGCGCCAAGGCCGCCCTGCAGCGCAGCCTGGGCCTGGCCTTGGAACCCGACACCCCCATCCTGGCCATGGGCAGCCGCCTGACTCACCAGAAGATGGCCGATGTCGCGATCCAGGCGCTGCCTGAAGCGCTGCAGCGCCATTCCGCCCTGCAGGTGGCGGTGCTGGGCTGCGGCGAGCATGGCTACGAACAGGCCCTGGCCGCCCTGGCCGGCCGCTACCCGGGACGCTGCGCCGTGCACATCGGCTATGACGAGGCCGCGGCGCACCGCCTGCATGCCGGCGCCGACATGCTGCTGCACGGCAGCCGCTTCGAACCGTTCGGCCTGACGCCCCTGTATGCGATGCGCTATGGCACCGTGCCCATCGGTTCGCGCGTCGGCGGACTGGCCGATACCATCATCGACCCGGGACATGCCGAACCGGATACCGCCATGCTGGCGGCCAACGGCATGCTGTTCGATGGCGAAAGCGCAACCGACATGGGCCTGGCCATCGACCGGGCCCTGCGGCTGTACCGGCAGCCGGCGGTCTGGCAGGCCATGCAGCGCAACGGCATGGCGGGCGAGTTCGGGTGGGACAACGCGGCCCGGCCCTATATCAGCCTGTTCGACAGCCTGGTGGGCGCGCCGCTGCGCGGACAGATTCCGGCGCCCACCATCCGGCCAGCGCCCACGCCCGCGCCGGTGTACACGGCACCCGCGCTGGACGGCATGCCGGTGCCGCTGGCCTACTGAGACCAGGGACGCCATGGCGAGCTCCACGCACCAGCCGGCTTCCGCGCCTGCGCCAGATACCAGGGCAGGACCCTTGCGCATCTACCGCGTGCGCGGCGCGCAGGTCGGCCGCGTGGACACCACCCCGGATGGCCCCTGGAATACCCTGTGCCGGCGCGTGCGGGATGCCGGATTCAACGCCTTGCTGACCGACCCGTTGTGGAAAAAGGCACAAGGCGCCGGCGCATTGCCCGCGCCGCTGGATCCGGACAGCCCGGACCCCCGCCTGGATACGGGCCCGGACCTGGCCGGCACCCTGGCGCGCCTGAGCGACTGCGTCGCACGCCATGATCTGCAGATCTATATGGACCTGGTGCTGGACCGCGTGGCCACGGACGCCGCGGCCCATGCGGGGCATCCGGACTGGTACCGCCCGCCGGACGACGATCCGGCCCGCGATCCGCGCACCGGGCTGGCCGAGCATGGTATCCGGTACTTGCGCGTAGGCCCCCTGCCGCAAGCCTTTCTGCATGGCTGGAGCGAGCGCCTGGCACGCTGGCTGGAGGCTGGCATCGCCGGATTCCGTGTCGACGCGCCGCATCGCATCGGCGCTGGCGACTGGCAGGCCCTGCTGGCCCCGCTACGGGCGGCCTTCCCCGCCGGCCGGTTCCTGGCCTGGACGCCTGGCCTGGATCCGCAGCAACTCGGATCGCTGCGCGCGGCGGGCTTTGACGCGGTGTTCTCTTCATTGCCCTGGTGGGATTTCAAGTCGGACTGGCTGGCCGAGGAACACGCGCGCCTGCGGACCATTGCCCCGGTCATTGCCAGCCCGCCCGGCGCGGGTCTGGCCCAGGACGACGCGCAGGCGCTGCGCGGGCTGTGGGCCGCCGCGATCAGCGGCGACGGGATACTGGGGGAAGATGAACTCGAAGCCCGGCCGCAGGCCTATGCCCAGATGGACGCCTGGTTGCAAGGCGTGCCGCCCGGCGAAGGTTTGCGCGTGGCCGGTGGACGGGACGGCCGCTGCAGCGTCATGGTGCGTGACGACGCCGGCGCGGGTGCGCGCGTGCTATTGGCCAACCCGGCCGCACACGGCGCGGCC
>NZ_JAJMLX010000155.1 GCF_020991325.1 Bordetella petrii | reverse complement strand
GCGATGGCCAACTCCTTCACCGAGTTCGTGCCGGGCCACACCCACCTGCAGCCGGTCGGCCGGATCGTCTCCGAGGCGATCCAGGCGGCCGGCGGCATCCCGCGCGAGTTCAACACCATCGCGGTGGACGACGGCATCGCGATGGGCCACGCGGGCATGCTCTACTCCCTCCCCTCGCGCGACCTGATCGCCGACTCGGTCGAGTACATGGTCAACGCGCACTGCGCGGACGCGCTGATCTGCATCTCCAACTGCGACAAGATCACCCCCGGCATGCTGATGGCCGCGATGCGCCTCAACATCCCGGTGATCTTCGTGTCGGGCGGCCCGATGGAAGCGGGCAAGACTCGCCTCGCGAACCCGGTCACCAAGGCTATCGAGGTGAAGAAGCTCGACCTCGTCGACGCGATGGTGATCGCGGTCGACCCGTCGTATTCCGACGCGGAAGTCGCCGAAGTCGAGCGCTCGGCCTGCCCGACCTGCGGTTCGTGCTCGGGCATGTTCACCGCCAACTCGATGAACTGCCTGACCGAGGCCATGGGCCTCTCGCTGCCAGGCAACGGCTCCACCCTGGCCACCCACACCGCGCGCAAGGACCTTTACCAGAACGCCGGCAAGCTGGTGGTCGATATCGCCAACCGCTACTACGGCGAAGATGACGAGACCGTGCTGCCACGCAGCATCGCCACCAAGAAGGCCTTCGGCAACGCCATGGCACTTGATATCGCCATGGGCGGTTCCACCAACACCATCCTGCACTTGCTGGCCGCCGCCCGCGAGGCCGGCGTGGACTTCGGCCTGGATGAGATTGACGAAGTCTCCCGCCGCGTCGAAATTCTGCTGCACCAGCAAGGCCTGGGCGGCGTCGTCCAGCGCGTCGGATCGGGCTTGCGCCGTCAGGTCGATGCGCAGGCCGGCCGCTTCGATGATGCGCAGGCGGTCGCCGCCGCGCGAGGCGGCTTGCGCCGCCTGGGAAAAGGCCAGCCATGCGGGGCTGAACGGCAGGGAGGTAGGCATGGAGTGCGCGCGCCGGGACTAGAAGGGCAAAACCGCGTCGGGAGCCAGCCGCTGCAGTTGCTGGCGGAAGTCTTGCTGGATGCGCGCCAGGGCTTCCGGGGTGTCGGCCTCGAAGCGCAGCACGACCACGGGCGTGGTATTGGACGGGCGGGCCAGCCCGAAGCCGTCGGCATATTCCGCCCGCACGCCATCGATGGTTATCACGCGCAGCGCGCCTTCGAACTTGCCTTGTTCGCGCAGTGCCTGCACCAGCGCGAAAGGCTGGCCTTCTTCCATTTCCAGCTTGAGCTCGGGCGTGGAAATGGCTTGCGGCAGCGCTTCCAGCGCCTGCGAGGGGTTGGCGTGGCGCGACAGGATCTCGAGCAGGCGGGCGCCGGTATACAGGCCGTCGTCGAAGCCGAACCAGCGTTCCTTGAAGAAAATGTGGCCGCTCATTTCGCCGGCCAGCGGCGCGCCGGTTTCGGCCAGCTTGGCCTTGACCAGCGAATGCCCGGTTTGCCACATCAGCGGCTGGCCGCCCGCTTCCTGCACGGCCAGGCCCACATGGCGGCTGCACTTGACGTCGTAGATGATGGTGGCGCCCGGGCAGCGCTGCAGCACGTCGCGCGCGAACATGATCAGTTGCCGGTCGGGCCAGATGATCTGGCCCGACCTGGTGACCACGCCCAGGCGGTCGCCGTCGCCGTCGAAGGCCAGGCCGATTGCGCAATCGGTGCGCGCCACGTGCTGGATGAGGTCTTGCAGATTATGCGGATCGGCCGGATCGGGGTGGTGGTTGGGGAAGGTGCCGTCGACGTCGCAATACAGTTCGTCGACCTGGCAGCCCAGCGCGCGGAACAGTTGCGGCGCCACCGCGCCGGCCACGCCGTTGCCGCAGTCGATGGCGATTTTCATCGGGCGGGCGAGCTTGACGTCGCCGGTAATGCGCTGGATGTACTCGGCTAGCAGGTCCAGTTCGCGGCGGGTGCCCGGCTTGGCCACGGGCGCGGCCGGGCTGGCGGCACCCGCGTCCATGGCGGCGCGCAGCGCCTGCACCCCGGCGCCGTACAAGGCCTTGCCGGCCATCATCATCTTGAAGCCGTTGTATTGGGGCGGATTGTGGCTGCCCGTGATGGCCACGCCCGAACCGGTGCCCTGGGTGTAGGCCGCGTAGTACACCAGGGGGGTGGGCACCTGGCCGATATCGATGGCGTCCACGCCGCCTTCCTGAATGCCTTCCTGCAGGGCCAGGGACAGTTCGGCGCTGCTGAGCCGGCCGTCGCGCCCCACCACCAGGGCCTGGACGCCGTTGGCCCGGGCCTCGTCGGCCAGGCTGCGGCCCAGGGCGCGGGCGAATCCGGGGTTGAGCAGGTCGGGCACCGTGCCGCGGATGTCGTAGGCCTTGAAGACGGATTCGGGGTAGCGGGGGGAGTGGTCCAAGCGGGCTCCTTGATGTAGCTGAAAGGTCAATAGCTGCAATTATCCCCGATTCACCCCTTGGGCGCGCTGCCGGGAAAACGCCCAGGGTCCCGGGCTCGCCCTACAATATCCGGCATCCGCAATGTCGCCCGGCCTGGCCGGGCGCCCCGACTCCGGTTGATGTCCATGACTTTACTGAATGCATTGCAGTCCCTGCTGGGGCCGTCCAACGTTCTTACCGGTGCCGATGCCGAGCCGTACTTGCAGGACTGGCGGCGGCGCTACCGGGGCGAGGCCCAGGCGGTAATCCGCCCGGGCACCACCGAGCAGGTGGCCCAGGCGGTGCGCCTGTGCGCGCAGCACGGCGCGCCGGTGGTGCCCCAGGGCGGCAATACCGGCCTGTGCGGGGGCGCCACGCCCGATGGGTCGGGCCAGGCCGTGCTGTTGTCCACGGCGCGGCTGAACCGGGTTCGTTCGGTCGACACGGATAATGACACCATCACCGTCGAAGCGGGTTGCATTTTGCAAGCCGTGCAACAGGCCGCCGCCGACGCGGGCCGCCTGTTTCCCCTGAGCCTGGCGGCCGAGGGCAGCTGCACCATCGGCGGCAACCTGGCCACCAACGCCGGAGGCACGCAGGTGCTGCGCTACGGCAATACGCGCGAACTGGCCCTGGGGCTGGAAGTCGTCACCGCGGAAGGCGAGGTCTGGAACGGGCTGCGCGGCCTGCGCAAGGACAATACTGGTTACGATCTGCGCGACCTTTACATAGGCAGCGAAGGCACGCTGGGCATTATTACCGCCGCCACGCTGAAGCTGTTTCCCCAGCCGGTCGCCTCGTGCACGGCCCTGCTGGCGCTGGACACCATCGATGCTGCGGTCGAGTTGCTGTCGCGCGCGCGGGCCGGGTTCGGCGCATCGCTGACGGGCTTCGAGCTGATGGCGGGCGATTGCCTGCAAAGCGTGGTCCGGCTGTTTCCGCAGCAGCGCCTGCCGTTCGAGGGCGTATCGGCCGATTCGCCCTGGTTTGCGCTGCTGGAGCTGTCCGACAGCGAAAGCGAGACCCATGCGCGCGAGCGCTTCGAGGCAGTGCTGGGCGAGGCGATCGAGGCTGGCCTGGTCACCGACGCCGCCATTGCCGCCAATGTGGCGCAAAGCCGGGCGCTGTGGCACTTGCGTGAAAGCATTCCCCTGGCCGAGGCCGAACAGGGCAAGGGGGTGAAGCACGACGTGTCCATTCCCATTTCGTCCATCGCCGGCTTCGTGCACAAAACCAATGCCATGCTGCAGCAGCGTTTTCCCAAGGTGCGCAATGTGGTGTTCGGCCACTTGGGCGACGGCAACCTGCATTACAACGTGGCGCGGGCCCCGGGCCAGACCGAGGCCGACCTGCTGGCCCTGCAGCAGGATATCTACGATGTGGTGCATCGCAGTGTGGTCGAGCATGCAGGGTCGATCAGCGCCGAACATGGGGTGGGGCAGTTGAAGCGGGACGAACTGCCGCACTACAAAGACGCGCTGGAACTGGCGCTGATGAAGCGGATCAAGCAGGCGCTGGATCCGCGGGGGCTGATGAACCCGGGGAAAGTGCTGCAGGCTTGAAGGCCGGGGCGATTTCCGCGGGTGTCTGGCACCCATGGCACTACCTTAAGCTACCGCGGCGAGCCTTCACGGATGTTCACAGGTGTCTGGCTCCCGTCAGGGTGCCAGACACCGTCCAACTGAGACTATCGAGGCACACATCGGTGTCTGGCACCCCTTACGGGGAGCCAGACACCCGGCAACATACTTGAAAACTCGCCGCGGCAGCTTAAGGTGGCGCCCTGGATGCCAGGTGCCGATGCGCCACCACTTACTTCAGCAGCAGGTCGGGCAGCCAGGATGAAAACCCGGGCACGTAGGTGACCAAAGCCAGGGCGGCCACCAGGGCGCCATAGAAGGGCCAGATGGTGCGCATGACGGCGCCTACCGAGACCTTGCCGATGGCGCATCCCACGAACTGCACCGTGCCCACGGGCGGGGTGTTCAGCCCCAGGGCGCAGTTCAGCAGCATGACCACGCCGAACTGCACCGGGCTCATGCCGTACTGCATGCAGATCGGCAGGAAGATGGGCGTGCAGATCAGGATGGTGGCCGCCATGTCCAGGAAGGTGCCCAACAGGAACAGGGTGATGTTCACCATCAGGAAAATCGCCCAGGGCTCGTTCGAGATCGAGGCCATGAGCTCGCCGGTTTTCTCGGCCACGCTGTAGAAGCCGATCAGGTAGCCGAAGGTGGCCGAAATGCCGATCAGCAACAGCACGATGCCCGTGGTTTTCACGGCCTTGGCGGCGGCGCGGATGAAGTGGTCCCAGGTCAGGGTGCGGTATACCAGCGCGGTCAGCGCCAGGGCGTACAGCACGGCCACCACTGCCGATTCCGTGGCCGTGAATACGCCGCTGAGAATGCCGGCCAGGATCAGCACGATCACGAACAGGCCCGGCGCGGCCGCCACCATCGAGCGCAGCACGATGCCCCAGCCGGGAAACTTGCCCGCGGGATAGCCGCGCTTGCGCGCCACCAGGTAGGCCGCCGCCAGGTTGCACACCGTCAGGATCACCGCCGGCACCACGCAGGCCGCGATCAGCGCCGCGATGGATACTTTGCCGCCGGCGGCCAGCGTGTAGATGATGATGTTGTGGCTGGTGGGCATCAAGGCGCCCACCAGCGCCGCGTGCGTGGTGACGTTGACGGCGTAGTCGGCATGGTAGCCCTCGCGCTTCATCATGGGGATCATCACCGACCCCATGGCCGACACATCCGCCACGGGCGAGCCGGACACGCCGCCGAACAGCGTGCAGGCCACCACGTTGGACATGCCCAGGCCGCCCCGCACATGGCCCACCACCGATTTCGCAAAAGCGACGATGCGGTCGGCGATGCCGCCGTACAGCATCAGTTCGCCCGTGAAGATGAAGAACGGAATGGCCAGGAACGAGAACGCGTTCATGCCCGAGGTCATCTGCTGGAAGGCCACCGCGATGGGCAGGTCTTCGTAGGCGATGGCCGAGATCGACGCCAGGCCGATGGCGAAGGCCACCGGTACCCCGATGATCAGGAAGCCGATGAAGGTCATGGAAAGCAGAGTCAGTGCCATGCGGGAACCACCTTCTGGTTGCGCAGCAGCGCGATGATGTGCTCGATGGAGAACAGCACGATCAGCACGCCGGACAGGGTGGCGGGGGCGTACTTCCAGCCTTCCGACAAGCCCAGGTTGGGAATCTTGTAGGTATGCACGGATTCGGCCAGCACGCCGCAATACCAGGCCATCATGGCGCCGAACAGCAGCACCAGCAGGTGCACGAACAACTGCAGGCGGCGCCGGCCGCCAGGCGGCAGCAGGTCGGCCAGCGACTCGAAGCCGATGTGGCCGGCGTCGCGCACGGCCACCGCCGCGCCCAGCATGGTGACATACAGCACCAGCAGCAGCGACAGGCTTTCGGCCCAGGTGGGGGTGCTGTTCAGCACGTGCCGCCCGAATATCTGGTACGACACGGCGGCCACCAGGCACACCAGTCCGGCCACGCTGAACACCATGCACAGCCGGGCCACTATGGCGCAGGCGCGCGCATAGCCGTCCAGCAGGCGTGTGAGCGCGCCGCCCGGCGCGTTGTCCCGGGCCGTGGGAATGGCTTGGGCAGACATGGCGGCACCCTTATTTCATGGCCTGGATGCGCGACACCAGGTCCTTCATTTCCGGGGTGGTGACAAAGCGTTCGTACACGGGCTTCATCACGGCCTGGAACGAGGCCTTGTCGGGTTCGATGATCTGCGAGCCGGCTTTTTCCACCACCGCGCGCGATTTCTCTTCGCGCTCGGCCCACAGCTTGCGCATATAGGGCACCGATTCGCGGGCCGCGTCGCGGATGATCTTGCGGTCGGCTTCCGGCAGTTTGTCCCATTGGCGCTTCGAGAACAGCAGAATCTCGGGCGTCATGGTGTGCTGGGTCATCGAGTAGTACTTGGCCACCTCGTAGTGGTGGGCGCTTTCGTAGCTGGGGAAGTTGTTCTCGGCGGCATCCACCAGGCCGGTTTTCAGCGCGGTGTATACCTCGCCCATGGGCATGGGGGTGGCATTGCCGCCCAAGGCTTCCACCATGGCCACCGACAGATCCGACTGCTGCACGCGGATCTTCATGCCCTGTACGTCCTGCACCGTCTTGATGGGTTTTTCGCGCGTGTACATCGAGCGCGCGCCGCTGTCGTACCAGGCCAGGCCGACAAAGCCGGCGCTTTCGCAGGACCGCAGTATCTCGTCGCCGATGTCGCTGTCCAGCACTTTGTGCAGGTGCTCGGTGGAACGGAACAGGAAGGGCAGCGAGGGCACGCGCAGCGTCTGGCAGATGTTATGCATGGCGGCGCTGCTGACGCGGGTCATGGCCAGCGCGCCCAGCTTCACCTGTTCGATGGAATCCTCTTCGCGGCCCAGCTTGCTGCCCGCGTACACCTTGACCTCGATACGCCCATTGGTGCGTTGCTTGACCAGTTCGCCCATGTGGCGCACGGCCAGCACGGTGGGGTAGTCGTCGGGGTGGATGTCGGCCGAGCGCAGTGTCTCGGCATGGATGTTCAGGGCCGCCGTGGACAGGCACAGGGCGGCCGACGCGGCCAGGGTGGCGCGTGCGAGGGTATTGCGCAGCATTGTCTACCTCCGGGTTGGGAGTACGGCGTTGTGAGGGCTCTTGTGGAAATCACTGCATGCATGCGGCGTGGGCCTGGGTGGCGGCCCATTCGGGTGCTAGCCGAGGTAAGCCGGTTCCTCCAGGCCGCGGGTGCCGGGCCGCAGGGAGAACAGGGCGCCATCCAGCGCCCCGGCCGGCGTGGCGGGCGGCCGGATGGTGGTAATGAACAGGGTATCCAGGCCGCTGCCGCCGAAGGCGCACATGGCGGGCTTGGCTACCGGCAGGCGCAGGCTGCGGTCCAGCCGGCCGTCGGGGGTGTAGCGGTACAGCAAGCCCGCGTCGTTGCCGCAGATCCAGTAGGCGCCGTCCTGGTCCACAGCGGCGCCGTCGGGCCGGCCGGCGGGCAGGCGTTCGATGAACACGCGGCGACGCGTCGGTACACCGTGGTCGGGGTCGTAGTCCAGCGCCCAGACCACTTGGCGATCGGGGTGCGAGTCGGACAGGTACATGGTGCGGCCGTCGGGGCTGAATGCCATGCCGTTGGGCACGACCAGCGGCAGATCCAGCGGCATGGCCAGTTCACCGCCCGCATAGCGGTACAGGCGGCCGGCGTCGCGGCCCAGCGCCATGTCCTGCACCATCGTGCCAGCCCAGAAGCGGCCCTGGCGATCGCATCTGCCGTCGTTGAAACGCATGCCCGGCGCGGCGTGCCTGACCGTGGCCAGGGCCATGGCCGGGGGCGCGGGCTGTTGAGAGTCCAGCGCCGGCAGGGCGTACAGGCCGGTTTCCATGGCGGCCAGCCACCCCGTGCCGCGCTTGGCGATACAGCCCGCCATTTCGGGCAGATCCCAGTGGCGGGCCTGGCCGTCGGCGGGTGTGTAGCGGCACAGGCGGCGGGCGGGGATGTCCGTCCAGTACAGTGCCTGCTCGGCTGCGTGCCATACCGGGCTTTCGCCCACGGAACACAGCAGCTCGCCCAGGCGTTCGGCCCGCGGTTCGGCGTTCATGATTTGAACGGCCCGGCCTTGACGAAAGCACCGCCCTGGTACTGCGTGGCAGGGTCGGCGGGATCGGGCGCCGGCTGCGTTTCGACGGCCGCGCGAAAGGTTTCCGAGGAGTCTCTGGGCGCAAAGCCCAGATGCGCGGCCTGGCGGTTGTCCCACCAGCTGTCGCGGTTGGCCGAGGCGCCGTACACAATGGTGTGCCCGACATCCGGAACGAACAGCGAGCGCAGCATCAGCTGGGTCAGGTCGTCGTAGCTGAGCCATGTCACCAGCATGCGGCGGTCGCGCGCTTCGGGAAACGACGAGCCGATGCGCAGGCACACGGTTTCGATGCCGTAGCGGTCGAAATAAAAGCGCGACAGGTTTTCGCCAAATGCCTTGCTGATGCCGTAGTAGCCATCGGGCCGCGGCGGCGTATCCGCGTCCAGCACTTCGCCCTGGCGATAAAAGCCGGTGACATGGTTGGAACTGGCGAATACCACGCGCCGCACGCCATGCACGCGGGCGGCTTCGTACAGGTTGTAGGTGCCCTGGATATTGGCGGGCAGGATTTCCTCGAAAGGCCGTTCGACGGACACCCCTCCCAGATGCACGATGGCATCCGTGCCGCGCACCAGTTCCAGCACGGCCTGGGGGTCCGACAAGTCGCAGGCCACCGCCTCTTCGCCAGGCCCGGCAGGCGGCATGGCGGCGATGTCCGACACGCGGAGTATGTCGGCATGGGGACGCAGGCGTTCGCGCAATACGGTGCCCAGGCCCCCGGCAGCGCCGGTAAGAAGCAGACGATGGCAGCGGGCGCTGTCCAGGGACGATTCAGCAGGGGATGTCATGCGGCAGTTCCAGCAATGAGGCGGATGCGGATGAAACTTGACTGATACGTTATCGTACAACTTGATGGCAGTATAATGACGCCAAATTTTCACCGTCAAGCGCATCATTACCCGGGATATCCCTTGATGACTGGCTCCGCAGATCCGCGCGTTTCCGCGCCCCGCCGGCCGCGCAATCTGGCGCAGGGCCTGGTCGAGGATTTCTCAGAACGGATCCGCGGCGGGCAGATCCGCCCTGGCCAGAAACTGCCCACCGAATCCGAGCTGATGCGCCAGTTCGGCGTCAGCCGCACCGTAGTGCGCGAAGCCCTGTCGCGCCTGCAGGCCGCCGGCCTGGTCGAAACCCACCACGGCATCGGCACCTACGCGCTGCAGGCCAGCGGCGGGGCCGACTTCCGCGTCGACCCGTCAGATATCGCCACGGTGCAGGACGTGCTGGTGCTGCTGGAACTGCGCATCTGCCTGGAAAGCGAGGCCGCGGGCCTGGCCGCGCTGCGCCGCAGCGATGCGCAGCTGGCGGACATGCGGGCCGCGCTGGACGAATTCCGTGGTTCTCTGGCCGCGGGCGGCGACACCATCACCCCGGATTTCCGCTTTCACTTATTGGTGGCCCAGGCCACGGCCAACCGCTATTTCGCCGACCTGATGTCGCACCTGGGCTCGGCCATCATCCCGCGCACGCGCATCAATTCGGCGCGCATTGCCCACGAAGACCGCGAACAATACCTGGCGCGAGTGAATCTGGAGCATGAAGACATCTACCAGGCCATCCTGCGGCAGGACCCGGAGGCGGCGCGCGCGGCCATGCGCATGCACCTGAGCAACAGCCGCGAGCGATTGCGCCGGGTGCAGGGGCGCTAGGGGGAAGACGCGGCCGGCGCCGCAATTTTGTCAGATCAAACCCGCCAAGACATATGATGTCATACAAAATTCATCATTATCTTACGGCCGGGAAAGCAGGCAGGCCCCGCCTTGCGGGGCCTGCGTATTGCCAAGGCGGCTGGAGAATCAGCGCGCCGGCAGCACCGTGCCGGACGACTCGCCGAACCCTATGCGCGGATAGCCCGGTTTCTGGCATTGCGCGCGGATGATGACTTGGTCGCCGTCTTCCAGGAAGCTGCGGCGTTCGCCCCAGGGCAGTTCCACCGGCGCCTTGCCGCCCTGGCTCAGTTCCAGCAATGAGCCCGCTTCCTGCGGCGCGGGGCCGGACAGCGTGCCGGTGCCCATCAGGTCGCCGGGCTGCAGGTTGCAGCCATTGATAGTGTGGTGCGCAACCAGTTGGGCGATATTCCAGTAGGCATCCCGGAAATTGCTGGCCGACAGGTGCGCGGGGTCGTGTTGCGCGGCGCGCGAGGCCTCGGTGGTCAGCAGTACTTCCATCTGCACGTCGTAGGCGCCCTGCGCGCGGTTGGCGTCCGAGGACAGGTAGGCCACGGGTTGCGGGTCGCTCTCGGCACGAGTCCAGGCGGTGCGGAATGGCTCCAGCGCTTCCATGGTGACGATCCAGGGCGAGATCGTCGACGCGAAGTTCTTGGCCAGGAAGGGCCCCAGCGGCTGGTATTCCCAGGCCTGGATGTCGCGCGCCGACCAGTCGTTCAGGATGCACAGGCCGAACACGTGTTCATCGGCCTGGTCCAGGGCGATGCGGTCGCCCTGTGCGTTGCCCTTGCCCACGAATATGCCCAGTTCCAGTTCGTAGTCCAGGCGCTTGCACGGTCCGACCGGCGGGGCCTCGCCTTCGGCGGCGGGGCGGGTCTGGCCCACCGGGCGCGGAAAGCGCTGGTCCACACCCACGCTGGAGGCGCGGCCGTGATAACCGATAGGCACCCATTTGTAATTGGGCAGCAGGGGGTTGTCCGGCCGGAACTGCTTGCCCACGGCGGTGGCGTGGTGCAGCGAAATATAAAAATCGGTGTAGTCGCCGATGCGGGCCGGCGTGGTGTATTCGGCGCCGGCCTGGGCCGACAGCAGCGGCTCGAGGCGTGCCTGCAGCGGCGAGCCGCTGCGCAGGGCG
>NZ_JAJMLX010000154.1 GCF_020991325.1 Bordetella petrii | reverse complement strand
CTGCGTGCCGCCCTGCAGGCCGAGCTGGAACAAGCCCTGCAGCGGGCGCTCGACGATGCCGCGGCGGGCCTGCGCGCCCGTCTCGAGGCCGAACTGCCCGACCTGATCGACCGCGCGGTACGGGGTGTGCGGCCCGGCTGAAGGCCCACCGCCACCCAGATACCCCGGAAAACCCGCCCCGGTAGATTTTTCAGGGAACTGTAAGGTATCCTACCCCTCTAATCCCATTGGGCAACTCATTTGCCGCACACAGGAGCCGTCCATGAACCAATACCGTCCTTCCCCTTTCAACCGTTCCGGCAGTTATGCCGGCGCGCCGGGCGAAGTCGTCCGCAACAAAGTCCTGCGTAATACCTACTGGCTGCTGGCCCTGTCGCTGATCCCCACCGTGCTGGGCGCGGCGGTCGGCCTTTACTCCGGGGTGAACCAGATCATGATGGCCAGCCCCGGGCTGTCGGCCATCGTGTTCCTGGTGGGTGCCTTCGGCCTGATGTTCGCCATCGAAAAGAACAAGCACAGTTCGCTGGGCGTGGTGTTGCTGCTGGCCTTCACGTTCTTCATGGGCATTATGCTGTCGCGCCTGCTGGGCTTCGTGCTGGGCATGGGCAACGGCGCCCAACTGGTCATGACGGCCTTCGGTGGCACCGCCGTCGTGTTCGGCACCATGGCCACCCTGGCCACCACCATCAAGCGCGACCTGTCCGGCATGCAGAAATGGCTGTTCACCGGCGCGGTGGTCATCCTGGTGGCGGCGCTGGCCAACATCTTCCTGCAAATGCCCGCCCTGATGCTCACCATCTCGGTGCTGGCCATCGTCATTTTCTCGGCGTTCATGCTGGTAGACCTGCAGCGCGTAGTCAACGGCGGCGAAACCAATTACGTGTCCGCCACCCTGGCCATCTACCTGGACGTCTACAACGTATTCTCGAACCTGCTGATGCTGCTGGGCATCTTCGGCGGCAATCGCGAATAAACAGGCTGTAACCTGTCGGCAATCGGGCCCGCCATGCGCGGGCCCTTTTCATGGCATGGACAGCGGGCATGCGGCGTGCTACATCAAGACATCAAGAACACCGCCCTAGCCAACGAGGTTCCGCATGAACGCAGCCGTCTACCGCCCCGCCTTGCTGTGCGCCACCCTGGCCGCCGGCCTGGCCGCATCCGCTGCCCAGGCCAGTTCGCCCACTGCCTGGCAGCAGCAGGAAGACAAAGCGTTGCGGGTATGCGCCAAGGCATCGGGGCTGCTGCACGCCGAACAGGTGGGCACGCCCATGCAGTTCGACGACCGGTCCGGCCAGACCGCCTTGCTGATCCGCGGCGCCGCCCCGCAGGCCCACATGCAGGGCGCGGCGGTCACCATGCTGTGCCTGGTCAACCGGCGCAGCGGCCAGGCCAGCCTGGTCGAATGGACGGGTTCGCCCAGCCCAGGCGACGCCGCCGCCCCCGCGCCCATCGTGCTGCCCCTGCCCACCGCGCCCGCCGCCCTGGTTGTGGCGCAAGAGCCGGGCGAACCTGCCTCCATCGGTACGTACAGCGTGCGCCTGTACCGCGACCTGGCCGCCGGCGATTATGTCGATGGCCTGATCCGCCCGCGCAATGGCGAACTGCGCCAAGCCCAGCTCAAGGACATGGACGGCGATGGACAGGCCGAACTGGTGGTGACCCTGGTTACCGCGGGGTCGGGCAATTACCAGACAGTAGACGTGTACAAGATCGAGGACGGCCAGCATTTGCAGTGGGCGTCGGGCCTTTCCAAAACGCCCTGAGCCCTTGCATCAAAGCCGCTGCAAATCCAGCAGCACCCGCCGGGTCGACAGCGGCCGGCCGGCCAGGTTGGCAGCCAGGCGCTCACGCAGGTCGCGCCGCAATGCGGGCTCGATGGCCGGGTCGTCGAAATCGGGCGCGGCCTCATCTATGCCGTAGCCGGTTTCGCGCAGCAGTGTCCATTCGAAGCGCCGCAACGCCCCCGCTGCGCGCGTGCCGCCCGCCAATTGCTGCAACGCCGTGTCATAGGCGTCGAACAAAGCCGGATGAGCGTCTTCGCGCGGCAGCAGGCGCAGCAATAGTTCGTTCATGTACCAGGCCGACATCAGGGCCGTGCCGGCCAACGGACACAGCCCAGCCACCTCGGCGCGCGTCAGCGTCTTGACTTCGCCTGCGCCGCTCCAGGACAGCAGCAAAGGCTGAAACGACGACAGCACAGGCCGCAATACTGAATAAGGCCGTTTGGCGCCCTTGGCCACCAGCGCCACACAGCCGTGCTCGCGGGAAAAACTCTGGACAATCAACGAAGTCTCGCGCCACGCGGTGGCATGGAGCATGTAGGCAGGGCAATCCTGGACGCGATGCGCCCTTCTACTCATAGCCCAGGTCGCGCAGCGCGCTTTCGCGGTCGGACCAGCCCTTGCGCACCTTGATGTACACCTCCAAGTGCACGGGTTTGTCGAGCAGCTTGGCGATGTCCTGGCGCGCCTCGGTGGCAATTCGCTTCATGTGTTCACCGCCAGCGCCCAGCAGAATGGGCCGGTGGCTGTCGCGCTCGACCACGATACAGGCGGCCACCCGCACGCCCTTGTCGGTTTCTTCCCATTGCTCGATGACAACGGTGCAGCCATAGGGCAGTTCGTCGCCCACCAGCCGGAAGATCTTCTCGCGCAGCAGCTCGGCGGCAATAAAGCGCACCGGGCGGTCGGTGAGCGTGTCCTCTTCGAACAGCGGCTCGCCTTCGGGCAGGCGCGTGGCAATTTCGTCCAGCAACTGGTCCAGTTGCTGTTCTTTCAGGGCGCTAACCGGCACCACGGCATCGTACGGATGCTGGGCCACGATCTTGGACACAAAGGCGAACAGGTCGTCGCGGCGCTTGACGGCGTCGATCTTGCTGACCACCAATATGGTGCGGCGGGCCTCGGGCAGCAGCGGCAGCAGCTTGGCATCGCCATCCGTCCATTTGCCGGCCTCGACCACATGCACTACCACGTCGACGTCAGCCAGGGCTTGCGTGACCACGCGGTTCATCATGCGGTTCATGGCGCCGCCGTGGCGGGTTTGAAAGCCCGGGGTATCGACAAACACGAACTGCTCGTGCTCGCGGGTGAGCACGCCATGGATGCGATGCCGCGTGGTTTGCGCCTTGCGCGAAACAATGGAAATTTTCGAGCCGATCAGGGCGTTGGTCAGGGTGGACTTGCCCACGTTGGGGCGGCCGACCACGGCGATGAAACCGGTACGGAAAGGGGTGTCGCTCATTTGATCTCTTGTGTCACGGCCACGGGCAGCGACAATTGCGCGGTTTTGCGGGCCTTGCCCGACTTGCGCGCGGCGCGGCCGGCTGGGCTGGCCGCCTGGGCGGCTTCCAGCGCCAGCTTGGCGGCGGATTGCTCGGCGGCGCGCCGGCTGGCGCCGGGCGCCACCACCTTGATCTCGAGCGCGGGAATGGCGCACTCGACCTCGAACTGCTGGCTGTGCGCGGCGCCATGCGTGGCCACCACGGTATACACCGGCAATGCCAGCTTGCGCCCCTGCAGGAATTCCTGCAGCAGGGTCTTGGCGTCCTTGCCCAGGGTTTTGGGGTCGACACTGGCCAGCACGGGCTGGTACTGGCGCACGATGACCTTGCGCGCCACCTCGAAACCGGCGTCCAGGAAGGCCGCGCCGAAAATGGCCTCGACCGCGTCGGCCAGGATGGACGGGCGGCGGAAGCCGCCGCTTTTGAGTTCGCCCTCGCCCAGGCGCAGGTACTGCGACAATTCCAGGCGCTGGCCGATATCGGCCAGCGAGGCCTGCTTCACCAGGTTGGCCCGCAGGCGCGACAGGTCGCCTTCATCCAGCTTGGGAAATCGTTCGAACAACATGGCCGCCACGACGAAGTTCAGCACTGAATCACCCAGGAATTCCAGGCGCTCGTTGTGGCGAGCGCTGTGGCTTCGGTGCGTCAAGGCCTGCTCGAGCAGAGCGGCATTGGCGAAACGATGATCCAGTCGGGTTTCCAGCGTGGCGAGGGACATGTCAGTTAAAGCTGCCGATACGGCCGAGGTCGCTGAAGTTCATCCAGATGAAGAATGCCTTCCCGACGATATTCGCGTCAGGGACGAACCCCCAGTAACGGCTGTCGGCGCTGTTGTCCCGGTTGTCGCCCATGGCGAAATAATGGCCTTCAGGTACTGTGCAGCGTACTCCATTACGGGCGTACTCGCAGTTTTTCAGGTTCGGGAACTTCCAAATGGGCCCATAAACCTGCGATTTTCCTTCATCTAGCAGTATTTTGTGGTCAACGTCGCCCAATTTTTCTTTGTATTGGTGAATATACGACACCCGGTCGGGCTCGAAATACTCGCCGTCGCGCATGCGCGGCACCAGTTGGCCGTTGACGTAGAGCTTCTTGTCCACATACGAGACTTCATCGCCGGGCAGGCCGACAATGCGCTTGATGTAGTCGACGTTCGGGTCCACCGGATAACGGAACACCACCACGTCGCCGCGCTGCGGGTTGCCGATATCGATGACCTTTTTATCGACAATGGGCAGGCGGATGCCGTAACTGAATTTGTTCACCAGGATGAGGTCGCCCGACTGCAAGGTGGGCAGCATGGACCCGGACGGAATGCGGAACGGCTCGACCACGAACGAGCGCAGCACGAACACGAACAGAATTACCGGAAAGAAGCTGACCGCGTATTCCACCCACCAGGGCACCCGCGAAGCCGACGCGGCGGCTTCCTGGCGCAGGCGAGCGGCCTCTTGGGCGTCGGACGCGTAGGTGGTGTCCACGGCGGCCACGGCCGCCTGGCTGCGCAGCAGGCGCCGCCGCCGCAGTACCGCGACATCCAGCGCCCAGATAATGCCGGTAACCACCAGCAGCACAAAAAGTATCAGTGCAAAGTTCCAGCTCATTGAGTATGCCGCCTTTTTCTCGCTACTTGTCTTCGACCTGCAGAATGGCCAGGAATGCCTCTTGGGGAATTTCCACGGAACCGACCTGCTTCATGCGCTTCTTGCCGGCCTTCTGCTTTTCCAGCAGTTTTTTCTTCCGGGTGATGTCGCCGCCGTAGCATTTGGCCAGCACGTTCTTGCGCAATGCCTTGACGTTTTCCCGCGCAATGACTTCGGCACCGATGGCCGCCTGGATGGCCACGTCGAACATCTGGCGCGGAATCAGCGCGCGCATGCGGGTTACCACATCGCGCGCGCGGTAGCGCGCATTGGCCCGGTGCACAATCATGGCCAGGGCGTCGACGCGGTCGCCGTTGATCAGCAAGTCGACCTTGACCACGTCGGCCGAACGGTATTCCAGGAACTCGTAGTCCATCGAGGCATAGCCGCGCGACACCGATTTCAGCTTGTCGAAGAAATCGAGCACGATCTCGGCCAGCGGAATTTCGTAGGTCAGGTGTACCTGGCGGCCGTGGTAGCTCATGTTGATCTGCACGCCACGCTTGTTATTGCATAGCGTCATGACCGGCCCCACGTATTCCTGGGGCATGAAGAGGGTGACTTTGACGACCGGTTCGCGGATATCGTTGATCTTACCGACTTCGGGCATGCGTGCCGGACTGTCGATGATTTCGATGCTGCCGTCGCGTTGTTCGACTTCGTACACCACCGACGGCGCGGTGGTGATGATGTCCATGTCGAACTCGCGTTCCAGGCGTTCCTGCACGATTTCCATGTGCAGCAGCCCCAGGAAGCCGCAGCGAAAGCCGAAGCCCAGCGCCTGCGAGACCTCGGGCTCGAACATCAGCGCCGCGTCGTTGAGCTTCAGTTTTTCGAGCGAATCGCGCAGTTGGTCGTATTCGGAGCTTTCCACCGGGTACAGGCCGGCGAACACCTGCGGCTTCACTTCCTTGAAACCAGGCAGGGGCTTGCCGGCCGGCTTGCCCGCCAGGGTGATGGTGTCGCCCACCTTGGCGTTGGCCAGCTCCTTGATGCCCGCGATGATGAAACCCACCTCGCCCGCCGACAATTCGGTGCGCGGCTGCGACTTGGGGGTGAACACACCCACCTGCTCGCACAGATGCGTGGCGCCCGAGGCCATGAGCAGGATTTTGTCTTTGGGCCGCAACACGCCGTTGATGATGCGCACCAGCATGACCACGCCCACGTAGTTGTCGAACCACGAGTCGATGATCAGGGCCTGCAACTGGCCGGCGGGGTCGCCCTTGGGCGGAGGCACGCGGGCCACGATGGTTTCCAGGATTTCGTCAATGCCCAGGCCGCTTTTGGCACTGGCCAGGACGGCGTCGCCGGCCTCGATGCCGATGACGTCCTCGATTTCCTGGCGCGCGCCGTCGGGGTCGGCCTGCGGCAGGTCCATTTTGTTCAGCACCGGCAGCACTTCCACGCCCAGCTCGATGGCGGTGTAGCAATTGGCCACGGTCTGGGCCTCGACCCCTTGCGAAGCATCCACCACCAGCAAGGCGCCCTCGCAGGCCGACAGCGAGCGGCTGACTTCGTATGAGAAGTCCACGTGCCCCGGGGTGTCGATCAGGTTCAGGTTATAGACCTTGCCGTCTTGCGCCGTGTACGCCAGCGCCGCAGTCTGGGCCTTGATGGTAATGCCGCGCTCGCGCTCGATATCCATCGAGTCCAGCACCTGGGCGGACATTTCGCGCGCCGCCAGCCCGCCGCAACGCTGGATCAGGCGGTCGGCCAGGGTCGATTTGCCGTGATCGATGTGGGCGATGATGGAGAAATTGCGAATATGCTGCATAAGGTGGGTAATTAGGGACAAAACAAGCGCGAAAACGGGCGTGGACGCAGCCCCGGCCATCAGCCAAAAACGAAGGGGCGCATCGCGCCCCCTTCTTGCGGCAACCAGCTATTTTATACGGGTTCGCATTCAGCCGTATGAGTCGTTGATTCGCCCAGCAGTGCATTCCCCGGACTACCAACCGGCGCGGTCCAGCCCGGGACGCGCGGAGCCGGCTTTGCCGGCCGTCCGCGCCCCATAAGGGCATGGGCCCGAGAAGTGACCTACTTCGCGGGCTCTACCGCCACCCACTGGGTTTGATCCCCGCGGCGCACCAGCAAGCCGGCCGCCTTGCCCTTGGGCAACTTGCCAACCAACTGGTTGAACTGCTTGGCGCCGGTGACATCGGTGTTGTTCACCGCCACCACGATATCGCCCTGGCGTATGCCGACCGCGGCGGCCGCCCCTTCCGAGGTGCGCACCTGCACGCCGCCCTTGATGCCCAGCTTCTTCTGGACATCGGCGGGCACGTCCACCACGCCCAGGCCCAATGCGTTGCCGGTGATTTCGGGCTCGGCGGGAGCCTGGTCGGCAGCGGCGGCGGAATCGCTGGAAAGCTCGCCCACCTTGACCGACAGGGTCACTGTCTTGCCACGGCGCCACACTTCCATTTCGGTGCGGGTGCCGGGCTTGGTCTCGCCCACGATGCGGGGCAGGTCAGACCAGCGCTTGATGGTTTCGCCATGGAACGAGGTGATGACATCGCCCGGCATGACACCGGCGGCGCCCGCCGGGCCGTCGGCCTCGACGTTGCTGACCAGCGCGCCTTCGGCCTTGGGCAGGCCGATGGCCTCGGCGACGTCCTTGCCGACTTCGCTGATCTGCACGCCGATGCGGCCGCGAGTAACCTTGCCTTCGGCACGCAGTTGGTCGGCCACGCGCATGGCTTCGTCGATGGGGATGGCCAGCGAAATGCCCATGAAGCCGCCGCTGCGCGAGACGATCTGCGAGTTGATGCCCACCACTTCGCCGTTCAGGTTGAGCAGCGGGCCGCCCGAGTTACCCGGGTTGACGGCCACGTCGGTCTGGATGAAAGGCAGGTATTCGCCGGTATCGCGGCCGATGGCGCTGACAATGCCCGCGGTGGCGGTGGAATCCAGGCCGAACGGCGAACCGATGGCCAGCACCCATTGCCCCTTCTTGAGCGTCTTGGGATCACCGATGGTCAGCGGCGTCATGTCCTTGGCTTCGATCTTGATCAGGGCCACATCGGTGCGCTCGTCGGTGCCGATGACCTTGGCCTTGAACTCGCGGCCGTCGGTCAGGGTGACGAAAATGTCGGCCGCCTCGCTGACCACGTGGTTATTGGTAAGGATGTAGCCGTCTTCGGAAATCAGGAAGCCCGAACCGACGCCGCGCGGCACCTTGCGCTCTTCTGGCGTGGGCGCCTGGCGCGGCGAGGGTTGCTGCGGCATGCCAGGCGGCTGGAAATCGGGGCCGAAGAACCAGCGGAACAGCTCGTAGGGATCGTTGGTGCCGCCGGGGCCGCGCACCGGCACGTTGGCGGTGGTGCGGATGTTGACGACGGCAGGATCAACCTTGGCGATGATGCCGCTGAAATCGGGTAGCGCCACGGTGGGCGCGGCGGAAGTCTGGGCTTGGGCAACAGGCCCGTACGCGCCCGCCAGCATGACGGCGGCCAATGCCGCCAGGAAAAAGCGCCGTATAAAAAAAGTCGACACAGAAATAGATTGCATGAGAGAACTCCGAAAATTCCCCAACCTTTTGCAGGTTTGTTGTTATTGAGACGCTGGCACGAATTCAGTGGACGTGGCCAGTTGTTCGAGCGTGGCGGCCGGGACTTCGCCCAGGGCCGTCAGCCAGAAATCGGCGATGCGCGTGCCGTAGATATTGATGGCGCCACGCCGCGCGGCACCCGACGTCATGGGGTGACCGCGCCGGGTGTCGAAAGGTTCAATGAAAACCGAGATGGCCGCCAAGCCGTCGGACAGTACCAACTGGCTGACATTGCTGTGGCCCATTGATCGTTTCACCTGCATGACCGCCACGAAACCCCGGGGCGCGGGAATGCGCCAGCCTTCGGCGGCCAGGTCGGCGGGTTCCATGCGCGGCTGCAGCACTTTCCAGTCGCGCGTGCTCCAGCGCGAGGCAAGCTCGGCCGGGTCGACCTTGTCGCCCAGGCGTACGGAGGTGAACGCCACCTGCTCGACCACGCCCTGCTCGGCATCCAGTGTCTGGGCCTTGAGCAGCAGCTTGGTGTCGACGTCGGCGCACAGGCGATAGCCGTAGCGCAGGCTGTCGCGGGGCTGGATGGTGATGATGCGGCACTGGCGGTCGGCCACGCGGTGCAGCTTGTCTTCGGCGCGGATATCGTAGTGCTGCGCAAGATCGGTGGGATTGCCCAGCAGCAGGCCCGGGAAGCGGTCGCCGCGGCGCGGCTCCATCAGCACGGTCTTGCGCTCGGGAATCAGGCACTGGATCTCGTCGTTGTGGCGCAGGTATTCGCGCGGCTGGCCGTCCAGGATTTCCAGGCGCTCGCGCTCGCCGGTACCGTCGATGACATGCACCAGGCGCGACGACTGGATGACCTGGCCCTGCTGATACAGGAACACCCCTGCGTAATCCTGCTTGCGGGCGGCTTGCTGGATGTCGTACAGCAACTGGATGGAGTTGCCGGAAGATGCCGGTTCGGCAGCCTGGGCGGACTCATGGATGGCAGCGAAGGCCAGCAGGAACGCGGCGGTAAGGGCCCAGCCGGCGCCTTGTGCAGGGCGGCGGCCCACGCCGTCGCGACCTCGCGCCAACCAACAGAACGGCTGCAACTGTGTGATCAACGTCCGGCTCCGGCATCGAACGAGACTTGGCGTACCGCGCTGGGGCCCGCCATTTGGCGGTGTGCCTCGAGGTAATCGCGCAGGCCCGGCGTTTCGGTAGCCGTTGCATCGGCCAGCACACGGGTGTCGACTGACGGGGCCGAGCCGCCCATGATGTAAGGTTGCGCCACCCAGGCCACGGTTGCCACGGCGGCCGCCACGGCCAGCCCGGACAAGCCCATGCGCAACGGCGAACGCCGCCGCTGCGGCGCAACAATGGGCAGCTCGGCGTCCAGCGCACGCGACAGGCGCGCATGGAAGCCGGCGCTGGGGCTGACGGCCAGGTCGGAATTGCGCATGGCGTCGCCGATCAGGTGGTAGGTGTCCCACGCTCGGCGCCCTTGGGCACTGTTCAATTCGGAAATAATGTCTTCGGCGGCTTCGCCGTCCATCCAGGCCGATACGGATTCTTCCAGGGATATTCCGGTATCTGGCACGGACTTGGATGTTGATTGCATGACTGCCGCTCCTTACCAACGACGCTCGGCATCGGTATCCAGCAAGGGACGCAACCGGGTGGCAATGGCTTCGCGCGCACGGAAAATGCGCGAGCGTACAGTGCCTATCGGGCAGTCCATGCTCTGGGCGATGTCTTCGTAACTCATACCTTCGATTTCACGCAGCACGATAGCTGTCCGGAGCTCTTCGGGCAATTCCTCGATGACCGCATTGACCGTTTCGGCGATCTCGCGGCTGGCCACCATGGCTTCCGGGGTGCTGATATCGGTTAGGTTATCCGTTTCGTTAAAAGTTTCACCGTCTTCCGTTTCAATTGCATTTGGCGCGCTGGGACGGCGGCCGGCCGAGGCCAGCCAATTACGTGCCGTATTGACCGCAATACGATACAACCAAGTGTAAAACGCGCTTTCACCACGGAACTGGGGCAGCGCCCGGTAGGCCTTGATGAAGGCTTCCTGGGCCACGTCCTCGATTTCGGCGGGGTCGCGGATCATGCGCCCCAGCAGGCGCAGGATCTTGCGCTGGTACTTGAGCACCAGCAGGTCGAAGGCCTTCTTGTCGCCCCGCTGTACGCGGGCGACAAGTTCGGCGTCGATGTCGCGCTCGCTCATGGTGCCCTCGAAGCAGGGGGAATCAGGCGCTGCGCCGCCCCTGCCAGAAGGCAGAGCCGGCGCCAGCGGGCCGCGGACATCGTGGAGCGCCAGACAGCCACCCGGCAACTTGTAACATCAGCGCCAACCACGGGGGCCAACCGCAAATGCAGGTGGATCCAGCAGGCGCCTCGCCGGCTGTCGTGCAGGACGGCATCGTGCCATCCATGCTGCAAGCGTACGCGCCAGTGGCGGCTGGCCGCAACTGCCCGCACGGCCCGGACGCGCCGGGCCGCATGGCGGCGGGATACGTGGCGCCGCAGCG
>NZ_JAJMLX010000153.1 GCF_020991325.1 Bordetella petrii | reverse complement strand
GGCGGCCAACGGCAAGCAGGCCAAGGCGCTGGTGGTGACCAGCAGCGACCGGGCCGCATGGGCCAGTGCCGCGGACACCGCCGCGAAGGCCGCGCAACTGAAGTCGGACGGCACGACGTTCGTGACCTTCGCCGATCCCGCCACGCCCACGGTGCCGGTATCGGCCTCCCTGTTCAACGGCGACATCGTGATCGGCGCCACCATCCAGCCGGGCGCGGCCACGGTGCGGCTGCGCGGCGAACCCCTGGCGGTGCGCCAGATTACCGACCGCCACGTGCGCCGCTCCAACCTGTTGGCCAGCGTGTCCGATGACGAGCTCTCGCCCGCCGCCCTGGCGGCCCGCGTGCTGCTGGCGCAAACCGTGGAAAGCCTGGTGCGCGCCGGCGCATGGCCCGGGGCCACTCTTCATAAATCGTGAACGCCTGTTGACGATCACAGGCTGGCGCGACCGCGCCCCCTGCTCCTATAGTGCCCAGCTGACTCTACGGGCACTATTTCATGATCGATGTACTGGTTATAGGCGGAGGCAATGCCGCCCTGTGCGCCGCGCTGATGGCGCGCGAAGCCGGCGCCAGCGTGCTGATGCTGGAAGCCGCGCCGCGCGAATGGCGCGGCGGGAATTCGCAGCACACGCGCAACCTGCGCTGCATGCACGATGCGCCGCAAGACGTGCTGGTGGACGCTTATCCTGAAGAAGAATACTGGCAAGACCTGCTGAAGGTAACCGGCGGCATCACCAATGAGCACCTGGCGCGGCTGGTCATACGCGAATCGTCCACCTGTCGCGACTGGATGCGCAAGCATGGCGTGAATTTCCAGCCGCCGCTGTCGGGCGCGCTGCATGTGGCCCGCACCAATGCGTTCTTCATGGGCGGCGGCAAGGCGCTGGTGAATGCGTATTACCGCAGCGCCGAAGCACTGGGCGTACAGATCCGCTACGACGCCCTGGTGGATGCGCTGGAACTGGACGACGGCCGCTTCGTGGCCGCCCGCATTGGCGCCGAACGCATTCCCGCGCGCACCTGTGTGCTGGCCGCCGGCGGCTTCGAATCCAACCGCGAATGGCTGCGCGAGGCCTGGGGCCAGAACGAACGCGGCGAATGGCCGGCCGACAATTTCCTGATCCGCGGCACTCGCTTCAACACCGGCGTGCTGCTGAAGTTCATGATAGATGCCGGCGCCGACATGATAGGCGACCCGTCCCAGTCCCATTGCGTGGCCATCGACGCGCGCGCGCCGCTGTACGACGGCGGCATCTGTACCCGCATCGACTGTGTGTCGCTGGGCGTGGTGGTGAACCGCGACGCGGAACGCTTCTACGACGAAGGCGAAGATTTCTGGCCCAAGCGCTATGCCATCTGGGGGCGCCTGACCGCCATGCAGCCCGGCCAGATCGCCTATTCCATCATCGATTCCAAGGCAGTGGGCCGTTTCATGCCGCCGGTGTTTCCCGGCGTGCAGGCCGATACCCTGCCCGAGCTGGCCCGCAAACTGGGGCTGGACGAAACCACCTTCATGCAGACCCTGTCCAGCTACAACGCGGCATGCCGCGTAGGCACCTTCGACCATACCAGCCTGGACGACTGCCACACCGAAGGCCTGCAGCCCGCCAAGACCCACTGGGCCCGCCCCATCGATACCGCGCCGTTCTACGGCTATGCGCTGCGCCCGGGCATTACCTTCACATACCTGGGGCTGAAAGTGGACGACACGGCCGCCGTGCGTTTCAACGGCCAGCCCAGCGGCAACCTGTTCGTGGCGGGCGAGATGATGGCCGGCAACGTGCTGGGCAAGGGGTACACCGCCGGGGTCGGCATGTCCATCGGCACGGCCTTCGGCCGCATTGCCGGCACGCGCGCCGCGGCCGCGGCGAAGGCACAGGGAGCACAACGTGAAGCAGCTTGAAGAACTGACCCGCCAGGCACGCGCCAGCGCCATGCCGGCATCGGCCGCCGGCGCGGCCATGGCGGCCGAACAATCGGTGCAGTGGCATGCCAAATCGGCGCCGAAGCCCACGGCCAACCTGAGCGAAGACGAAGCCGAAGTGGCGCGCGTCATGCAGATCTGCAATGCCTGCCGTTACTGCGAGGGCTTCTGTGCGGTATTCCCGGCCATGACGCGCCGGCTGGAATTCGGCAAAGCCGACATCAACTACCTGGCCAACCTGTGCCACAACTGCGGCGCCTGCCTGCATGCCTGCCAGTACGCGCCGCCGCACGAGTTCATGCTGAACGTGCCGCAAGCCATGGCCAAGGTGCGGGTGCAAACCTACAGCGACTATGCCTGGCCGGCCGCGCTGGGCAAGCTGTACAAACACAACGGCCTGACGCTGTCGCTGGCCGTGGCGGCGGGGCTGTCGCTGTTCCTGGTGCTGATGGTGGCCATAACCGGCGGCCTGCTGCACGAGCCGCTGGCGGGCGATTTCTATGCCATTTTCCCGCACAACACGCTGGCCCTGATGTTCGGCACCGTGTTCCTGTTCGCCATGCTGGCGCTGGGCGTGGGCGTGGCGCGCTTCTGGCGCGACGTGTCGCCGGGCACCGCCAGCGGCGCGGCCGTGGCCGAGGCCACCCACGACGCCCTGCGCCTGAAATACCTGGACGGCGGCCACGGCAAGGGCTGCAACAATGCCGACG
Source organism: Bordetella petrii (assembly GCF_020991325.1). GTDB lineage: Bacteria > Pseudomonadota > Gammaproteobacteria > Burkholderiales > Burkholderiaceae_B > Bordetella_A > Bordetella_A petrii_E. The sequence continues at coordinate 8,319 of NZ_JAJMLX010000153.1, read as the reverse complement.
ACGCCTTCACGCTGGCCCGGCGGCGGTTTCACCACCTGACCTTCTACGGCTTCATGCTGTGCTTTGCCGCCACCTGCGTGGCCACTGTGTATCACTACGCCTTCGGCTGGGAAGCGCCCTACCCCTACCTGAGCCTGCCGGTGATCCTGGGCACGGTGGGCGGCATCGGCCTGCTGATCGGGCCGGCCGGCCTGTTCTGGCTGAACCTGAAGCGCCACCCGCTGCAGGGCGACGCGGCCCAGCGGCCCATGGACCGGGGTTTCATCGCCCTGCTGTTCCTGACCAGCCTGACCGGCCTGGCCCTGCTGGCCTGGCGCGACACTTCGGCCATGGGCCTGCTGCTGGCCGTGCACCTGGGCGTGGTCATGGCCCTGTTCCTGACGCTGCCCTACGGCAAGTTCGCCCACGGTATTTACCGCAGCGCCTCGCTGCTGAAATGGTCCATTGAAAAACGCCAGCCCGACCCCCTGAAGCTGGGCGCCGATTGACCCGACCTGCCCGATGGCGCCCGGCAGGTCCGGCGCCATCGGGCTTTCTACAAAACCACGGAGACATTTCCGATGAAACACCCCCTGATCCAGGCCGCCTGCGCGGCCTTGCTGGCCTGCGCCTGTACCCTGCCCGCGTGGGCCCAGACCTATCCCCAGCGCACCATCACCCTGGTCGTGCCGCACTCGGCCGGCGGCACGTCGGACATCCTGGCGCGCACGGTGGCCGCGGAAGCCGCGAAAACGCTGGGCCAGACCATCGTGGTGGACAACAAGGGCGGCGCCAATGGCTCCATCGCCGCCAAGGCGGTTGCCACCGCCGACCCCGACGGCTACACCCTGCTGCTGGCCACCGCCAGCACGCACGGCATCAACCCGTCGATGTACTGCAAGCTGCAATACGATGCCGTGAAGGACTTCACGCCGGTTACCCTGCTGGCCACCGTGCCCAACGTGCTGGTGGTGAACAAGCAGGTGCGGGCCGGCAATGTGCAGGAACTGATCGCCGAGATCAAGGCCAATGGCGACGCCTTCAACATGGCCTCGGCCGGCGCGGGCACGCCCGGCCATCTGGCCGGTGAAATGTTCAAGCAACGCGCCGAACTGGATTTCGTCCACGTGCCGTACAAGGGCGGCAGCCCCGCCCTGGCCGACCTGATCGGGGGGCAGGTGCAATTCCTGTTCACCACCATTCCGGGCGCCATGCCGTCCATCAAGGCCGGCGCGCTGCGCGCCCTGGCCGTGACATCGCCGCGCCGCTCGCCGGCCCTGCCCGACCTGCCCACCATGGCCGAATCGGGGCTGCCGGGCTTCCAGGCTATTTCCTGGCACGGCATCGTGGCTCCGGCCGGCACTCCGGCGAACGTGGTGGACACGCTGAACGCCGCCTTCTCGAAGGCCCTGGCCGCGCCCGAGGTGCGCCAACGCCTGATGGAAGAAGGCGCCGAAGCAGCATCCGTCAGCAAGGGCGAGTTCGGCGCCTTCATCCAGCAGGAAATCGCGTCCTGGGCCAAGGCGGTGCAGGCCTCCGGCGCCACCGCCAACTAGGCCGGAACCCGGGTTCCCTCCGGGCAGGAGACCGGGCGGTTTGCTACGATGTCGGCCTGGGCTCAGCGCCCTGGCCTCATCTAGCAAAAGGAATTTCCCATGCGTCTCCTGCACACCATGCTGCGCGTCGGCAACCTGGACAAATCCATCGACTTCTACACCAACGTCCTGGGTATGCGGGTGCTGCGCCGCAAAGACTACCCGGACGGCAAGTTCACCCTGGCCTTCGTGGGCTACCAGGACGAAAGCGAAGGCGCCGTCATCGAACTGACCCATAACTGGGACACTGGCGCCTACGACCTGGGCAACGGCTACGGCCACATAGCCCTGGAAGTGGAAGATGCCTACGACGCCTGTGAAAAGGTCAAGCAGAAAGGCGGCAAGGTCACGCGCGAAGCCGGCCCCATGAAGCATGGCAGCACGGTCATTGCCTTCGTGGAAGACCCGGACGGCTACAAGATCGAGTTCATCCAGCGCAAAGACCGCAACGACTGACCCTTTCGCCATTGCCGCCGCCATGATCCACGCCATACTGAAAATGGGCGACCCGCGCCTGCTGCGCGTAGCGCCGCCGGTGGAACACTTCGATACCCCCGAACTGCACGCCCTGGTGGCCGACATGTTCGACACCATGGCGCACGCGCAGGGCGTGGGGCTGGCCGCACCGCAGATCGGCGTGGACCTGCAACTGGTGATCTTCGGATTCGAGCACAACGAGCGCTATCCCGATGCGCCGCCGGTGCCGCAAACCGTACTCTGCAACCCGGTGATCACGCCGCTGTCCGACGAACGCGAAGACGGCTGGGAGGGCTGCCTGTCGGTGCCAGGGCTGCGCGGGCTGGTGCCGCGCTACCGCCATATCCGCTACAGCGGCTTCGACCCGCAGGGCAGGCCCATCGAACGCGAAGCCGAAGGCTTCCATGCACGGGTGGTACAGCACGAGTGCGACCACCTGATCGGCCGGCTGTATCCGTCGCGCATCGAGGATTTTTCGAAGTTCGGCTTCACGGAAGTGCTGTTCCCGGGCATGGATCCCAACCGGGACGACTAGCCTCGGGATTCGGGCTGCCGGGTGTCTGGCTCCCATGGCACTGCCGTCAGCGGCTTGGTCAGGGGTCTGGCTCCCGCAGGGTGCCTGACCCCGTCGTGCTGAACCTGCGCACACATCGGTGTCTGACACCCCTTGCGGGGAGTCAGACACCTGGTATCCGGCTTGCCCTTCAACCCTGGCTACGCGCGAACGCCCCTGGCGCGAAATCATCCACGGCCACCACTTTCGCCACGGCCGCCTCGGCGGCTTCGATCTGGCGCGCCTGGTCATCGGTAAGCACCCCGCCGCGATGCGCGTCGCGCCAGTCGCGCACCCCTTCGCGGCGCAGGCGGTCGTGCAGCGGCTGCACGGCGTTCACCATGGCGAACGCGCGTTCCAGTTCGGCCAGCACGTCGTTGCCCTCGCCACGCTGCAGGTCGGCGGTAAGCCGGTCGCGGGTGGGCGACGGCGCCAGCAGCAGGTCGGCGCAGTCGCGGGTAAGCTCGTCGCCCGGGCCGCGATTCAGGCGCACCGGCAGCACCATGGCCCGCAAGGCCCACGCCAGCGGCCGCGAAGGCAGGTTGGCCAGCACCTGGTCCATGCGCGTTTCGATGCGCGCGCAGCCGTCTTCCATGCACCACAGCACCAGCGGCAGGTCGGCGTGGCAGCGGCCTTCGTCTTCCCAGCGCTTGAGCACGGCCGACAGCAGGTACAGTTCGGCCAGGATGTCGCCCAGGCGCGCCGAGAGCATTTCGCGCCGCTTCAGCGCCCCGCCCAGCGACCCCATGGCCGCATCGGCCAACAGCCCGAAGGCCGAGGCATAGCGGCCCAGGCGCCGGTAATGCCGCGCGGTGGCGCCCGCGGACGGCGCGCGCGACAGCAGGCCGCCCGTCCAGGCCCTGCCCCAGGCGCGCAGCGTGTTCTTGGCCGCGTGCCCCATGTGTTTCCAGAACACCTCGTGGAAGGCCTGCGCCCCCCGGTCTTCGTCGGTGTCGCCCAGCGCCAGCACTTCCTGCATCAGGTAGGGATGCGCGCGTATGGCGCCCTGGCCGAAGATGATCAGGCAGCGCGTCAGGATGTTGGCGCCTTCCACCGTGATGGCAATGGGCACGGCCCGGTACAGCGACCCCAGGTAATTGGCGGGGCCGTCGATGACGGCCTTGCCGCCATGCACGTCCATGGCGTCGTTCACCGATTCGCGCATGCGTTCGGTGGCGTGGTATTTCATGATGGCCGACACCACGGCCGGCTTCTGGCCCTGGTTCAGCGCCGCGCAGGTCAGCCGGCGCGCGGCCTCGACCAGGTAGGCATTGCCGGCCAGCCGGCCCAGTTTTTCCTGCACGCCTTCGAAACGCCCCACCGGAATGCCGAACTGCTGGCGCACGCGCGCGTACATGCCCGTAACGTGCGCGCAGTACACGGCGGCCGCGGCCGACAGCGACGGCAGGGAAATGCCGCGCCCGGCGGCCAGCGCGCTCATCAGCATCTGCCAGCCCTGGCCGGCCTTGGCGGGCCCGCCGATCAGGGCGTCCAGCGGCACGAAGACGTCCTGCCCCTGGTTGGGCCCGTTCTGGAACATTTGCATGGACGGCAGATGGCGCCGCCCGATGGTGACGCCCGGCGCATCGGTGGGCACCAGCGCCACCGAAATGCCGATGTCGGCCGGCCCGCCCAGCAGGCCGTCGGGGTCGTGCAGCTTGAACGCCAGGCCCAGCACCGTGGCCACCGGCCCCAGGGTGATATAGCGCTTGTGCCAGTTCAGCCGGATGCCCAGCACTTCCTGGCCGTCGAGCATTTGGCGGCACACCACGCCGGTGTCGGTCATGGAGGCCGCGTCGGAGCCGGCCTCGGGGCTGGTCAGGCCGAAGCACGGCACCTCGGTGCCATCGGCCAGGCGCGGCAGCCAGTAATTACGCTGTTCGGGCGTGCCAAACTGCAGCAGCAGCTCGCCCGGCCCCAGTGAATTGGGCACCATGACGGTGACCCCCGCCGTGACGGAATAGGCCGAGATGCGCCGCACCACTTCGGAATGCGCATAGGGCGAGAAGCCCAGCCCGCCGTATTCTTGCGGGATGATCATGCCGAAGAAGCGTTGTTCGCGCATGAAGCGCCAGACGGGCTCGGGCAGGTCGCCGTGCTTCCAGGTGATGTCCCATTCGTCGAGCATGGCGCACAGTTGCGCGACCGGGCCGTTCATGAACTGCTGTTCGGCCGGCGTCAGCGTGGCCTGGGGCACGGCAAGCAGCTTGGACCAGTGGGGGTCGCCGGTGAAAAGGTCGGCATCCCACCAGACGTCGCCGGCCTCGATGGCCTCGCGCTCGGTGTCGGACAGGCCGGGCATGGCGCCGCGGGCCCAGCGATAAGCAGGATCGGAAATGCGGCGGCGCCGCCAGGCGTTGAAGTCCATGCTCAACCTTTTATGAAGTGCGCGTACACAGGCAAGGTAACAGAATTGCAGTTCCGCCGACATACCCGGCGGGCCAAGTCTGCGACAATGGGCCTCGCCGCATTGGGGCCATGCCCCTGCCAATTGTCTTCCGTCATGCTCAATAAGCTCTGGTTGGGTTTTTTTCTTGCCGCCGCCGCCGCGGGCCTGCACCGGTGGCTGGTCATCGGCGACGCCGATGTGTTTCGCCAGATCGTCGCCAGTCTGTTCGACATGGCGCGGGTATCCGTGGAAGTCATGGTGCTGCTGTTCGGCACGCTGACCTTGTGGCTGGGTTTCCTGCGCATTGCCGAGGCCGCCGGGCTGGTGGAAAAGCTGGCCGGCCTGCTGGGGCCGCTATTCGCGCGGCTGATGCCAGAAGTGCCGCGCGGCCATCCGGCCATCGGCCTGATCACGCTGAATTTCGCCGCCAATGGCCTGGGGCTGGACAACGCGGCCACGCCCATCGGCCTGCGCGCCATGCGCGAGCTGCAAACCCTGAACCCCAATCCGGAAACGGCCACCAACGCGCAGATTCTGTTCCTGGTGCTGAACGCCTCGTCGCTGACGCTGCTGCCGGTGACGCTGTTCATGTTCCGCGCCCAGCAAGGCGCCGCCGACCCCACGCTGGTGTTCCTGCCCATATTGCTGGCCACCAGCGCATCCACCCTGGCCGGCCTGCTGTCCGTGGCGCTTTGCCAGCGCCTGAAACTGTACGACCCGGTGGCGCTGGCCTGGCTGGGCGGCGCGGCCCTGCTGCTGGGCGGCTTCATGGCGCTGCTGGCCACCATGTCGGCCGCGGCCATCGCCACCTTGTCGTCGCTGCTGGGCAACATCATGCTGTTCGGCGTGCTGCTGGCCTTCCTGGTGGTGGGCGCATACAAGCGCGTGCCCGTGTACGAAACCTTCATCGCGGGCGCCAAGGAAGGCTTCGACGTAGCCAAGAGCCTGCTGCCCTACCTGGTGGCCATGCTGTGCGCGGTAGGCGTGCTGCGCGCCTCGGGCGCGCTGGATATCGTGCTGGACGGCGTGCGCTGGCTGGCCCATGCGGCGGGCTGGGACACCCGCTTCGTGGACGCCCTGCCCACCGCCCTGGTAAAGCCGTTTTCCGGCAGCGCGGCCCGCGCCATGATGCTGGAAACCATGACCCACTTCGGCGTGGACAGCTTCCCGGCGCTGCTGGCCGCGGTCATGCAGGGCAGCACCGAAACCACCTTTTACGTGCTGGCCGTGTACTTTGGGTCGGTAGGCATCCTGCGCGCCCGCCATGCCGTGGGCTGCGCCCTGGCCGCCGACCTGGCCGGGGTACTGGCCGCCATTGGCGTGTGCTACTGGTTCTTTGGGTAAACCCTGTCGGCGGCGCGTTTCGCGGGCAGTGCCGGGGGTCCGGCTCCCGTCAGGGTGCCGGACACCGTCTTGCTGAGACTGTCGCGGCCCGCATCATTCCACCATCAGGATTTTCATCCCGTTGGTGCCGCCGCTGTCGCGATAGAAATCGCCCTTGGTCAGGATGATCCAGTCGCCCGGCTGCACGCGCCCGCGCTTTTTCAGTTCGTCGATGGCCGCGTTGCTGAGTTCGGCCGGGTCGTATACGGAAGGATCGAACGGCACGGTGTACACCCCGCGGAACATGGCCACGCGGTTCTGCGTCAGGCTGTGCGGGCTGTAGCAGTAGATGGGCACGCCCGAACGGATGCGCGACATGATCAGCGGCGTGTGGCCGCTTTCGGTCAGTGCGATGATGGCCTTGACGCCCGGGAAGTGGTTGGCCGCGTACATGGCGGCCAGCGCGATGGTCTCGTCGCAGCGGGTAAAGGTTTCGCCCAGCCGGTGGTGCGAATGCGTGGTGGTGGGGTGTTTTTCGGCGCCCAGGCACACACGCGCCATTGCCTGCACCGCTTCCACCGGAAACTGGCCCGAGGCGCTTTCGGCCGACAGCATCACGGCGTCGGTATAGTCGAGCACCGCGTTGGCCACGTCGGACACTTCGGCGCGCGTGGGCAGCGGGCTGGAAATCATCGATTCCATCATCTGGGTGGCGGTGATGACCACTTTGTTCAGGGTGCGCGCATGCTGGATGATGCGCTTCTGGATGCCCACCAACTCGGCATCGCCCACCTCGACCCCCAGGTCGCCGCGCGCCACCATGACGCCATCGCTGGCGCGGATCAGCGAATCAAGGGCCTCGTCGTCGACCACGGCTTCGGCGCGTTCGATCTTGGCGATGATCCAGGCCTCGCTGCCGGCCGCGCGCACCAGTTGGCGCGCCTCGTCGATGTCGCGTCCGTAGCGCGGAAACGAAACGGCTACGTAGTCGAGCTTGAGCTCGGCCGCCGTGAGAATGTCGGCACGGTCTTTGTCGGTAAGGCTGGGCGCCGACAGGCCGCCGCCGCGCCGGTTGATGCCCTTGTTGTTCGACAGGGGCCCGCCCACCGTGACGGTGGTGTGCACCGCGTCGGCGGCAATGCTGTCCACCACCAGCACCACGCGGCCGTCGTCCAGTAGCAGTTCGTCGCCCGGCTTGCAGTCTTGCACCAGCTCGGGGTAGTCGATGCCCACGATGCTGGCGTCGCCCGCATCCTTGGGATGGCTGTTCGACAACACAAAAGGCTGCCCGGCGCGCAACATGACTTGCTTGTCGGCAAAGCGCGCAATGCGGATCTTGGGGCCTTGCAGGTCGCCCATCAGGGCCACGAAGCGGCCTTGCTCGGCCGCGATCTCGCGCACCAGGCGCGCGCGCTCGCGGTGGTCGTCCGCGGTGCCGTGCGAAAAATTCAGCCGCGCCACGTCGATGCCGGCCCGCACCAGCGCTTGCAGTTGCTCGCGCGTGGACGTGGATGGCCCCAGCGTGGCGACGATTTTGGTGCGACGCAATACGGACATGGATAACCCTCTCGCAAAACGACGAAAGCGCTATGGTACGCCGCCCGCCGGCGGCGCGGGTATTATGGGCATACCTGAGCTGACTCTGTTGCGCCTGCCGCACCCCGCCACCGTGAAAATCGTCATTGCCCCCGACTCATTCAAAGAAAGCCTGTCCGCCCCGGATGCCGCCGCCGCCATCGAACGCGGCATCAAGCAGGCCTTTCCGGGTGCGCAAACCCTGTGCGTACCCATGGCCGACGGCGGCGAAGGCACCGTGGCGGCGGTACTGGCGGCCACTGGCGGACAATGGCGCAGCACGCCCGTCACCGGCGCGCTGGGCGAATCGCTGCAGGCGGCATGGGGCTGGCTGGGCAATGACACCGCCGTCATCGAAGAATTCCTCGAGCTGCGCAAGAACACCGGCGACGAGCGCCGCCGCACCCACGACATGAACACGGCCAACT
>NZ_JAJMLX010000152.1 GCF_020991325.1 Bordetella petrii | reverse complement strand
AAGGGCGGCGGCGAGCGTGGCCGCGGCGAACAGCTTGACCTGCATAGGATCTCCCACGTGGCTTGTGTTTTTGCTGGGTGACGGGATGCGGGCGCGGCCCGGAAGCGGACAGGGCCGGCGCGGCTGGCGTCTGCAACGCCCGCGCATAAAGCCAATTGGCGATATTCATTCGGCTAGGCCCGCTTGGCTTCGAGTACGGATGCGTAGTTGGCCACTGCCGCGCCGCCCATGTTGAATACCAGGCCCAGCGTGGGCTGTTCGATCTGCAGGTCGCCGGCGCGCCCCGTCAGCTGGCGGAACGAGATGGCATGCATGGATACCCCGGTGGCGCCCACCGGATGGCCCTTGGCCTTCAGCCCGCCCGACAGGTTAACGGGCAGCTTGCCGCCGCGCATGACGGTGCCGTCGTCCAGCACGCGATGCCCCTGGCCCGCCGGGGCCAGCCCCATGGCTTCGTAGATCAGCAGTTCGGCGATGGTGAAGCAGTCGTGCACCTCGGCGAAGTCCAGGTCGGCGACCTGGACGCCGGCGCGCTCGAACGCATCGCCCACGGCCTTGCGCGGGCCTTCGAAGGCCAGGAAGTCGCGCGACGACATGGGTAGCAGATCGCTGACGTGGGCCATGCCGCGCAAGGCGACTTCGCGCGGGAAATCCTTGGCGCGTTCGGCGCTGACCAGCACGATGGCGGCCGCGCCATCGGTGACCAGCGAACAATCGGTCAGGCGCAGCGGCGGCGCGATCAGCGGATTGCGTTCCGACACGGTATTGCAGGCGTCGAAATCCAGCGGCCGCTGCATCTGCGCCAACGGGTTGCGCATGGCGTTGCCATGGTTCTTGGCGGCGATGGCCGCCATGGCGGGCAGCGGGTCTTGATAACGGCGCGTGTATTCCTGCGCGGCCACGGCGAACACCTGCGGAAAGCTCAGCGCCGCTTCCTGGGCGTCGTTCTGGTAGCCGGCGCCGGCCAGGGCCCGTGTGACGTCGGCGGTGCTGTTGTGGGTCATTTTCTCGGCGCCCACCACCAGCACGACGCTGGCCTGCCCTGCCTGGATGGCGGCCACGCCCGCGGCGATCGCCGCCGCGCCGGACGCGCAGGCGTTTTCGCAGCGCGTGGCCGGCGTGAAGCGCAAGTCGGGCGACGCCTGGTGGATCAGCGACGACGCGAAACCATCGCCGACCATGCCGGAATTGAAGTGCCCCAGGAACACCGCGTCGACCTCGCGGGCGGGCACGCCCGCGTCGTCCAGCGCCTCGCGCGCGGCGGACACGATCAGGTCTTCCAGGGTCAGGGCGTCCAGCCGGCCGAATTTGGTGTGGCCGCTGCCCACCAGCGAAACAGTGTGCTTTTGCATGTGCTCCTCCAGAATGGTTCTTTTGTCATATGATGGTCACTCCCCATACGTACGTCTATCAGTGCACACACGTACATATATACGTAGTTCCACGCATATGACTGAAACGCACCTGGAAGAACTGGCGTTCCGCGAATCGCCTTCGCCGATGATCATGACCGAGCAGCGCCGCATACTGCGATGCAATAAGGCTTTTGCGTCGTTGTTCGGCTATTCGGTCGAAGCCCTGACGGGCGAACTGATCCTGAAGCTGTATCCGTGCAGCGCCGACTACTACGAAATCGGCGAACGCTGCCTCAATGCGCTGCGCCACAACACCACGTATGAAGACGAGCGCTTCATGCAGCACAGCAGCAAGGAAATCTTCTGGGCCCGCGCGCGCGGCGTCACGCTGACGCCGCAAGACCCTTTCAGCCTGATGATATGGACGTTCGACCGCATCCAGCACCGCTTGAGCAAGACGGCCTCACTGACCCCGCGCGAACAGGAAATCGCCGGGTTCATCGTCAATGGCCTCACCTGCAAGGAAACCGCGGCCGAGCTGGGTATCTCGCACCGCACCGTCGAGGTTCACCGCGGGCGGCTGATGCGCAAGCTGAACGCCAAGAACACCGCCGAACTGGTGTCCCGGATCATCCAGGTGACGGACGGCGATTAGGAACCCGGCGGTCCGTCGTGGCGCTTTTGAAGGCGTCGAGGCTTAGGTCCACGAAGCTGCGCACTTTGGGGTCCATGTAGCGGCTGGATGCGAATACGGCGTGGACCGGAGCCGGAGCTTCGGCCCAGCCGGACAGCACGCGGATCAGCGAGCCGTCCCTCACGTGCGATTCCGCCATGAATCGAGGCAACTGCGCGATGCCAAGCCCCGCCAGCGCCAGGTTTTTCGCGGCGATCGTGCTATTGACCGCACAGCGCGGCGATGCCGCTACCTTTTCGGTTTTCGCGCCGTTCACCAGGGCCCAACTGGAACGGCCCCGCGTTGCCTTCATGATCAGGTCGTGATGCTTAAGGTCGCTAGTGGCGACAAGCGCCGGCCCGCGCCGCAGGTAATCGGGAGCAGCATACAAGCCGTAGGCCACCTCGCCCAGCCGGCGCGCCGATAGCCCGGAATCCTCGAGCGTGCCGACCCGGACCGCAACGTCGAACCCTTCATGGATGATGTCTACCAGGCGGTTCGTGTATTCCGCCTCCACCGTTACCTTTGGCGCCCGCCGCAGGAACGCGGCAATCCATTCGTCCACGACCATGGTTCCAAACTCAGAGCCGGCTGTGATCTTGAGCAGCCCTTTGGGTTCCCTGGACTGTTGCGCCACCGCTGCCTCGGCCGCTTCGGCGGCGGTCAGGATGCAAACGGCGCGCTCGAAGTAATCTCGCCCGACCTCGGTGACGCTAAGCCGGCGTGTCGACCGTGCCAGGAGACGCGCGCCCAGCTTTTCTTCCATGCGCCGGACGATGCGGCTGACACGCGCCTTGTCGGTGCCAAGCCTCTCCGCGGCCGCGGTGAAAGAGCCATCGGTCACGACGGCCGCAAAGACTCTCATCTCTGGCAAATCAATTGATGTATTCATGGACAACAGTATGTGTTTTTTAGCCCTATTTATCAATGCAACGGCTAAATCTACAGTGTGCTTCATACGCCCGCGCCACATCCGATGGATGCGGCGCGGTTTGAAATCTGTCGGCGGATTCCCGCCATTCTCTCTGCATGGATAGGCACGAATGACACAGACAATCGGAATCATCGGCTCCGGCCTGGTGGGCAAAGCCGTGGCGCACCTGGCCGTCGCCGCGGGATACCAGGTAGTGGTCAGCAACTCTCGCGGCCCGGCATCGCTTGCGGCCCTGGTCGAGGAACTTGGGCCGCTGGCGCGCGCCGGGTCGGTCGAAGACGCGATCGCGGCCGGGGATATCGTCTCGCTCGCCATTCCCCTGCCAGCGTTCGGGACATTGCCGGCCGGCAAATTCACCGGGAAAGTGGTTCTCGATCAAACCAACTACTACCCAGGCATGGGCGATTTTCGCCGGGCCGACCTCGACACGGGCGAACTGACGTCCAGCGAATTGGTGCAGCGGCACCTGCCTGGCGCGAAAGTAATCAAGGGCTTGCACAACCTGGGGTGGATTCATATGCGGCACAACGCCCGGCCCCCGGGCAACGCCGAGCGTACGACCCTGCCAATCGCCGGTGACGACACCGGCGCGAAAGAAACGGTGGCACGCTTCATCGCCGCGGTGGGCTACGACACTGTCGACGCTGGCACGCTGGCCGACAGCTGGCGCATCGAACCCAATACTCCCATCTACTTCTGGCCTTACGCCCCAGCCATTCCGCAGCACCTGCCCGAGGATGAGGCCAAGAAACTTTTCCAGCGTGCCGGCAAGCCCATTTCCCCAGAGGCTGCGCGGAAACTGGTGGAGGGGGCCACCCGTCCTGCGCCGATCGGCGGAACGCTGGAAGGAATGCCGCCCATCCATGTGGCGTTGTTCCTTGAACTGGCCAGCGCCGACACGGTTCAACGCTAAAACGCCGCGGGGTTCTCCACGGCATGAATGGACAACTGGAAACTCAATGAAGATAGGAATCCTGAATACCGGCAACATAGGCAGCCGGCTGGCCCGGGCCTGGGCCGCCGCCAATCATCAGTTGGTGCTCGCCAAGGACGGCGAAGATCGCAAGGTCGCCCCGCTGCTTGCCGAGCTGGGCGACCGCGCCAGGCCGGGCACCATCAGGCAGGCCGCGGATTTCGGCACCGCGGTGCTGTTCTCGGTGTATTGGCCGCGCGTCGATACCGTGATCCAGGCAGTGGGCGACGCGCTCGACGGCAAGATTGTCATCGAAACCATGAACCCGCTGGGCGTAACGGGCGAGTTCGTGCACTTTCATGATCACGCCTTCATGCGCGACAACTCCACCGCTGAATACCTGCAGGAACGGCTTCCTGGCGCTCGGGTGGTGAAGGCATTCAACCTGCTGGCTGCGCCGGTTCTGGAGACCGGGGCCTGGGCAGCTTCGCCATCCCGGCCCAGTGTTCTCTACGCGACGGACGACCAGGATGCAGGGCACACCGTGCGCAGCCTGATCGAAGCGGCGGGCTTCACGCCCGTCAACGCGGGCCCACTGAAGGCCGCCCGCCAACTGGAACAACTCGGCGTGCTAATGCACCAGATCGCTGAACATGAGTACCGCGGCGACGCCGACTTGGTCCGCCTGGGCATTTCGATTGTCGAAGCAAACCCGGGCCCCATCCTGCGCGAACGGGTCGTGTGATGTTCGCGAAGCCCCCTCCGTCAAGTGGGCCCGATTTCGCATCATTAAAGGAACACTCCATGCCGCAGTCGCTTGTAGGAAAAACCGCCCTGGTCACCGGAGGCTCGCGGGGCATCGGCCGCTCGATAGCCGAACACCTTGCGAAAGCAGGCGCGACGGTCGCCCTGACCTATAACGCCAGCAAGGCCGGCGCTGACGAAGCGGTTGCCGGGATCGAGGCATCCGGCGGCAGCGCCTTCGCGCTGCACGCCGATCTTGCCGCCGCCGAGACTATCCCGGCATTGTTCGATCAGCTCGATGGCGAGCTCATCGAACGGACCGGCGGCAAGGCGCTCGACATTCTCGTCAACAACGCGGGAAACGCCGGTTGGGGCGGCTTCGCGGATGCCACCCCGGACAGCTGGAATACGATGTTCGCGGTGCACGCCCGCGCGCCGTTCTTCGTCGTTCAGTCCGCCCTCGGCCGCCTTTCCGATGGCGGGCGGATCATCAATATTTCTTCCGGCCTCGCCACCCGGCCTTTACCCGCGGTTCCCATTTATTCCATGGCCAAGGCCGCCATCAACAATCTGACTCATGCGCTGGCAATGGAATTGGGGCCGCGCGGCATCACGGTGAATGCCGTCGCGCCGGGTTGGACACGCACGGACATGAATGCCGCCGTCCGCGATAACGCCGAGATGGTAAAGGCCATCGAAGCCGATACCGCCCTGGGCCGCTTCGGGGACACCTCGGACATTGCCGCAGTGGTGGCATTCCTGGCGTCGGACGAAGGCCGCTGGGTCACTGCCCAGGTAATCGAGGCCAGCGGCGGGTACAAACTCTGAATCCGCAAGCGCACGCCGCGCGCAGCAAAAAGGCCTGGGAGCGACCCCAGGCCTTTCTGCTTCGAGCGCGCTGCGCGCGCCCGGAGGCGGCGCTTACTTGCCGACTTGGTCGCCGATGATGCCGCCCAGCGCGGCACCGCCCACGGTGCCCAGAATGCCGCCATTACTGATGACGGCACCGGCCACGCCGCCGACGGCTGCGCCGCCCACCGTGCTTTTCTGGCGACGGCTCATGCTGTCCCATGACGAGCATCCCGCGACAGACGCAGCCAACAGAACAGCCATGCAAATTTTCGAGAACGATCCGATTTTCATCATGATGAGACTCCTTTTCTTGTGCCCGGGACAGCGCGCTGGAATCAGACTAGGCCACACAATCAGGCACTACTGCGTCCCTCACAAACTTTTGAACCTCCAGAATCGCAAAAAGCGCCTCGATGTGCTGTTAGGGATGCCCATAAATTGTATCCAGGGGTAGGGTCTTCCCCAGGACACGCAGGCAGATGTTGCCCGTACGGCCTTTTATTTCACTAAACGTAACACGTCGCGAAAACGCGGATGGTCGCAGCTTTCCATCCATTCGAACAAGGCCATTTCGGCCGTGACCACGGTTGCGCCCGAAGCGCGGATGCGCCGCATGCCGGCATGCTGGTCGGCGGCGCGGCGCGACCCTACTGCATCAGACACCAGCACGGCGCGGTAGTTCAGTTCCAGCAGGCCCACAATGGTTTGCAGGACGCAGACATGGGCTTCCCAGCCCACAACCAGCACGGTGTGCCGAGCGGGCGGCAGCCAGGCCTGGAAGCCGGGTTCGCGCGCGGCCGAGAAATGCCGTTTCTGGAACACCGCTTGCACCGACGCGCGTAGCGGTTCGATGGTGGCGCCCAACGCATCACTGGCGTGTTCGGTGGCCACCACCGGCACATCGAGCAGGCGCGCACCTTGCGCCAGCTTGGCGGCGATATCCGCCGTTTCGGTGCCGTGGGCAATGGCCGGCTGCAGCCGTTCCTGCATATCCACAATCAACAGCGTCGAATCGGCGGCTTGCAGCAGCATGATGAGCCTCGCAATGTTTGACTTCGATCGGAAGATACAAGGTGCCGGACACCGCTGCGCGTCGCGACAGTCGCAGTTGGGACGGTGTCTGGCACCCTGACGGGAGCCAGACACCTAACACCTGACAATACCCGCCCGGGACGAAAACGGTACGGCCAGGTCGGGGACGCCGCGAACTGGAAAGCGCATAGCGCTTCGGGGGCGGGCCTACTTCAACGCCTTGTAGCGCAAGCGGCGCGGCTTCGCGCCCTCTTCGCCCAGGCGGCGCTTCTTGTCGGCTTCGTACTCTTGGTAGTTGCCATCGAAGAACACCACTTGCGAATCGCCTTCGAAGGCCAGGATATGCGTGGCAATGCGGTCCAGGAACCAGCGGTCGTGGCTGATCACCATGACGCAGCCCGGGAATTCCAGCAGGCCGTCTTCCAGCGCGCGCAGGGTTTCCACGTCCAGGTCGTTGGACGGCTCGTCCAGCAGCAGCACGTTGCCGCCCGCGATCAGCGTCTTGGCCAGGTGCAGCCGGCCGCGTTCGCCGCCCGACAGTTGGCCCACGATCTTGTTCTGGTCGGCGCCCTTGAAGTTGAAGCGGCCCAGGTAGGCGCGCGACGACATCTCGAACTTGCCCACGGTGAGCAGGTCGGCGCCGTCGGACACGGCGTCGAACACGGTTTTGTTGTCTTGCAGCGAATCGCGCGACTGGTCGACGAAGGCCAGGTTCACGGTCTGGCCCAGCGTGATGCTGCCCGAGTCGGGTTGTTCGCGGCCCGCCAGCATGCGGAACAGCGTGGATTTGCCGGCGCCGTTGGCGCCGATGATGCCCACGATGGCGCCCGGCGGCACCTTGAAGCTGAGGTCGTCGATGAGCAGGCGGTCGCCGTAGGCCTTGCTGACGTTGTTGAATTCGATGACTTCATTGCCCAGGCGCTCGCCCACGGGGATGAAGATTTCCTGGGTTTCATTGCGCTTCTGGTATTCGTGGGACGACAGTTCTTCGAAGCGCGACAGGCGGGCCTTGGCCTTGGCCTGACGGCCCTTGGGATTCTGGCGCACCCATTCCAGTTCTTTCTTGATGGTTTTCTGGCGCGCGGATTCGGCGGCTTCTTCCTGCTTCAGGCGCGCGTCTTTTTGTTCGAGCCACGAACTGTAATTGCCCTTCCAGGGAATGCCATGGCCGCGGTCCAGCTCAAGGATCCATTCGGCGGCGTTGTCCAGGAAGTAGCGGTCGTGGGTAACACCCACCACCGTGCCCGGGAATTTGTGCAGGAACTGTTCCAGCCATTCGACGCTTTCGGCGTCCAGGTGGTTGGTGGGTTCGTCCAGCAGCAGCATGTCGGGCTTGGACAGCAGCAGGCGGCACAGCGCCACGCGGCGCTTTTCACCCCCCGACAGATTACCCACCGTGGCGTCCCAGGGCGGCAGGCGCAACGCGTCGGCGGCGATTTCCATCTGGTGCTCGATGTCGTCGGCGCCGCTGGAAGCGGCGGCCGCGATCACGGCTTCGAGTTCGGCCTGCTCGGCGGCCAGCGCGTCGAAGTCGGCGTCGGGTTCGGCATACGCCGCATAGACTTCGTCCAGGCGCTTCTTGGCCTGCACCACCGCGCCCAGGCCCTCTTCAACCGCCTGGCGCACCGTGTGCTCGGGATTCAACTGCGGTTCCTGAGGCAGGTAGCCGATGTTCAGGCCCGGCATGGGCACGGCTTCGCCTTCGATTTCCTTGTCGACGCCGGCCATGATCTTGAGCAGCGTCGATTTGCCCGAGCCGTTCAGGCCCAGCACGCCGATCTTGGCTCCGGGGAAAAACGAAAGGGAAATATCGCGCAGGATCTGCCGCTTGGGCGGCACGATCTTGCCGACGCGATTCATGGTGTAGACGTATTGGGCCATGGGCTGGTATGCAGTAAGACGGATCGGAAAGAAGCCATGATTGTAGGCCGGAACCGGTCAGGCGGGCCGCGGCGCGCGGCGCGGACGCCACTGGGCCAGGCTGACGCCGGCCAGGGCCATGCAGCCGCCCGCCACATGGTAGGCATGCGGCACTTCGCCCAGGGCGGCCGCGGCAATGACGACCGTGCCCACCGGCATCAGGTTCAGGAAGATGCTGGCGCGGTTGGGGCCCAGGTGGCGCACGCCCTGCATCCACAAATAAGGCGCGAACAGCGACGGGAAAATGCCCGCGTACAGCACCAGCGGGATATTGGCGGCGGTCAGGGGCGAAGCAGGCGCCAGCAGGAACGACGGCAGCTGCAGCAAAATGCCGAACAGGATCTGCACATACAGCGACTGCCACACGCCGATAGGCAGCGACCAGCGGCGCAGCAGCACGCCGTACAACGCATAGGACAGCGCGGCCAGGCCCATCAGCGCATCGCCGGTGTTGCCGCCCACCGATAGCAGGCGCAGCGGATCGCCCTCGCCCAGCAGCACGCCCAGGCCGAACAGCGACAGGGCGCCGCCCAGCAGCGCGGTAAGCGCGGGGCGGTCACGCAGCATCAGGCAACTGAGCGCCACCGTCAGCAAGGGCACCATGGCGGTGATGATGCCCATGTGCGTGGCGGTAGTGGTGGCGGCCGCCACGTAGGTCAGCCCCTGGTACAGCGCCGTGCCCAGCGCCCCCAGCACGGCCAGCTTGCCCAGGTGCGGCGCGATGGCGCGCCGGTGGCGCAGCGCCAGCGGCAGCACGAAGGGCGTCAGCAGCAGCGCGGCCAGCACCCAGCGGTAGAACCCGATGGCGGCGGGCTGGATGACACTGGCCGCCATCTTGGTGACCACCATGTTCAAGGACCAGATCAGCGCCGCCGTCAACGGGAACAGCATGTGGCGCAGGGACGGCGCGGGTACGGCAGCAGGCATCGGGAACAACCGGCGGAAAGCAAAGCCGCGATATTAGCGCCCCGCCGCCGCCACGCCGGCCGCGCCCGGGAAAGATGCGCGGAAACGCGCGACAATGGCGGCATTTGCTTAGCCGTGCACGGCCCGGGCCGCGCCTTACCAGGAAATTCCATGTCTGCTTCCGCCACTCCCCCGGCTTCGCTGACGCATTTCAGTTCGCAGGAACTCGACATGCTGGCCAAGACCGCCGACGCCCTCAGCGCCTATCTGGGCAAGCCCGTGCTGGCCGAGGTCGTGCTGGGCGAAGAAGGTACTGAATGGGTCACGTTCGGCGTGCCGGCCGCCGAAGGCGCGCCCGCCGACGACCAGCCCCACGTGCAGATGGGCGGCCCGCAGGCCCGCCTGCTGGGCAATCGCGGCGGGCTGGACCCGGCCGACGACGACACCTACGACTGCCTGTACTTGTGGGCCGTGCAGATCACCCTGGCCGAGGGCGAGCGCTTCGTCAAGCTGGACCAGGCGGGCGAAGAAGCGGCCTGGTCGGACGACCTGGCCGACGTGCTGCCGTTCGCGCTGGGCGACGAGCCCCTGCCGGACGACGAAGAAGACGAAGACGACGAGGACGACGAGGACGGCCAGGACCACCCCTAGCCGCCCGGACACGGGCGCTGAACGCCGCCGGGGCGTCCGCTATTGCGATTCCCCCTCTTTACGGATCCGCCGGATTCCCCTATGCTTGCAACGAATTTTTAGTAATAAGAATCGTTTGCAACTAAACCTGCGATCGCGGCGGCATTCCGGATCCAGGCGCGGTTCCATACCGAGGAGTCGGCTTGGACGCCACACAATTCACCGTGCACAAGGAAGTGGAAACTTGGTACAGCAGCCATCATGGCTGGCTGCAAGGGTGGCTGCGCCGTTCCCTGGGCAACCCGGCCGACGCCGCCGACCTGAGCCACGACCTGTTCGCCCGCCTGCTGGCCCGCCGCGAGCCGGTGCGTGCTGCCGAGCCCCGTGCATTCCTGTCCACCATGGCGCACCGCATGGTCATCGACCATTGGCGCCGCCGGGAACTGGAAAAGGCCTGGCTGGATACGCTGGCCGCCCTGCCCGAGCCGCAGGTGCCGTCGGTGGAAAGCCAGCAGATCATCCTGGAGACCTTGGCTGCGGTCGACGAAGTGCTTGACACTTTCAAGCCCGTGGTGCGCGAAGCCTTTCTGCTGAACCAGCTGGAAGGACTCAGTTGTCCGCAGATCGCCACCCGCCTGGATGTATCGCTGAGCACGGTGGAGCGCCATGTGTCCAAAGTGCTGCGCGCCTGCTATGCGCTGCAGTTCGAATAGCATGCACACCGGGTCCAGCGGCGCCGGCGCCGCCTCCACGAACAGCGCCTCCGCCTTGAACGGCGGCCCGGGCCGGGACAAGTTGCCCGGACACGTCATCGATACCGCCATCTCCTGGTCGATCAAGCTTGAAAGGCCCGACGCGTCGGCACAGGCGCGCCAGGCCTTTGCCAGCTGGCTGCACGCCAGCCCGCAGCACGGCCTGGCATGGCAGCGCATCATGGCCTTGCGCATCGAAGGCCTTGGCGGTGGCAGGGTCTTGCAGGACGAGGTTGATGTCCCGGTTCATGCGCTGGACGA
>NZ_JAJMLX010000151.1 GCF_020991325.1 Bordetella petrii | reverse complement strand
GCCCGGTCGCGGGCGTACTGGGCAGCCGCGCGATTGGCTTCGGCCTGCGCCTGTACCAGTTGCGCGCGCACCACCTCCACTTCGGGCGGCCGCTTGCCGGTTTCCAGGTCGCGCAATTGTGCCTGCGCGGCCTGCAGGCGCGCATCGGCCTCGCGCTGCGCGGCGGCTTCGGGGTTGGCTTCCAGCTCGAACAAGGGCGCGCCCCTGGCCACTTGCTGTCCGCGGCTTACATGCAGGGTTTGCAGGCGGCCGGGCTGCGAGGCGGCCATGTAGACGAATTCGCCTTCCACGTAGCCCTGGTAAAAAGGCGGCCCGTCGTCGCCGCAGGCGGCGAGCAGCAGCGGCAGGCAGCCGGCCAGCGCCAGGCGGCGCAACGGCAGAGAATGTCGTGAAAGGGAAACGTGCAGGCGGCTGGGCATGGCGTCAGGATCCTGGCCGTGGCGAAGTAGGGCGCGCGCGGCGGCGCGGGGAAACAGCCGGCGGGAACAGGCCGCCGGTAAGCAGGGCCACCGCATGCGCGGTAATGGCATCGGTGTCAGGCGGCGGGACAGGGTCGCCGCCGGCCCAGATGCGTTGCCACAGATCGGCCGTTGCCAGCGGCAGCAGGGTCATGCCCAGAATCGACAGGAACACCAGGCGGGGTTCGATGCCGGGGTTGACCGTGCCGGCCTGCTGGCTGTGCGTGAACAGGGTGGCGAAGCCCTGCAGGCGTTCGATGGGCAGGTGGCGGAATACTTTTTCGCGCAACTGGCCGCCCTGGTTGACGACTTCGCGCATCCACAGCGGCCCCAGCCAGGGGCGTTCCGACGCGCACTGGACGATGCGCGCCACGATTTGCGGCACCACGGCGCGCGGGTCGGGCAGGGTGTCCTGCGCGCCGGCGGGCAGGGCAGCAGGCGCCCATACAAATGCGATCACTGGCGCCAGGCGCTCTGCCACCACCACGTCGATGAGCTGGTCGCGGTTCTTGAAGTAGTAATGCACCATGGCGGGTGTCACCTGGGCGCGCTGCGCAATATGTGCCAGCGTGGTGGCGGCCACGCCCTGGGCGGCGAACAGCGCGGTGGCCACGTCCAGCAAGGCATCGCGGGCATCGGCGCCGGCGGGCCCGGCGCGGCGGCCGGGTTTGCGTGGCGTGGGGGGTTTAGAGGTAGCCATGGCGGCATTTTAATTAATGATTTAATTAATTAAAAGCGCCAGTTGTGACCGATGGTGAACAGCCGGGCGCCAGGCACCCGGTGTCGCTTCAGGCCAGCCGGTAAAGCGCCGCGGTTCGGCCGAATGCGTCTACATCCGCGCGTTGCCAGGTGGCGTCGTGGCCCAGTTCTTCGGCCAGAATGCGCGCCACTTCCGGGGCGGCCAGCGTGGCGGCATGGCTGTCGAGGAACAGCGCGCGGTTGCGCCGCGCCAGCACGTCTTCGACGCTGCGCGCCAGTTCGTGGCGCGCGGCAAAGCGCACATGCGCTTCGGTCAGGCCGCTGGCATTGACCAGCATGTGTTCTATGCCGGGCAGGGCGCGCAAGGCCGGCAGGTCGGTGCCGTAGTAGCTGTCGGGCGTGCCGTGGGGCGGGGTATCGGGGCTGCGCGCGGCGTCGGCCTGCGGGGCGCCGTGCAGGGCCAGGTCGGCAGTGTGGCAGGGGGCCTGCGGCAGCAACTGGTGCTGGATGGCGGTGTCGACCACGTCCTGCGCCATCTTGCGATAGGTGGTCCATTTGCCGCCGGTCACCGTTACCAGGCCGGCCCGAGACACCACGATGGTGTGTTCGCGCGACAGGCTCTTGGTCGAGGCTTCGCCCGTGGCCTTGACCAGGGGGCGCAGGCCGGCCCACACGCTGGTTACGTCGGCGCGGGTGGGCTTGCGGCTGAGATAGCGCGCGGCCGTCTGCAGGATGAAATCCACTTCGGCCTGCGTGGCGGGCGGATCCAGTGGAAGGTCGCCGCGCGGAGTATCGGTGGTGCCGACGATGGTATGGCCGTTCCAGGGCACCACGAATAGCACGCGGCCGTCGTCCGTCTTGGGAATGAGGATGGCCTTGTCGCCAGGCAGGAACGTGCGCGGCAGGGTCAGGTGCACGCCCTGGCTGGGGGCCACCATGGTCTGCGCCTGCGCGTCGTCCATGCGGCGCACGCTGTCCACCCACACGCCGGTGGCATTCACCACGCAGCGGGCGCGCAGCGCGTGTTCGCCGCCGCCCAGCGTGTCGCGCACGATGACGCCGTTGATGCTGCCGTTGGCGTCGCGCGTCAGCCCGCTGGCGCGCACGTAATTGATGGCGGTGCCGCCCAGGTCGAACAGGGTGCGCATCAGGGCCACGGCCAGCCGGGCGTCGTCGAACTGGCCGTCGTAATACAGCACGCCGCCGCGCAGGCCGCGCCCGCCTACCGACGGCGCCACCGTGGCCGCCTGCGCCAGCGTGTCGGCGCGCGATAGCCAGCGGCTGGGCGACAGATTGAGCTTGCCGGCCAGCATGTCGTACATCTTCAGGCCCACGCCGTAGAAGGGCTGGTCGAACAGGCCGTATGCCGGCACCACGAAACCCAGCGGCCACACCAGGTGCGGCGCATTGCGGTTGAGCAGGCCGCGTTCGTGCAGGGCTTCGCGCACCAGGCCGATATTGCCTTGCGCCAGATAGCGCACGCCGCCATGCACCAGCTTGGTGGCCTTGCTGGAGGTGCCCTTGGCGAAATCGTCGCCTTCGACCAGCAGAGTGCGGTAGCCCCGCGCCGCGGCATCCACCGCGGTGCCCAGCCCGGTGGCGCCGCCGCCGATCACGATGATGTCCCAGGCGGCGCTGTCATTCAGCGTGGCGAGCAATGCGGCGCGGCTGGGCGCGGGCGTGGAAGCTGGGGTGGAATTCATGTCGGAAGCAGTGGGCCGGGGCGGGAAGTCAGTGGGAAAGCGGTCAGGCCGCGGAAGCGGATTCGCCGGGGGAATCGTCGGATCCGGGTTCGGCGGCCGCGATTTCACAGCGCACCCCCGATTCCTGCAGCACCTGGCCCAGCGGGCCCTGGGGAAAGGCGTCGGTGAAAAAGCGGTCGACCTGCGAAATGTGGGCCAGTTCCACCATGGCCTGGCGCTGGAATTTGCTGCTGTCGGCGGCTAGCCAGACTTCGCGCGATTGTTCGATGATGCTGCGCGCCACTCGCACTTCGCGGAAATCGTAATCGCGCAGCGTGCCGTCGGCCTCGATGCCGGAAATACCGATCAGGCCGATGTCTACCTTGAACTGGCGGATGAAGTCCACCGTGGCTTCGCCCACGATGCCGCGGTCGCGCGGGCGCACCACGCCGCCGGCTACGATGACCTCGCAATCGGCGTTGTCGGACAGAATATCGGCCACGTGCAGGTTGTTGGTAATGACCCGCAGGCCGCGATGGCGCAGCAGGGCGCGGGCAACGGCCTCGGTGGTGGTGCCGATGTTCAGGATCAGCGAACAGCCGTCGGGCACGGCCTGCGCCACGGCCTGCGCAATGCGCTGCTTGGCCTGGGCATGCAGCCCCTGGCGCTTGCGATAGGCGATATTCTCGATGGTGGAGGCCTCGATGCGCACTCCGCCGTGAAAGCGCGACAGCAGCCCGGCCTCGGCCAGCAGGTTGACATCGCGCCGCACGGTTTGCAGCGTGACGTCGAAATGGCGGGCCAGGGCGTCGATGGTGGCCGAGCCCTGCGTTCGGACCATTTCCACCAAGGCGCTTTGTCGAGGGTTCAATGTCATATTCGCATCATAAAACAACAAAAGCGAAAAATAATGACGCGCTGCAAGATTGTTTTTCTTTCGCTTGTTAGGTAAAACGCAAAAAAGCAAAAAAACAACGAAAGCGAAGCGCATCCGTCCATCCGGAGGAGAACGATGCAGTTGACGCTGGACCAGATTGCCCTGCAGGCTGGGTCGCAAACCCACCTGTACCCCATGAGCCTGGCGCCGATGCCTGGCGCCATGACCGTGCTGCTGGGCGCCACACAGGCGGGCAAGACTTCGCTGATGCGCATCATGGCGGGGCTGGACCGCCCCACCGAGGGCCGGGTGCTGGTGGACGGCGCCGACGTGACCGGCACGCCGGTACGGCATCGCAATGTGGCGATGGTGTACCAGCAGTTCATCAACTATCCCTCGATGCCGGTGTATGACAACATCGCCTCGCCGCTGAAGCTGGGCGGAGCGCGCGACGTGGATGCTCGGGTGCGCGCCATGGCGGCGCGGCTGCACATCGATCATCTGCTCGACCGCTATCCGGCCGAACTGTCCGGCGGCCAGCAGCAGCGCGTGGCGCTGGCGCGCGCGCTGGCCAAGCAGGCGCCGCTGGTGCTGCTGGACGAACCGCTGGTCAACCTGGACTACAAGCTGCGCGAAGAACTGCGCGACGAACTGGCCGGCCTGTTCGCCGATGGGGATGCCACCGTGGTGTACGCCACCACCGAGCCCGCCGAGGCCTTGCTGCTGGGCGGCCATACCGCGGTGCTGGACGCGGGCGAACTGCTGCAATACGGCCCTGCGGCCCAGGTATTCCACCAGCCGGCCTCCCTGCGCGTGGCGCAAGCCTTCAGCGACCCGCCCATGAACCTGTTCGCGGCCACCCGGCAGGACGGCGGCATTCTGTTGCCGGGTGGGGTAGCGGCGGCGCGCCAATTGCCCGTCGGCGAGGCCGCATCCGCCATGACGGCCGGGCTGCGGGCCGGCGCGTTCGACCTTCGCCCCGGCGACGGGCGCGTGGCGCTGCCGGGCACCGTGACACTGGCCGAGATTTCGGGCTCGGACACCTACGTGCACGCGGACACGGCCGCCGGAGCAGTGGTGGCGCAACTGGCCGGCGTGCACCGCTACCAGCTGGACGACCGCCTGACCCTGTATTTCGACCCCGCCAGCCTGTATGCCTTCGATGCCGGAGACGGCCATTTGCTGGCCGCGGGCAGCGCGACGGGAGCAGCCTGATGGCGGCAATCGAGCTGGACCTGGCGCATTCTTATCTGGCGCAGCCACGGGGCGACGATGATTACGCCCTGCTGCCGCTGCAATTCACTTTTCGCGACGGCGGCGCCTATGCCTTGCTGGGGCCGTCGGGCTGCGGCAAGACCACGTTGCTGAACTGCATCTCTGGCCTGCTGCGGCCCTCGCAAGGCCGCATTCTGTTCGATGGCCGCGACGTCACGGGCCTGACGCCGCAGCAGCGCAATATCGCGCAGGTGTTCCAGTTTCCCGTGGTGTACGACACCATGACGGTGGCCGAGAACCTGGCTTTCCCCTTGCGCAACCGCGGCATGGCGGCCGACGGCATCCGCGAGCGGGTCGGCCGCATCGCCGAAATGCTGGATTTGTCCGGGCAGTTGAACCGGCGCGCCAGCGGGCTAGCCGCCGACGCCAAGCAGAAAATATCCCTGGGCCGCGGGCTGGTGCGCAGCGACGTGTCGGCCGTGCTGTTCGACGAACCCCTCACGGTGATCGATCCGCATCTGAAATGGCAGTTGCGGCGCAAGCTGAAGGAAATCCACCAGGAACTCAAGCTGACGCTGATCTATGTAACCCATGACCAGACCGAGGCGCTGACCTTCGCCGAGCAGGTGGTGGTGATGTCGCGCGGCAAGGCCGTGCAGATCGGCACGCCCGACGACTTGTTCGAGCGGCCCGCGCATGAGTTCGTGGGGCATTTCATCGGCTCGCCGGGCATGAATTTCCTGGCGGCGCAATGGCGCGACGGCGCGCTGGCGGTGGGTGGGGCCCGCCTTGCCGGATTGCCGGCCGATGTGGCGCAGCGCCTGGCAGAGGCCGGCCCGGTACGGCTGGGCGTGCGGCCCGAGTATCTGCAGCCGTGCCCGGCCGGTACGCCAGGGGCCGCGCCGGCGCGCGTGTCGCGCGTGCAGGACCTGGGCACCTATTTGTTGCTGACTGCCGAATTCGAGGGCCAGGCGTTGCGGGCCCGCGCAAGGCCCGGCACGGCGGCGGTGGTGGGCGATACCGTGTGGCTGCCGCTGCTGAATCCGCATACGTGCTTCTACCGCGACCAGGAGCGCTGGACATGAAACCTATCAATCAAAGGGCGTGGCTGCTGGTGCTGCCGGTGGTGATCTGCGTGGCGTTCTCGGCCATCCTGCCGCTGATGACCATCGTGAACTATTCGGTGCAGGACATTATCTCGCCCGACAGGCGGGTGTTCGTGGGCACCGAGTGGTATGCCATGGTGCTGCAGGACGAAGAGCTGCATGGCGCGCTGCTGCGCCAGGTGGGTTTCTCGCTGGCGGTGCTGGCCATCGAGATCCCGCTGGGCATCCTGCTGGCCCTGTGCATGCCCGAATCGGGCTGGCGCGCCTCGGCCGTGCTGGTGGTGATCGCGCTGTCGCTACTGATTCCCTGGAACGTGGTGGGCACCATCTGGCAAGTGTTCGGGCGTACCGACATCGGCCTGATGGGCGCGGCGCTGACCTGGCTGGGCCTGGACTACTACTACACCGGCAACCCCCTGCATGCCTGGCTGACGGTGCTGGCCATGGACGTCTGGCACTGGACGCCGCTGGTGGCCCTGCTGTGCTACGCGGGGCTGCGCGCCATTCCCGAGGCCTATTACCAGGCGGCCCGCATCGACGGGGCGTCGCGCTTCGCCGTGTTCCGCTACATACAGCTGCCCAAGCTGCGCGGGGTGCTGATGATAGCCGTGCTGCTGCGCTTCATGGACAGCTTCATGATCTACACCGAGCCCTTCGTGCTGACCGGCGGCGGGCCCGGCAACGCCACGACGTTCCTGTCGCAATACCTGACGCAGAAGGCCGTGGGCCAGTTCGACCTGGGGCCCGCGGCGGCGTTTTCCATCGTGTATTTCCTGATCATTCTGCTGCTGTGCTTCATTCTGTACAACTGGATGCAGCGTGCCGGCACGGGCGCGTCCGAGGAGGCCAGCCATGGATAAGCGCAACCCGGCCTGGCGCCGCCTGTTCCTGGCCCTGTACCTGGTGTTCGCCATTCTGCCGCTGTACTGGATGCTGAACATGTCGTTCAAGACGAACACCGAAATCGTCAGCACCTTGACGCTATGGCCGCGCGATTTCACTCTGGACCACTACCGCACCATCTTTACCGACCCGGCCTGGTATTCGGGGTATATCAATTCGCTGATCTATGTGGTGATCAATACGTTGATCTCGCTGGCCGTGGCCTTGCCCGCGGCCTACGCGTTCTCGCGCTATCGCTTCATCGGCGACAAGCACGTGTTCTTCTGGCTGCTGACCAACCGCATGACGCCGCCCGCGGTGTTCCTGCTGCCTTTCTTCCAGCTGTACAGCTCCATGGGCCTGATGGACACGCACCTGGCCGTGGCGCTGGCGCACCTGGTGTTCAACGTGCCGCTGGCGGTGTGGATCCTGGAGGGTTTCATGTCGGGCGTGCCGCGCGAAATCGATGAAACGGCGTACGTGGACGGTTATTCCTTCCCGAGGTTTTTCCTGACGATATTCCTGCCGCTGATCAAGTCGGGCGTGGGCGTGGCGGCATTCTTCTGCTTCATGTTCAGTTGGGTGGAGCTGCTGCTGGCCCGCACCCTGACATCGGTGAATGCCAAGCCCATCGTGGCCACCATGACGCGCACCGTGTCGGCCTCGGGCATGGACTGGGGCGTGCTGGCCGCGGCGGGCGTGCTGACCATCGTGCCGGGCGGCATTGTCATCTGGTTCGTGCGGCACTATATCGCGAAAGGCTTCGCGATGGGCCGGGTCTAAAAGGGGGCGCCATGTTCCAGTGGATGGTATGGACCACGCCGGTAGCGGTGTTCTTCATTTGCATCGTGCTGATGCTGGCGGGCATGACAGTGTGGGAATTGAAGTCGCCCACGCGCCTGCGCAAGGGCTTCCTGCCCATGGCCACCACGCGCGGCGACCGCCTGTTCATCGGCCTGATGGCCGCGGCCTGGATCAACCTGGCCTACGTGGGCCTGGGCGAGAAAATGATGGACTGGTGGTCATTGGACGACCCGCCCACGGTATGGATCAGTTTCGCGGCGTCGATGCTGGTGCTGGCGTGGGTGATGCGCAAGGGATAACAACACAAGCTGTAGCGTACGACCGCCGGCCGGCATCTTCCCAGGCCCAGGTCGGCAGCACGGAAGGGAAGGTATATCGAGGAGACAGGTCATGAAATTGCGCAGGCACACCATGGCGGCCGCCATAGCCCTGATCGGGTGGTCGGCCGCCTGGGCCGGGGTACCCGAGGCAGAGAAATGGGTGGATTCGGAATTCCAACCCTCCACGCTGTCCAAAGACAAGCAAATGGCCGAGATGCAGTGGTTCATCGACGCCGCCGCCAAGCTCAAGGCCCAGGGCGTTACCGAGATCAATGTGGTGTCCGAGACCATCACCACGCACGAGTACGAGGCCAAGACGTTGGCGCGCGCCTTTACCGAGATTACCGGCATCAAGGTCAACCACGACCTGATCCAGGAAGGCGACGTGGTCGAAAAACTGCAGACATCGATGCAGTCCGGGAAGTCCATCTACGACGGCTGGATTTCCGATTCCGACCTGATCGGCACGCACTACCGCTATGGCGCCATTCTGCCGCTGTCCGACTACATGGCGGGCGCGGGCAAGCAATGGACCAACCCCGGCCTGGATCTGAAAGACTTCATCGGCACGAAGTTCACCACGGCGCCAGACGGCAAGCTGTACCAGCTGCCCGACCAGCAATTCGCCAATGTGTACTGGTTCCGCGCCGACTGGTTCGCGCGGCCCGACCTGCGCGAAAAGTTCAAGGCCAAGTATGGCTACGAACTGGGCGTGCCCACCAACTGGTCGGCGTACGAAGACATTGCCGACTTCTTCACCAACGACGTGAAGGAACTGGACGGCAAGAAAATCTACGGCCACATGGATTACGGCAAGAAAGACCCGTCGCTGGGCTGGCGCTTCACCGATGCCTGGCTGTCGATGGCTGGCGCCGCCGACAAGGGCCTGCCCAACGGCCTGCCGGTGGACGAATGGGGCATACGCGTGGCCGATGACAAATGCACGCCGGTGGGCGCATCGGTCGAGCGGGGCGGGGCCACCAACAGCCCGGCGGCGGTCTATGCCCTGACCAAGTACATCGACTGGATGAAAAAGTACGCGCCCCAGCAGGCCATGGGCATGACGTTCTCGGAAGCCGGCCCGGTGCCGGCGCAGGGGCAGATTGCGCAGCAGGTTTTCTGGTACACCGCCTTTACCGCCGACATGACCAAGAAGGGCCTGCCGGTGGTGAACGAAGACGGCACGCCCAAGTGGCGCATGGCGCCTTCGCCCTACGGCCCGTACTGGAAAGACGGCATGCAGAACGGCTACCAGGACGTGGGCTCGTGGACTTTCTTCAAGTCCACTGACCCGAACCGCCTGGCGGGCGCCTGGCTGTACGCGCAATTCGTCACCGCCAAGACGGTATCGCTGAAGAAGTCCATCGTGGGGCTGACGTTCATCCGCGACAGCGACATCCATAGCGACTACTTCACCAAGAACGCCGACCGCTACGGCGGCCTGATCGAGTTCTACCGCAGCCCGGCGCGCGTGGCCTGGACGCCCACCGGCAACAACGTGCCCGACTATCCCAAGCTGGCGCAGTTGTGGTGGAAGAACGTGGCTACCGCCGTCACGGGCGAGCAGACTCCGCAGAAGGCCATGGACAACCTGGCCGAAGAAATGGATCGCGTCATGGCGCGGCTGGAGCGCGCCGGCATGGCGCAATGCGCGCCCAAGCTGAACAAGAAAAGCGATGCCTCGAAGTGGTTGTCGGACGAGCATGCCCCGTGGAAGAAGCTGGCCAATGAGAAGCCGCAGGGTCAGACCATTCCGTACGACCAGCTGCTGCAGGCATGGAAGGCGGGCAAGGTGCGCTGAACGTGTCCCGCGCTGGCGGTGTCAGGGCTCGACGGGAGGCCTGGCATCCGCCAGCGGTGCATCCGGCAGTACGATCTGCGCGGTGCCCGGCAGTACCCATTGCGCGCATTCGCGCGTGGCGTCGATGCAGCCGCCTTCCGCATACACCCCTTGCGGATCGCGCCGCCGCAGCATGCGTGCCAAGATTTGCCGAACTGCATCGGGGTCTTGCAGGGTGCGGGCCACGCATGCCTCGACGATGCTTTCGTCGAGCACCAGCCGCCCCGCGGCATCGTGCCGCGCGCCATCGCGCCAGTGATGGATTTCCACGCACTTGGCGGTCAAGGTGTAGGGCTAGTCGCGTTTCCAGAAGTTGTTGAACAGCCCGCTGCCCAGATAGAACAGCCACGACCCTTCGTAGCCTTCCACATTGGACGAGTGCCCGTCGGGGTTGCGGAACCACAGGCGGTCGCCGGGCACGTAGTACCTGGACGGCAGGGGTTGGTCCATCGACCCGTATTCGCGCAGGAATACCTCGTGGAACAGCCCCGACATGATGGCGCGCGTTTCCCATTGCCGCTGCAAGGCCGAGTACAGCGCCGGGTGCGCGTCGCGCAGTTCCTGGGCGATGCCCAGCAGGGTGACGTATTCGGTGGCCCGGTAGCACGAAAACGCGTACAGCTTGCCCGATACGTCCGGCTGGGTGGCCTTGCGCAACGCCTCGATCAGCGACACGCCCGGCTCGATGGTGAACCCGCGCGCCTCGTCGTAGCGCCAGTAGCCTTCCGGTCGTTCAGCGTGTTCGGTATCGAAGGCCAGCGCCGTCTGGCGGGCAGCCTGCACGATGTTCTGGCGGATGCGCACGGCGCTGCGCGTTTCTGCCGCGCCAGGAAACGGAAAGGCCACGGGTCCCAGCACCATGGCCAGCAGGATCTCCCGCGCCAGGTCATCGGGCCGCGCCACGGTGTCCAGGCCCAGCGCGCCGCACAACTGGGTGGTGTCGCGCTGCGGCGCCAGGGACAGCAGGGCGGGGGTGGGTTCGAAATGCATGGCGCAGGGGCCGTCGGGCGCTTCATGCACATACGGCTGCAGGCCCACCGCGCCCATGGCGGCAAGCGTCATGCGCAGTTCCACATTGCCGGTACGGTCCAGCGCGGCGGCGTCGTAGC